>DAOUHT010000029.1:0-26503 GCA_034428375.1 Dehalococcoidia bacterium | reverse complement strand
CTGCCTATCTGGGCCGCTTCGGCTGCTCGCTCCAGGTTGGATTCGGCCGCGATGTGCGGGAGCGCCACCGCCTGACGGTGGGTGAGTGAGTCATCTCTGAAAAGTGAGCCATTTTGCGCCATTTCTGGCCATTCCTCCTCTGTGGTATCGGCCCGTCATCCCGGCGATGGCGCGGGCTGGGTGGGCCGTTGGGAACAGGATAGGGAGGAGTGGATTGGGTGCGCAACGGGCAGATGTCACAAGTGTGACGGAGTGGGCGTTCCGCTTGAAAGAGACCTCTGCTTCGGCACGCTTGTTGTCCGAACGAGCGCTCTAGCCGTGGCTCACGTCGTGTCCGACCGGTGCTGCGGGGCCGCCGGCCGTATGTTACGGACTTCCATTCATCTTCTGGCTGCGAATCAAATGCCGACGCCACACCGCTGTACGGCCAGCAAGAGGAATGTGACATCTGGTGGTTGCACCCTGTGCAAGTGAATACCCACACTTCTCATGGACACGCCGCCCGCAAGTCAATTGCAAAGGCGCGGTGAATATTTCATTCCGAGGATCCACCAATGCGAGATGCAGACGACGAGATGGATATGCCCCTGAAGGCTCAACGGCACGAGGGCACAATACGTGATGCGATTGAGCGCGTGGTTGGGCGGGAGTTGGAAGGCTGGGAACTCGCCGTTCCGGAAGAGACCGCCGCCAAGATCAACCGGGAGAATGCCCGCTTCACCTGCCTAATAGTGGGCGCCGTGGCAATCTTTCTGCTCATCGCCTTATCCATCTCCCTGTCCTTTGCGGCGAGTGGACAGGCATAACCCCCAACCCCATGACCACTTCAGCTCTCACCCCATATCCCTTCGGCGTCCCAGTGCGCCGGAGGCATTCCATACGACTGCGCGGCTTTGATTATGCCCGTGATGGGGCGTATTTCGTGACAGTGTGCGTTCGGAACCGGGAGTGTCTCCTTGGCCAGGCGCTGGGAGGCGAGATGCTCTTCAGCGAGGCCGGACGGATCGTGCAGGCCGTATGGGAGGAGTTGCCGCGCCATTATCCGCACGTGAGGTTGGATGCCTGGGTGGTTATGCCGAATCACGTGCATGGAATCGTGGTGTTGACGAGCGCAGGCACCGGCGGCATGGACGATGGGGATGGCGTGGCGTCGACAGGGGTAGGTTCGCAGGCATGGGTAGGGGCAGGTTTCAAACCTGCCCCTACCGGGGGCGGGGACGGAGGTGCGCCGCGCCATGCATTGTCGGAAATCGTCAGGGCCTTCAAGACTTTCTCCGCCAGGCGCATCAACGCTCTTCAAGGCACGCAGGGCGCCTCGTTCTGGCAACGCAACTACTATGAACACGTGATACGGAATGAAACCGCCCTGAACCGCATACGCCAGTACATCATGGAGAACCCGGCTCGCTGGGATGACGACCGTGAGAACCCGGCGTTGCACAGGAGAACGCCGTAGGAGAGGGGACTACGCCTGTCCCACGCCTGTCGTATGACCTGGCGGTCACTCTGGATTCCCGTCTCCGCAGGAACGACGGGGAGGGGAATGGAATGACGAGGCACAGGGCTGCGAGGTTCCTGCCTTCGCAGGAACGACGGGGCTAGGCCCCCGTCGCGATGGGGGTGTCGTAGTCGACGCCGCGGGAGCGGAACCAGATGTGGATGCCGGTCCAGAAGCGTTGGGGGTCCATGTCGATGATCTCGCCGGTCTCGGCGCGGGATATGACGAGGGCGCCCCACGGCTCGGGGTGATGCTTCTCACCCTCGACGGCGTGGTCGCTGTGCCAGGAGCGGAGGCCGCTCATGGAGGTGAGGAAGTTGTTGAGGATGGCGGGCTCTGCGGTCATCGCCTCGCGCACGATGCCGTCCTCGACGACGAGGACGACGTCGAACTCTCCGAAGGAACGCCATTCCGCGGTGAGTGCCATGGGCGTTACTCCTGGGGGTGGCCGGAATGGGGTTGGTTGAGGCGGAGGATGGGCATGGACTTGTCCCTCCAGAGGGGCGAGGTTCCTGCCTCCGCAGGAACGACGGATGACGCTCCTAGAAGAAGGTCGTGATGACCTTGGAGAGGAGGACGTTCTGGTCGAGCAGGATGAGGCGGCGGGCGATCTTCCAGCCGGTCTCGGAGTCGCGGCGGAGGACGTCGTGGCGCGTGCCGACGAAGACGTTGACCTCGTCGTGCAGGCGGTTGGACCAGACGAAGAAGTTGCTGCGGACGGGGACCTCGTCGCCCTGCAGTTCGCCGACATGGATGTTGCTGATGACGTGGCGAACGCGGGAGAACGGCTCCTCGGCCCAGTGGAGGCCGGTGTTGATCTGGCGGACGCGGCCCGCGAGCGTGCGCTTGCCCTCGTCGAACCACGAAATCTCGGACTCGGGGTCGGTGTTCTCGCGGTGCTGCTCACCGAACTTGACGTTGCGGCGGACGGGCATGTGGTAATGGATGTCCTCGGCCACGAGCTCGATCCAGTCGTTGAAGCGGCGGTCGTCCAGGAGTTCGGCCTCGCGGTAGAGGAAGCGCTCGATCTCGCGCTCGAAGAGGAGGCGTTCCAGGCTCTGCTCCGGCGTCGTTATCGTAACGGGCCGGGCGAGGCCTGCAGCGCGCTCAGGGCCGGCCTCGGCAGGAGCGAACGGCGTGGCGTCCGGGGTCTCGATGACGCCGGTGACATCGGTGGCGAAGATCATCTCCTCGGTGCCGACGAGTGTGGCGTTGGAGGCGTGTTCGACGAAGCGCGCGCGCACCCATCCGCCGTCGCGCGGGTTGGCGGTCACCTCGGCCACCGTGCCGTCGCGGAGCTTTATCTGCTGTCCGATGGGCAGGTTGGTGAGGATGACGGTGTTATTTACGTTGATGAGGTCTTCGGCCTTGTCGTTGGGTCGTTGGGTCGTCATGGCGTTGCTCCTGTCAGGTTCAGGACGTGATCTCGATGCCGCCGAAGAGGCATGAGCCGGTGACGGTGAGCGTGGCTTGCGGCTCGGCGGGGTCGGGGCGCTTCTTCTCGACGCCCCCGAACGTCGAATCGGCGCGGACGTGGACGGCCCAGTCGGGCGGGACCTGGAGCTTGACGCCGCCGAATACCGCGTTGACGTTGATGGTGGCCGCGTCGCCGTCCATGGCCGCGCCGCGCAGGTCTATCTCCGCGCCGCCGAAGGTGACCGAGACGTTGCCGCCGTTGAAGCGCTGGCTGTCGATGCGCTGCTCACTGCCCGAGAAGAGGGCAGTGACGGCGAGGTCGTCGCCCGCAGGTGCAGCGTCGTTCGCGGCCTGGCGGGAGCGGGAGTGGCCGAATAGGATGGCCAGGCCGATGGCGATGAGCGCGACCGGCCAGAGCAGCCAGAAGCTGATGCTCAGGATACCCAGGTTGCTCAGCAGGAACACGACCCCGATGCCGATGGCGATGAGGCCGCCCTTTCTGCTGCCCTTGGAGATGCTGCCGAACCCCATGAGGATGAGGAAGAGGGGCCACCAGTCGCCGAAGGAGAACTCGAAGCTGCTGACGAGCGGCAGCAGGAAGAGGACGCCCAGCGCGATGAAGCCGAGCCCAACGATCCTGTTGTTGGATGAGGCTGAGTACACGGTGTCTCCCGATGCTTCTTTGGGTCAGCGCTCCGTGTTCTTCTTGGGGTGGACGGGGTAGATGTCGTCCCAGCTGGAGGCTTCCATGAACTCGATCCAGCGGCGCAGGCGCGCGCGCTGGTTCGCCTCGGCGATGCGGAAGGTGAACGTCATGCCGGGGAAGCGCTCGTCCGTGAAGTCGTGGCCGAGGCCCATCTGGAAGTTGTAGGGGAGGCGCTGGGCGATGGTGCCGAGACTGGCCGGGAAGGCGTAGTTCCAGTTTTCCATGTCGTCGGACTCGGTGAGGCCGGTGGGGCCGCCGTAGCGCATCATGTAGCGCCGCTGGGCGTCCTTCACGACCTTGGGGGCGTCCTTGTCGACGGGGTACTGCCGCCAGGACTCGGTAACGCCGACGCCGTGCGGGTGCCAGATGAGGATGCGGTGCGGCTGGATGTTGACGTTCGGCCAGACGAGGGCGGTGCCGCCGTTGCCCGCGTGGAGGTAGGTGTCCTTGTAACGCGCCTGCTTCTTCTCACGCTGCGCGCGGTAGTAGGCGTCGACCTCGGGCGGCTCGGTCTGCCAGGTGTCCATGTACTCGGCCGTGCCGGGCTGCTCGAACATGAAGTTGTGTCCGCCGTGGCCGAGCTCCGGGAGCTGCATCTCGTAGGAGGTGGACGGGAAGGGGGCCCTCATGCCGCTGCGGCTGCCGCCCTGCAGATCGCCCTGCGGGCCGATGGCGGCGACGTTCACGGAGCGGTGGGTCATCGCGCCGTGGGCGCTGTCGCCGTCGAACGAGAAGCCTGGGAACTTCCAGTTCGTGGGGATGTACCACTTGGTGGCGGGGTTGAAGAGTTCGACGCCGTTGTCTTCGCCGCCGGAGCTCTCGAAACACCACTTGATGGTGGGGGCGTAGACGCCGAGGTAGTCCTCGAACGACGGGGCCTTGGGGTCCCACGTCGCCCAGAGCGAGCCGTAGTAGTTGGCAAGCTGGGCGACCTCGTGCAGTCCCCACTTGCCCTTGTCGAGCTCCTCGTTGTAGGCCTGCTTGTGGTGCGGGACGCCGACGAGCCTGCCGTCGGTGTCGTACGACCAGCCGTGGAAGGGGCATGTGAAGACCAGGGTGTTGCCGTCGTCGTAGCGGCAGACCTTCATGCCACGGTGGCGGCAGGTGTTGAGGAACGCGTGGATGACGTTCTTCCTGTCGCGCGTGACGATGATCTCCTCCTCGCCCATGCGGGAGATGACGAAATCGCCGGGGTTGGGCACCTGGCTCTCGTGTCCGAGGAAGAGCCACGCGCGGGCGAATATCTGCTCCAGCTCCTGCTGGTAGATAGCCGCGTTGACGTAGATCTCTCTTGCGATGAGCCCCTCGTCGAGGTTCACCAGGCTGCGAAGCGACCGGTCGCCGCGTGAACTGATGATCGAGACCATTGCAGTCCTCCTGTGCCGCGCTCGTTTCTTACGAGCACGCTCCCATACCGGGGACAGTTGGCGTTGTCCTACACTCAGTGCGGATTGTCAATCAGATGGCAGGCGGGTGCAAGTTGGAGAAGTCCCGTCATTCCCGCCCTCTTTCCTACGGAGTGACATCCGCCCCTTACACGGACCTCCGTCCTCGCCCTATGCTGGTCACAGGGCTGAGGTCCCGCCCGGGAAAAAGCGACAGAATGCGACACTTTTCAGAAAAACATCCCGCCGCTCCACTCCTGGCGCACTCTTCTTCAGGAGTGAACGGGCTGTCGCATTCTGCTGCATTCCGTACCGGTCCGTGTTGCACTTCGTCCGCGTTGGCGTTGCATTCCGTTCGCATGGGCGTTGCATTCCGCCCGCACCGCCTGCCCCGGCTAACCGCTGCGCCCCCACGTACGTTATGGGAGGGGTGCTTGCAGGCGCGGCAGATTTGACGGGGAATGCGGGTGGGAGGATATTGCGCGCACAAGGGCGTGCGTGCGCCGAGAGCACGGGAGGAAACCGATGACAGACGCGTGGTACATATCGTCGGACTCACACATGAGCGAGCCGCTGGACCTGTGGACGACGCGGATGGACGCGAAGTTCCGTGACCGAGCGCCGCACGTCGAGGACGAGTACAACGGCGTCCCCGGCGCGTGGTGGGTCTACGAGGGGTACCAGCCCCACGACCTCGCCGTGGGGATCGCGGCCGGTCAGACCCGCACCGCCGAAGAGAAGGTCGAGTTCATGAAGACCGGCGGGTACGCCGATGCCCGTCCCGGCGGATGGGATCCGGCAGAGCGGCTGAAGGACATGGCCGTCGACGGCGTGGCTGCCGAAGTGCTGTACACGACCCTCGGTTTCCGGCTCTTCTGGCTGCTGGACCCGGCGCTGCAACGCGAGTGCTTCCGCGTCTACAACGACTGGCTGGCCGAGTACTGCAGCTACGCGCCCGATCGGCTGAAGGGGCTGGCGCTGATATCGCTGTACGACCCCAAGCTTGGCGCGGAGGAACTCGAACGCTGCGCGAAGATGGGCCTGAGCGGCGCGATGATCTGGGCGTCGCCGCCCGAGGACCAGCCGTACCACCTGGACATATACGACGTCTTCTGGAGCAAGGCGGAGGAGTTGGGGATGCCCCTCAGCCTTCACCCGCCGACGGGCATGGAGCGGCCCCGGTACGAGTTCGGGCGTGAGAACCGCGTGCTGCGGCCCATCATCGCGGCGCACGAGGTGCAGAAGTCGATCGCGGTCATCATCGCGTCCGGCGTGCTGGAGCGGTTCCCCACGCTCAACGTCATCTCCGCCGAGTACGGCGTCGGCTGGGTGCCGTTCTGGCTCGGCCGGATCAACGGCACGGTGGGGACCGGTTCAAGCAGGCGAGGAGGCTTCTCGACGCCGCTCAGCATGAAACCGACGGAGTACTTCGCCCGCCAGGTGTACGTCACCTACATCGACGACGAGGTAGGGATCCGGTACCGGGGAGACATCGGCGTGGACCGTGTGATGTGGTCGTCGGACTACCCGCACGCAGCGTCTACGTGGCCGAAGTCCCGCGAGTTCATCGAGCGCGACTTCGCCGGACCGGAGGCGCAGGAGGACATGCGGAAGATCGTGCACGACAACTGCGTCGCGCTCTACGGCTTCCCGAGCTACCTGCCGGCGTAGTCGCGCGGCTGGCGTTCGCTACTCCAGCAGCAGGCGGTTGCGGCGGAGGACGTCGGTGAAGCGCGGGCCGTGACGCCGGGCGGCGGCGTTGCGTATGAGCGTGGCGGCCTCCTGGGCGTCGTCGGTCACAGTGATGGCGGCGAAGTCCTCAGGGTCGATCATGTTCTGGGCGACGAGCGTTTCCTCCATGAACCCGAGCATCGGCTGCCAGAACTCTGTACCCATCAGGACGATGGGGAAGTCCTCGATCTTGCGGGTCTGCACGAGAGTCGCGGTCTCGAACACCTCGTCGAGGGTGCCGTAGCCTCCGGGCATGACGATGAAGCCGTATGAGTACTTGACCAGCATCACCTTACGGACGAAGAAGTAGTTGAACTCCTTGCAGGTGTCCAGGTAGGCGTTGGCGTCCTCTTCCTCGTCGATGCGGATGGTGCAGCCGACGGTGCGCCCGCCCGCTTCCTTCGCGCCGCGGCTCGCCGCCTCCATGATGCCGGGGCCGCCGCCGGTCATGACGGTGAACCCGGCGTCCGCGAGCGCGCCGCCCACCTCCATGCCCATGCGGTAGTACGGGCTGTCCTCCGGCGTGCGGGCGGAGCCGAACACCGTGACGCACGGGCCGACAAAGTGGAGCGCGCGGAAGCCGCCGATCATCTCGCGGAAGACGCTTGCAGCCTGCCGGAGCTCGCGCCTGCGGCGGTCAGGCCCTCGCAGGAAACGGGCGACGTCTTCCGCCGTTCCGTTGCCCAACCCGATGCTCTTGCCCAGTATCTTCACGGTCACTGCCTGGGGCGGTGTGCCGCGCACACCATACCGGACACGCGGGGCGAGCGTCCCGTGGGCGCTCGGAGTATGATGGGCGCATCCTCCGCCCGGCGCGCGTGTCTGGGGCGGTATCCGAGGAGTGACGATATGAGCGAACTTGCAGGCAAGGTCGTAGCGATAACCGGAGCGGCGCGAGGGATGGGCCGCGCATTCACGCAGGCGTTCCTGGCGGAAGGCGCCAAGGTGGTGGCGATGGACCTGTCGTGGGAGCCGTCGGGCTTCTCCAGCGACAGGGACACCGAGTTCCTGGACAGCCTGCGCGGCCGCCCGGACGACGTACTCGTGGCGACGGTGGACGTGGCGAACGGCGAGCAGATCGACGCGGCGTACGAGGAGACGTTGGCGAAGTGGGGGACGTGCGACGTGGTCATCAACGACGCCGCCATGCGGCAGCGCATCCTCTTCCCGCCGACAGGGCGCATCACGACGCTGGAGACGAGCGACGAGGACTGGGAGCGGGCGTTCGGGGTCAACGTGTTCGGCGCGCTCAAGGTCACGCGGCGCTTCATCCGGCCGATGATCCAGCAGCGCTCCGGCAGCGTCATCTCCATCATCAGCAGCGGCGCGCTGCACCACTCGTACGGCGGCGCGTACAAGGCGTTCCGTCCGAACAGCCGCGAGATGCCGTACCAGTCGACCAAAGCCGCGCTGCTCACGATGATGTTCTACCTGGCGGACGAGATTCGCAGCGACAACGTGGCCGTGAACCTGATGATCCCTGGCCACACGCGCACGACCGGCTTCGACGAGCAGAACATCGCGCGCCGGGAGATGGGCATGGGGAACCCGAACGCGCCGCTGCCGCTCCGGGCAGACCACATGGTGCCGCTGGCGCTCTTCCTCGCGAAGCAGGACGCGGCGACCGAGGTGACGGGCAAGTGCTTCGACGTCGTCACGTGGAACATCGAGCACGGCCTCGGCGGCCAGATCGCGTGGGAGGACCCGGACGGCACTGCCGTCTCCGAAAGCGCGGAGCTCGCGGCCGGCGTCCGGGCCAAGGTGTAGAGACACTCCGCAACACTCGCGATGGGTGGGCGCCAGCCTGAGCCTGGCGCCCACTCATACATCCGAAATCCCCGCCAAGGTGAAGGAATGACCCGCTCGTTGTCTCTTGTTGCTGTCCCGCTGTCCATCGCGTTAGTTGCAGCCTGTTCCAGCCCGACGCCTACTCCTACGGCCACACCCGTACCAACGGCGACTCCTGTGCCGCGGCAACGTCCACACCCACGCCAACGGCGACCGCTGTTCCAACTGCCACGCCGACGCCTACGCCAACGGCGACGCCTGCTCCAACAGCCACCGCCACACCTACGCCAACGGCGACTCCTGCTCCAACCGCGACGCCTACGCCGACGCCAACAGCGACCCCCAGGCCTACTTCCACACCCAGGCCGAGCCCCACTGCTACTCCCACGCCACGGCCTACGGCAACTCCGACCGCAACAGCCACACCTGCGCCTACGCCGACACCTTCTCCGGACGAGGTTATCTGGGTAGCAGGACCTACTCTAGATTCCCAGAAGACGCTCAAGGTGGGGGTCGGGATAGATGAACAGAACGTTTATCTGCTGGACGAATTTCTTACAGACAGGTTCCAAAGCACTGGAGGCACTGCAAGCACATATCAATGGAGAAGCAGTGTGTACCTGTACAGTGGGCAAGAGTTCCTCACCGGCGTCTACCCGCAACCCGAAGGCAACTGGGAGTTCAGAGGAATCACGAACGGAATAATCTATCGTTATGAGGACGGCATCCTCACCGTATGGGCGAGGATATCCGAGGACCACTACAACATGCCGGACCTAGTCGTCTGCGTGATCAACAACAGGGCCTTTACTCTCGGCGAGACTTGGCAAATATTGGACTGTGCCTTCGTCAACAAGCTGTAGTGATTGCCCTGACGTTGCCCAGGGAGAACCTGTGACTCTTATACCAGGCGGCACCCGCCCAGGCTGGGTGTCCGACGAGTTGTACCCGTTCGAGAGCCGGTTCTTCACTACCCGAGGATGCGCGATGGCAGTCCGAGTTGGCGGATGCGACGACGCATGAGTTCGACTGTGGAGATTTCCTCGCCGAGGAAGCGCCCAAGCGGATACTGCCGGTGCTACGGGCGTTCCTGTCCAGGGCCTGACGCTCTCGCCCGGTTAGACCGAGAAGTCGAACGGGATCGAAGCGTCGGCGTTGAACTCGACCTTCGGGGCGTCGCCGAGCGTGCCCGCGAACGCGTCGGCTGCGAAGGCGGCCATCATGTCCCACGACTCGTTGCTCGCCGCCTCGTTGTAGTCCTTGGGGCGAGTGACGTTGAACCAGCCGTGGCTGATGCCGCTGAAGACGCGGACGCTCGCGCGTTTACCGAGCGACTCCAGTTCGCCCCGGAAGCGCCGAACGTTCTCCATGGGCACGAGCTGGTCGTGCTCGGCGAAGCCTGCAAGGATCGGCGCGGTGACGCGGGGGAGCACGTCGGCGATGGGCTCCTGCCCCTCGAATATGGGTTCGTAGTCGCGGGGGTAGATGCCGCCGTGGAAGACCCCGAGAGCGCCAACGTCGCGTCCTGCCGCCGAGTAGACCATGGGTGTGCGTCCGCTCTGGCAGAAGCCGACGAGGCCGATATTGCTTCCGTCCACGAAGTCGAGGCCCCGCATGAACGCGATGGACTCGTCGATGTCGATCACCGTCTGCTCGTCGGTGGGGTCGCAGCGAGCCTCGGAGCGCTCGAGGGGGCCGCGGTCGCCCTCGTATCGGTGGAAGAGGTCGGAGAGGCAGGCGACGTAGCCGTAGCTCGCCATGCGCCGGATGACGTTCCAGCTCTGCTCGACGGGGCCGTAGCGCTCGTGAAGCATCACCATGAGGGGACGTGGTTCGGTCGTGTCGTCAGGCCGCGCGTACCAGAGTCGCATACCGCTCTGCAGGACGTTTTCGGTAATCTCCATGCTGCTGCTCCTCCGGCGTTGTCTCGCGTGCGACTATACGCCAGTACGTGCCTCCGTGCGCATCATTCGGTGCGGGGACTTGCGCTATGTCGTATGCTGCGCCTGCAGGATGATGTCCGAGTGCAAACGCCGAATCAGGAGTAACGGGAGGACGGCATGCTCTCTGCTGAGAACACGGACCTGCTCTGCCGCGTAGGCCGCGGCACGCCGATGGGCGACCTGATGCGCCAGTACTGGCTGCCGGTCGGCTATTCGTGGGAGTACGAAGCGGAGGGACAGCCGCAGCGCGTACGCGTTCTTGGCGAGGACCTCGTCATCTGGCGCACGCTGGACGGGACGCCCGCGTTCACGCAGGCGAACTGCCCGCACCGGGGCGCCGGTTTCTTCTACGGGCGGACCGAGGAAGAGGGACTGCGCTGCGCCTACCACGGCTGGAAGTTCGATGCCGACGGTCAGTGCGTCGACATGCCGAACGAGCCCGCGGAGAGCGCATTCAAGCAGAAGGTGCGGATAACGGCGTACAAGGGTGCGGACTACGGCGGGGTCACGTGGATCTACATGGGCCCTAACCAGGACGACCCTCCCGGCATCCCGCTGTTCGAGTGGGGGCAGATACCGCCGGAGAACGTGAGCTACGCGCAGAAGATCGTATACGAGTGCAACTGGATGCAGGCGCTCGAAGGCGAACTGGACTCCACGCACGTCTACTTCCTGCACCGCCGGCTGAATGTCGACGACTCGCCACGATACGGCCTCTACCACAACGACCAGCGCGCAAACTTCCATATCTCGGAGAAGCCCTACGGGTTCACGTACGGCGCCGAGCGCCATGAGTTGGACGGCAACGTCTACTGGCGCACTACGCAGTTCATCTTCCCCATCTACGGGATGTTCCCTGCGCAGGATGGCGTCGTGCCGCTCTCCATCTACCTGCCGGTGGACGACTACCACACCGTCCACATGGGCATCTGGTGGAAACCCGCGGGAGAGATGCCGGGCAACGGCAGGCCGCACTCGGCGCTGCCGGAGGAGCCAGGCACGCTTGTGCCGGGCGTCGGGCCGATGAAGCCGGAGCAGCACGGGCGCTTCTTCGCGAAGTGGTGGCCGCAGGCCGCGCCGGACAGCGACTTCCTGATGGACCAGGTGGCGAAGGGCCGCAACGCCACGGGTATCCCGACCGTACGGCTGCAGGACTCGGCGGTCATCCACAGCATGGGCCCGATCATGGACAGGACGCGCGAGCACCTGGGGACGACGGACGTGAGCATCATTCGCGCGCGGCGCATGCTGCTGCGGGCAGCGACGCAGCTACGCGAGGACGGCACGCCGCCGCCCGCATCGGAGCACCCGGAGCAGTACACCGTGCGCTCGTGCGCGACGGTCCTGCCGCCGGGCGCGGACTGGGAAGCGGAACTGGGCGACTGGCACAACTGCCGGACGACGGAGTTCCCCCGCAAGCTCGCTGACGTCCAGCGTGCGTTCGAGGAGCGGACGCTCCCCAGTTCGCCGTCGTACCGACGCTAGCGGCACGAACTTGGGCGGCTGTATTATGCGCCCGATAATCGAGACGAGGTAGAAGGATAGAAGGAGGATGCGATGCTGACGCAGGAAGCAAACGACCGCTATACCCGAGTCGGTCCCGGCACGCCCACCGGCGAGTTGATGCGCCGCTACTGGCACCCCATCGCCGCCGTCTCCCAGATGAACGACAAGTGGACGATGAAGGTGCGCCTCCTCGGCGAGGACCTCATCCTCTACAAGGACCGCTCCGGCACGTTCGGCCTAATGGAGCCGCACTGCGCCCACCGGCGCATGAATATGATCTACGGCATCCCTGAAGAGCACGGTCTGCGCTGTCCGTACCACGGCTGGCTGTATGACGAGACGGGCCAGTGCACGGAGCAGCCGTACGAGGAGACGGAAGACCCGGAGGCGCGGTTCAAGGACAAGATCCAGATGAAGGCGTACCCGGTCGAGAAGAAGGCCGGGCTGCTGTTCGCCTACCTCGGCCCCACACCCGCGCCGCTCGTCCCGAACTGGGACGTCTTCGCGGTAGACGACGTCATCAGGGACATCGGACTGGCCGTGCTGCCGTGCAACTGGCTTCAGTGCCAGGAGAACTCGCTGGACCCGGTGCACCTGGAGTGGTTGCACGGCTACTGGTCCAACTTCATCTCTGTGATGCGGGACGAGCCGGAACGCCAGAAGACGATCCGGCACCATGAGAAGATCGCGTTCACGGAATACGAGTACGGCATCTACAAGCGCCGCGTTATGGAGGGCGGTTCCGAAGAGGACACCTCCTGGCGTGAGGGTCACCCCATCATCTTCCCGTACTATCTGCGCCAGGGCGGCGACGGGTTCGACCGCGACAAGTGGGGCATGACCGGCCCGGCGGTGCAGATCCGCGTTCCGATTGACGATTACAACACCGCGCACTGGTGGGTGATGTGCCATCCCAAGGACGCCGACACGCCGGAGCAGGCGCCGGAGGACGTTCCGTTCTTCGAGCCTCCCGTCATCCAGTTGGACGAGAACGACCAGCCGCAGTACGTCATCCTGGACAGCAACTCTGCGCAGGACGTCGCGGCGTGGATCACGCAGGGCGACATCGCCGACCGCACGGGCGAACACCTGGGACGCTCTGACAAGGGCATCATCATGTTTCGCCAGATGCTGGAGGACAACATCAAGATCGTCGAGGACGGCGGCGACCCGATGAATACGTTCCGCACGCCGGAGGAGAACCGGTACCACGGGATGGTCACGGAGTACCCGCGCGAACTCGCGGCGAAGATAAACCCGAACGACCTGGGCGGCACGGGCACGGGCACAAGCGTCTACGAGCGCCAGGGGATGGCGAGCAAGTACAGCCCCATCCTCAACCAGCGCGGCGTGAAGGGCGGCGAGGATGCTGCCGAGCGTCGCAAGCTGGTGGGCCAGGGGTAAGCCGGACCGCACGTCCGTCAACAGGAATCGCTAGATGAAAGGCAGGAGGGTCTGCATGTATTCGTGTGTCGTTGTTCCGTTGGATGGGTCGGCGCTGGCGTCGCAGGTGCTGCCGTACGCCGAGATGGTCGCCAAGTCGACAGGAGCGACCGTGTTGCTGCTGCGCGTGGTGAACCCCTTCCCCGGCGAACTGGTCAGAGAAGGGATGAGCGTCTACCGGGAGACGGATGATCAGGCAGGAGCCCTGCCATCAGCCGCGGACTGGGAAGACGTGCTTTCGAGGATAAACGGCGACGCGCAGGCGTATCTCGACAGGATGGCTGAGACCATCAGGTCGGACGGTGTGACCGTCGAGACAGTGGTGAAGGATGGCGACCCGGCGGACTGCATCCTCGAAGAGGCGGACAAGGACGCGGGCACGCTCATCGCGATGACCACGCACGGGCGCACGGGCGTCGGCAGGTGGTTGCTGGGCAGCGTCACGGACAAGATGGTGCGGAGCGGCAGGCACCCGATGCTCATCACCCGCGCCCAGGAGGGCGGCGCTCACCCGGTCAACAGGGTGGTGGTGACGGTGGATGGCTCCGAGCTGTCCGAGCAGGCGCTGCCGCACGCGGTGGAGATGGCGAACGCGCTGGGCGTTGGAGTGACGGTGCTGCGCGCCGTCTCGCTGAACCCGTACGGTGAAGCGTTCACGGAATACGCTCCGATCCACGCGAGCCAGGACCTGGCGGGAGAGATGGAGTCCGAGGCGCACGAGTACGTTGCGGCGAAGGTCGCCGAGTTGCAGTCGGCGGGAGTTGCGGACGTGAGCGGGAGCGTCGTGACCGGCTACCCGGCCAGCGTGATACTGGACGAGGTCGGCGAGTCGGGCGACAAGCTCGTGGCGATGGCGACGCATGGCCGTGCGGGCATGGCGCGCCTGCTGCTGGGCAGCGTTACGGACCGCGTCGTGCGGCACAGCGCCGGACCCGTATTCGTAGTCAGACCGGAATGATCAGGCGCTCAGGCGCGGAGCGTGCATGGAGATAGGAATCGCATTTCCCAAGGTGATCCCCGCGAACAAGGGGGACATCCTCGTCGAATGGGCGGTACGAGCGGACGACGGGCCGTTCTCATCGCTCGCACAGATAGACCGGCTGGTATACGGCAACCACGACGTGCTCATCGCGATGGCCGCAGCGGCGGCGGTGACGAGGCGCGTCCGGTTGATGCCGACAGTGCTCATCGCGCCGCTGCGCAATGCGGCTATTATGGCGAAACAGGTCGCCAGTATCGACTCGATCTCGGGCGGACGCTTCGTGCTCGGGCTCGGCGTCGGTTCGCGCCCTGACGACTTCGTTGCCGCTGAGGCCCAGATGAAGGCTCGCGGCAAGCGGTTCGAGGAGCAGATAGCCGCGATGCGCCGCATCTGGGCGGGCGAGCCGCTGCAGGACGACGTCGGCCCCATCGGCCCCAGGGCGGCGTACGGAAAGGGGCCTGAGCTGCTCATCGGTGGACGAACGGAGGTTGCGCTGCGGCGCTCGGGAAGGTTGGGCGACGGCTACATCGCGGGGAGCGCGGGAAGCGCTGCATCCAACCAGGCGCAAGAGGTGATGAGCTACTTCCGCGTCGTCGAGTCGGCGTGGAAGGACGCGGGCAAGCCGGGCAGGCCGAGGCTGGTTGCGGGGCTCACGTGCGCATGGGGGCAGTACGCCGCAGACCGCACGGCGGAGTCGATACGCTCCTACTACTCGTTCCGCGGGGAGGCTGCGCGGACGATGGAAGTGAAGGTGCCGTCCACGCCCAAGACGCTGCGGGAGGCCTTCCGTGCCTACGAGGAGATCGGCTGCGACGAGCTGATACTGGAGCCCGGACTTGCGGACATCGATCAGATAGACCGTCTTGCGGATTTCGTTGCGGGGTCGTAGTCCGGCTCGAAGGAGGAAACGCCATGTTGGAAGAGCATCGCCTGGAGAGCGGCATGAGCGTCTGGTTGGCGCGGCCTGACACGGACGAGCCTCGCCCCGCGGTGATGTGGCTGCACGAGCGGTACGGCATCGTCCAGCATCCGAAGGACATGGCCGAGCGGTTGGCGGAGGTTGGCTACGTCGGCGTCTCGCCCGACCTGTTCCACCGCTTCGATGGCGACCTCGACGCTCTGGCACGCGGCGATGCCCGGGTCGTCATCCGCGACGACGAGGCGATCGAAGACTTCGATGAGGTCATCCGCTTCCTGCGGAGCCAGGACTACGTACGGAGCGACAGCATCGGCATCATCGGCGTCTGTCAGACGGGGCGTCAGCCAATCCTGTACGCGGCGCACCGGAACGACGTCGCGGCGGTGGTTGCGCTCTACGGTGGGGTGGACGGCCCGAATTGGCAGCCGACTCCGGAGCAGCCGGTGCCCATGAGCGAACTGATCGCCGGGACACAGTGCCCGGTGCTCGGCCAGTTCGGCGAGGCGGACCACGTCATGTCCGTTGACAGCATGCTGGCGTGGCGCAACGCGTTCGAGCAGGCGAACAAGAGCTACCGCATCCGCGTCTATCCGGACGCGCCGCACGGCTGGTTCAACGATACGATGCCCGGGCGCTACCGTCCGGAGCAGACCGCCGCTGCATGGAGCGACATGCTCACGTTCTTCGAAGAAGCGTTCGGCGCCGGCTGGGACACCAGCCGTGTGACGTGGGACTTCGCGAGCGACATCTCGACTGAGTACGACTACAGCAAGAACGTCAGGCTGGAGTGATCCAGCCGGCCTGACCAAACCAAAGGAGGATGGAGATATGGCGAACCCTCTCATCGACGGACCTGAGCCCACGGGAAGCGACATCACGATAGACGCGGGCGACGCGCAACTCGCGGCGTACCAGTCGAAACCGGCTGGAGGCGGCAGCGCTGCGGCGGTCATCGTCATCCACGAGAACCGGGGACTCGTACCCTACCTGCGCGACGTGGCCGACGGCCTCGCCAGCAACGGCTACATCGCGGTGGCGCCCGACCTGCTGTCGCGCGACGGCGGCACGGCGAGCATCGAGGACATCCCGGCGAAGCTGGGCGAGATCCCGCGCGAGCGACACATCGGCGACGTGCAGGCGGTGATCGCATACCTCAAGGCGCAGTCGGACGTCACGAGCATCGGCATCATCGGCTTCTGCTTCGGCGGAGGCATCACGTGGCGTGTGGCAACGGAGAGCGAGGACATCGCGGCCGCAGTGCCGTTCTACGGTGCGAACCCGCCGCTGGAGCAGGTGCCGAACATCAAGGGCGCGGTCTACGCCGTCTACGGCGAGCTGGACGAGCGCATCAACGCGGGCATCGACGACATCACGAAAGCGCTGAACGACGCCGGGACGACGTGCGACATGAAGGTGTACGCCAACGCGCCGCACGCGTTCCACAACCACACGAACGCGGAGCGCTACAACCAGGAAGCCGCCGAGGCCGCATGGGCCGACGCACTGGCGTGGTTCGGGAAGCACCTCGCAGGCTGAGGCTGCCGCGCTACCAGAGACGGCGCACGCCGTAGCGGTCGAAGAGCCTCTCGTTGGACACGACGACGAGGTCGCGTGCCAGCGCCTGCGCGATGAGCATGCGATCGAATGGGTCCCGTAACGGGCCGGGAAGTTCCCCGGCTCGCACGCCGTCGGTCACGGTGACTGGCAGTTCCTCGAACCTCTGCCGCACGATAGCCCCAGGGATGTCGAGGGCAAGTGCCTCCGCATCCGGCAATTTCCCCAAGCGGTGCTTCGTAGCGACCTCCCAAGCCGTGGCGGCGCTGACCAGAACCTCGTTCGCATCATCGGCGATGAGACGGTGTGCGGGTCGCGACAGTCTGGCGCTGTCGCTGAACCACCAGATGAACGCATGCGTGTCGAGCAGGACTCGCAATGATCAAACGCCCCAGAGCTCCAGCTCCTCCTCTGGCAGCGGTTCGAAGAAGCGCTCGTCGATACTGATGAGCCCCTTCATCGTATCCGGCTGGCGCTTGGGCTTGGGCTGACAACTAACCAGCCGCGCCACGGGCTTGCCGTTGCGGGCGATAGTGACCTCCTCGCCGGCCTCTACCTGTGCGAGCAGGCGGGAGAGTTGGGACTTCGCTTCGTGGACGTTCACCGTTGTCATAGGATTCACCGGAGTATTGCTTAGCTAAGTATGTGGCTAATGGCAATGCTGCGTCAAGTATCACCTACCCGATGACCATGTCCTCGTAGCCGGGCTCCAGGTCGACATTCAGCTCGGTCTGAAGTGCGGCGAGTTCGCGCAGGAGTTCCGGCTCCTCGCGGAGCGAGCGGTGCACCGCTAGGAGTCTCGGCAGCGCGACGCCAGCCTCCTTCGCGGCGAGCAGTTCCTGCCGCAGCATGCCGGGCGTCATGTGGCGTTGGCGCTCCGCCTCGTCGCGCATGCGCTCAGGCAGCTTGACGTCGATCAGCAGCACGTCCGGCGGCGTGGGATGCGTGAAGAATCCCATCAGCGCGCCGCCAGTGTCGCCGGAGAAGCCGACGCTCAGCCCGCCCGAGCTCACGATGTAGCCCATGGTCGGCACGGGATGGTCCACGCGCACGCTGGAGACGCGGTAGCCGAGCACCTCCCGCGTCTCGTCGATGGCGAAAGGGCGGAGCGAGAGCGGCGGGGAGACGCCGGGCTCGGGGACTTTCGTGGCGTCGGTGTAGATGCGTCCGTCCAGCAGGAGGGTATTGGTCGTCCGGAGCGCGGGCGGCTCGCCGTGCACTTGGACGGTCCTGCCCGCGTCGAGGTTGTTGAGCGCGAGCGTCGGCAGGTCGCGGCAGTGGTCGAAGTGGTGGTGGGTGAGCAGCACAGCCTCGATGCGCTCCTGCTCGTCAGCCCCAAGCGCGCTCATGATGCTTCCGGCGTCGACGGCGGTGCACTCGTCGATGAGGAAGCAGTTGTGGTGGGCGTGCTTCGAGTCCAGGCTGTGCGCGCCGATGATGCGTACCTGCACAGGCTACTCCGGAGGAAGGATGGGGGCATGGTAGCGAGGCAGGCGCAAACCGGGCAATGGGCGAGGGAGCACAAGGGGAGCGCGTCTTCTGTGACATCGCCGTGTTGACAGTGGAATTCCGTGTGCTCTATCACAATAGGACGGCCGTCTTTGTCCGTTCCGGCGAACCGTATGGCTCAGTTTGCTCAAAGAGGTAACAGTCCCTATGCACAGCGGTGATACGCCCTTGTCCCTGCTCAGATCCCGCTTCGGGTATGAGAGTTTCCGTCCCCTGCAGGCAGAGATCATCGATAACGTGCTCGCTGGCCGGGACACGTTGGCGCTCATGCCCACCGGCGGCGGCAAGTCCATCTGCTACCAACTGCCAGCCTTGCTGTTCGAGGGGACAACCCTTGTGGTCTCGCCGCTGATCGCTCTGATGAAGGACCAGGTAGACGCTCTGAACGCCACTGGCATAGGTGCCGGTTTCATCAACAGTTCACTGTCTGCCTCGGAGGTGCAGCAGGTAGGGACGCGGGTCAGACAAGGGCAGGTCAGACTGCTCTACATTGCGCCCGAGCGGCTGGCGCTCCCCGGATTCCGGCGATTCCTCCACGAACTCAACATGAGCCTGATAGCCATCGACGAGGCCCACTGCATATCCGAGTGGGGGCATGAGTTCCGTCCCGACTACCGCAACCTCCGGCAGTTGCGCGAGGACTTCCCGACGGTGCCGGTGATCGCCTTGACCGCTACTGCAACGGAACGCGTCAGAGAGGACATCGTTGTCCAACTGGGCTTGCAGCAAGGCAGCGTATTCCTGTCCAGTTTCAACCGGGAGAACCTGCGCTATTCCGTGTCACCCAAAGGCGACTCCTGGGGGCGGCTCCTGTCCCTTTTGGAGCATCATCGGGACCAGTCCACCATCATTTACTGCCTCTCTCGACGGGAAACGGAGGACCTGGCCGCCGACCTCCGAGACCAGGGCTTCCAGGCGCGCCCCTATCATGCAGGACTGGACAGGGAGACACGCCGCGCTACCCAGGAAGACTTCATCCGGGACAGGACGCCGATCATCGTTGCCACCATCGCCTTTGGCATGGGCATCGACAAACCTGACATCCGGCTGGTTGTTCACTACAGCCTGCCCAAGTCTCTGGAGAACTACTACCAGGAAACCGGCCGGGCCGGCAGGGATGGACTGCCCAGCGAGTGCGTCCTCTTCTACTCCTATGGCGACAAGATCCGGCAGGACTACTTCATCAACGAGATCGAAGACGCTTCGGAGAAGCGGAACACCCAGCAAAAGCTGGTGCGGATGGTGGAGTATGCCCAACTGTCGACCTGCCGCCGCCGGTTCATATTGGAGTACCTGGGTGAACCATGGCCGGAAGAGAACTGCGGGGGCTGCGATGTCTGCCTGGAACCGAGGGAGGACTTCGATGCCACGGAGATCGCTCAGAAGATCCTGTCGGCCGTGATCCGTACCGACGAGCGGTTCGGGGTGACCCATGTCATTCGTGTGTTGCTTGGGAGCAGAGACAAACGCATCATCGAGCTGGGCCACGAACGGCTGAGCGTTTATGGAATCGCCAAGGGCTTCCACCGCCTCGAACTCAGAGAGCTCATCCAACGATTGCAGGCGAAGGGTCTACTGGTGCAGAACGGGGTGGAATACCCGGCGCTGGCTGCGACGCCCGAGGGACGCGAGTTCCTCCGAAGCCGTCAACCGCTCATTCTCTCCCGCCCCGTCAACAGCCGAAGCGTGGGGACGAGCGGAACAGGGCGGGCCGGCTCCCCAACTGCAACTGCGGACTACGATAAGGACCTGTTCGAGCAATTGCGGGATCTGCGGAGGCGGCTTGCCGACGCTCGGAACGTTCCTCCTTATGTGATCTTCGGGGACACGACGCTCCGGTACATGGCCGCAGTCCTTCCGCAGACCGTCGAAGGAGTCGCCCGCGCGCCGGGCGTAGGCGCGACCAAACTGGAGCAATATGGTCGACAGTTCCTGGAGGTCATACGAGCGTACGCTACGGCCAATGGTTTGCCTGACAGGACTGACGCGCAGCCCATGGGACAGTCGAGGGAGGCGGTCGGCAGACCACGAGAGCGCCGGGACAGGCGGCATAGTTCCACGCACGAGGAGACCGCAGTCCTCCTGTCCCGAGGGCTGTCCATCAGCGAAGCGGCGCAGCAACGAGGCCTGGCGGAGACCACGGTTGTAGGCCATCTGGAACGCATATCGGCTGGGGGTTCAGTATTGGACCTGACCCACGTTCTGCCGGAACGTGACAGGCTCGATGCGATAGAGAGCGCGTTCAAGGCCTGCGGTAGCGCCATTCTCAGGCCTGTCTTGGATCTGCTGGACTCCCAGGTTACGTTCGACGAATTGCGGCTGGTCCGGATACACCTGCGCCAGGAGGGCCGTATCGGGTCGTAGACGGGCTCCCACTGCGCAGTGACGAGCGCCCGGCGCCAAGGGAACGACGGTGGGAACAATGCCCCTCGCCCTTTGACCCGCAGTGCCTCGCGAGGATAGGGTTAGTCAGATGACAACGGTGTGCTCCCGATGCGCGCCCCAACGGAGGACTACGTGAAGATAGACATCTTCAATCACATTCTGCCCAAGCCCTACTTCGACACGATGACCAATATGAGCGAAGGCGGCGCGTATATGATGAAGCGCGTCTCCGCCATCCCCATGCTGTACGACGTCGACGCCCGGTTCGAGAAGATCGACCAGTTCGGCGACGACTACAAGCAGGTGTTCTCGCTGAACCTGCCGCCCGTCGAGGTGGTCGCGGGGCCGGAGGACAGCCCGGAGCTCGCGCAGATCGCCAACGACGGCATGGCGGAGGTTGTCTCGCAGCACCCGGACCGGTTCCCCGGGTTCGTCGCGGCGCTGCCGATGAACAACACACAGGCGACGCTGGACGAGATCGACCGCTCCATCAACAAGCTCGGCGCGAAGGGCGTGCAGATATTCACGAACGTGAACGGACGCCCGCTCGATGACCCCGAGCTTGCGCCGGTGTTCGACAAGATGGCCGAGCTCGACCTGCCCATCTGGCTCCACCCGACGCGCTCAGCCGAGTTCTCCGACTACGTGACGGAGGACCGCTCCTGGTACGACATGTGGTGGGCGTTCGGTTGGCCGTACGAGACGAGCGTCGCGATGGGGCGCATCGTAATGTCCGGCATGTTCGACAAGCACCCTGAGATCAAGATCATCACGCACCACCTCGGCGGGCTGGTGCCGTTCTTCGAAGGACGCGTTGGCCCCGGCCTCGACCAGCTCGGCCGCCGCAGCGACGACCCTCACGAGGCAGGCACGCTCGGGCGGCTGGCCAAGCGCCCGTACGACTACTTCCGCATGTTCTACGCCGACACGGCGACGTTCGGCTCCGTCCCTGCGACCGAGTGCGGGCTGGCTTTCTTCGGCGCCGACCATGTGCTCTTCGCGTCGGACGCGCCGTTCGACCCGGAGAAGGGCTCCGGCTACATCCGGTCGACGCTCGCGGTGATGGACGGCATCACGGCGAGCATCGAGGACAAGCAGAAGATCTACGAGGGGAACGCGCGGCGTCTGCTAAAGCTGGACGAGTAGGGACCCTGGCCAGGCAAGAGAAACCAGAGGGGCGCCCATCCGGGCGCCCCTGCTTCTTCTCTGGAACGACGAGGTCTAGCCCAGCCCGTAGTACCGCGTGGGGTTATCGGCGAGGATCTTCTCGACGACGCTGGCCGGCAGGTCCTCGCGGCGCTGCATGACGCCGACCATGCCGTTGTCCTTCGACTGGTCCTGGTGGCCGTAGTCCGAGCCCATGATGATGTTGTCCTCGCCGATGTAGTTGATGAGGTAAGGGATGTCCTCGTCGGTCTCTGCGGCGATGAAGAGCCGGTAGTCGCGGAAAAGCGCGGGGCCGAAGTCGAGCGCGGAGTCGGGGTTGGCCCGGCCGATGCCGCGCTCCGAGGTTCGCGTGGAGCGCCGGAGGTGATGGACGACGTAGGGCACCCAGGACGCCGATGCCTCGATGAAGCCGAACGTCAGGTCGGGGAAGCGCTCCGGAATCTTGTGCGCCACGAGGTCGCGGAAGGCGAACAGCGGAAGCGAGCGGACGTGCGGCAAGTTGTGCGAGATGTTTCGGTCGAACACCTGCAGCAGGCCGGGTGAACCGCCTCCGGTGTGGATGCTGATGGCCATGCCTAGCCGCTGTGCGGCCTCGTAGACGGGGAAGAAGTACGATTCCGCGAGCGAGCGGTCGCCCTCGACGCCGCGGAAGAAGACGCCGACCGCGCCATTGTCGCGCGCCGTCTCGATCTCCTGCAGCGACGCCTCGAGGTCGCGGAGCGGCGGCACGACGACCCACGCCATGCGGTCGCCGGCGACGCGCCAGGCGTCGGCCATGTAGCGGTTGTAGCTGCGGCAGATGGCGACCTCGAGGTCGACATCGTCGGTGATGTAGGCGAGGAGAACGGTGGGGAAGACGACCTCGGAGTCGACGCCGCGCATGTCCATGTCCTCGACACGCGCGAGGGGGTCGGTGATGTAGCGTACCGAGGCACGGATGTCGGAGCGGTTGTTCTCGGAGTCGGAACCGCCGACGGCTACGGCGTAGCTGCCCTTACCGGAGCGCTTGGGAACGGCAGTGCCGTTGACCATCCAGACGAAATCGCGGGGGCCGTCCTCGCCGTCGAGCGGGATGGAGGCGAGCAGAGGCCTGCGGTCGTACATGTCGGCGTCGAAGTGCTCCCAGACGCCGGGGTGTTCGATGATGTGGGTGTCCGCGTCGACGATTCCTGGCATGATCCCCTCCTCTTGCAGCGCGAGTACGTTCGTGAGTATACGCCTGTGCGTGACCCTGTCACATAAAGAGGAAATCTCGACGTACGCATACCATTGCACGGCGCGGTATACTCTCTCGCCGACAGGGGGTAAGGAGGGTTGCGACCCACATGGCGAATGGGAAGTTCAGAGAGCAAGCAGAGCGCCTCCTCGCACCGGCGGAGGTGGCGATAAACGGCTCGGAGCCGTGGGACATCCAGGTGCACGACGAGCGGCTGTTCGCACGTGTGTTCGCGGAGGGCACGCTCGGGTTCGGTGAATCGTACATGGATGGCTGGTGGGACTCCAAGCAGCTGGACGAGACGATGGCGCGCATCCTCGGCTCGGGCGCGCAGCACAACCTCGGGAGGAACTTCAACACCGCGAGACTCGCCCTGGCCGCTCGGTGGATGAACCGCCAGAGCAAGAAGCGCGCGTGGGACGTGGGCGACCAACACTACAACCTCGGCAACGACCTATTCGCCGCGACGTTCGACTCGCGCCTCACGGGCAGTTGCGGCTATTGGAAGGAAGCGACCGACCTTGACGCGGCGCAGGATGCGAAGCTCGACCTGATCTGCCGCAAGATCGGGCTGCAGGCGGGACAGTCGGTGTTCGACATCGGCTGCGGCTGGGGGGCGTTCATGGGGTTCGCGGCGGAGAAGTACGGCGCGACGTGCTCCGGCGTCACTATCTCTGAGGAACAGGTGAACTACATCGCCGAGCGCTACGGCCACCTGCCGGTCACAGGGATGCTGAAGGACTACCGCGACGCGACGGGAACATTCGACCATGTCGTTTCGATGGGGATGTTCGAGCACGTGGGGCCGAAGAACTACCGTGCGTACTTCGAGACAGCGGAGCGTCTGTTGGAAGACGGCGGTTTCTTCCTGCTGCACACGATAGGCGGCAACAAGTCCACGAACGCGATAGACCCGTGGATGGACAAGTACATCTTCATGAATGGTGTGCTGCCGTCGGTCTCCCAGATAGGCAGGGCGATCGAGGGGCTGTTCGTGGTGGAGGACTGGCACAACTTCGGCGCGGACTACGACAAGACGCTGGTGGCGTGGTACGAGAAGTTCCGCAGCAACTGGGACTCGCTAAAGGAGCGCTACACCGACCGCTTCTACCGCATGTGGAAGTTCTACCTGCTCTCGTGTGCGGGCGGCTTCCGGTCGCGCAACATCCAGCTGTGGCAGATCGTGCTGGCGAAGCGTGGTGTGCCGGGCGGTTACGCTACCGTGCGGTAGGGCCGTCTACGAACCTGGACGGGTCGTGGCCGGATCCTGCGCTGGTTCCCGCCGCAAGGTTTCCTGAGCGAACACGACGAACAGCAGCGCGCATCCCCCGGCGACGCCCACGAAGATGAAGAGCGTGCTTTCCAGGCCGAGTCGCCCGGCCAGCAGTCCCGCGACCAACGGGCCGATCATCATCCCTGTGCTCGTTGCCATGTGGAATGCGCTCAGGAAGACCCCGCGCTGCTCTGTCGGCGCGAGGTCCATCGCATACGTCTGATTGGTGTTGGTATTCATCCCCTCCGCGATGGCGAAGACGGCGAAGGCCACGGCGATGCCGATGAGGGCCGTCGACGCTCCGAGCAGGTAGACGGAGGCGCCCAGCAGGACGAGGCCGAAGACGAGCGGCCACTTGCGTCCGAAGCGGTCGACCGCGAAGCCGGTGGGCGCTGCTGCGAGCATCGTCAGCACGCCGCCCAGGGCAACGAGGTTGCCGATGACGTCCGGGGAGAGCATCAGCGTCTCCTGCGCGTGGATGGGGTAGTAGGTGCGGAAGATGCCGGGTCCCAGCCCGATCATGCCGAAGCAGATGGTGGCGGCGGCCACCGCGATGAACGACCTCGTACCGAACATCGCCCACGGGATGCTGCCGCCGCTGCCGGCCCGCGCCTCGCCCGGACGCCGGTCGGGCTCGCGCGGGGCGCGGGCAGGGCTCGTCTCGGGGATAAGGAACAGCACAACGAAGATGGCGACGACCTTGGTGGATGCGATGAAGATGAACACCCACCGCAGTTCGAACTGTGCGGCGATGAATCCGCCGACGAGGGCCCCCGCCAGCATCCCCATCCGCATCGCCGTGTCGCGGAACGCGACGGTGCCCCCGCGGTTCGCGATCTTCGTGAGGTCCGCTATCAGGACGCTGGAGCTGATCGTCCAGATGGCGATGGTGATGCCTGCCAGCGCTTCGAGCAGGGCGTAGTGCACGTAGTTGGTGGTTGCGAATTGGCCGACGAGGATCAACCCGTGCCCGACCGCACCGAGGATCAGCATAGGGCGTCTGCCCCAGCGGTCGGAGAGGAGGCCCGCGATGGGGCCAGAGATGAGCCGGGGCATCGCGCTCAGGGACGAGATGAGGCCGACCTGCAGGAGCGTGCCACCCAGCGCGAGAGCGAAGAGTGGCCGTGCCACCCACAGTGCGCCAGTGCCGAAACCCCACATGAAGAAGATGAGGGCGATGGGAACGGCAAGCCGGGCGATGTCCGGCGCCGGCGATTGTTGGGCCTGCATGACGCCGCGCTGGCCCTAGATCGCCTGCGCGGCCCGCAGGGCGTCCAGCTCCGCGTCCGTGTAGCCTGCGACCTCCCGCAGCACCTCGCCGGTATGCTGGCCAAGTGTCGGTGGGGGCGTGAAGCGCTCCTCGTGACCGGTCTTGATGGGATTGCCGCCGGTCCGGATGCGCCCTGCCGTCGGGTGGTCTATCTCCACGAGCATGTTGCGGTGCAGCACCTGCGGGTCCTCGTAGACGTCGGCGATGTTGTTGATGGGCGCACCGGGAACGTCCCACTCGGCGAACAGGAGCCTCCACTCGTCCTGGGTCTTGTGGCGCACGGCCTCCGCGAGCAGGTCCTCCAGTTCACCGCGGTGCTTCATGCGCCCGTCGGCGGTCTTGAAGCGCGGGTCTTCCGGCAGCGATCCGTAGCCGGGGACGGTCGCGGCCATCATGTCGGCTGTCTTGAACCAGAACGGCTCCGTGCTGCAGTGGATCTGCACCCACTTGTCGTCGCTGCTGCGGAACGCCTTGGCCGGGACGTTGCTGGGGTGGCCGGAGCCGATGGGCTGCGGCGTGACGCCGGATGCGAGATAGAACGCGGCGAGGTGTGCCTGGAATGAGACCTGCATGTCCAGCATGCTGACGTCCACGCGCTTGCCTTCACCCGTCCGCGAGCGCTCGTGGAGCGCGGTGAGCACCCCGAACGCGAGTCCCCAGCCGCCGCCCACGTCGCCCATCGGGAAGCCCATGTAGACGGGGTCGTCGCCCGGGTTGCCGGTCACGCTCATCGCGCCGCCGAGCGCCTGCACGACGCCGTCGAACGCGGGACGCCCTGAGTAGGGGCCGTTCTGCCCGAAACCGGAGAGCGA
>DAOUHT010000028.1:0-5643 GCA_034428375.1 Dehalococcoidia bacterium | reverse complement strand
CAGTTCATGGACGACCTCGCCGTCATCGAGGACGGGGGCGATCCAAAGGGGGTGCTGCGCGACGCGTCGCGCAACGATAGGATGCCGCTGCCGCGCATCCGCACGGAGATCGGGCAGTTCGCGCCGCCGACGTATCCGCCGGCATTCCCGTTCCTGGTGGACAAGCCAGAGGCGGTCAGCGCGGAGTACCACGCGTACTGGGCGGAGTACGGGGGCGCGCTGGCGCCGTAGGGGCCGGGCGCGCTTCACCTCTGGTCACCCCCCCCCCCCATCCTAACCTTCCCTCATCAAGGGGGAAGGGATCAGGCACCCTCCCAACGACGGCCCCGTCGTTCCTGCCTTCGCAGGAACGACGGGGCTGCGCGTTGACACCCTGCGGGGCGCCGCTTACCTTTACGCCTGCCCGCGGGCGAATCGCTGCGTAAGCCGGAGCGCTTGCTGGATGCCCGCTTTCGCGGGAATGACAGGGAACAACGGGGATGACGGGTAATAGGAGGAGCCGTCTGCCATGCTGACGCCTGAACAGAATGATCTGCTCGCGAGGGTGGGGCCGGGGACGCCTA
Organism: Dehalococcoidia bacterium; assembly: GCA_034428375.1. GTDB lineage: Bacteria > Chloroflexota > Dehalococcoidia > Lucifugimonadales > Australimonadaceae > Bin16. The sequence continues at coordinate 5,080 of DAOUHT010000028.1, read as the reverse complement.
TGGGGCGGCTGATGAGGCGGTACTGGCATCCGGTCGCCGCCGTGGGGGAGTTGGACGAGAACCCGGTGAAGGCGATACGCCTGATGGGCGAGGACCTGGTGCTGTTCAAGGACGTGACGGGTGAGTATGGGCTGTTGGAGCGGCACTGTCCGCACCGGCGGGCCGACCTCTCGTACGGGTGGGTGGAGGAGGACGGCGGGCTGCGGTGCAGCTACCACGGGTGGTTGTTCGATACGGAAGGGCGGTGCATTGGGCAACCGTTCGAGCAGATCGCGCATCCTGAGGCTAACTTCAAGGAGAAGGTCCGCGCGCCTGCGTACCACGTGCAGGCGAAGGCGGGGCTGTTGTGGGCGTACACCGGCGAAGAGCCCGTGCCGGAGTTGTGGGACTGGGACCGCTTCTACGACCGCGGCTACAAGCAGGTCGTCTTCTCGGAGATCCCCTGTAACTGGCTGCAGTGCCAGGAGAACTCGATAGACCCGGTGCACTTCGAGTGGCTGCACTCCAACTGGTCGCTCCGCCGCAAAGGGAGCAGCGACTACTCGCCGACGCACACGCGCATCGGGTTCGACGAGTTCGAGTTCGGCATCCGCTATCTGCGCATCCGCTCCGACACGGACGAGGAGAACGACCTGTGGAAGGTGGGGCGCGTCTGCCTGTGGCCGAACGCTCTCTACACCGGCCACTTCGAGTGGCGGGTGCCGATAGACGACGAGAACACGCTGAGCGTCGGATGGTTCATCGATCCGATGCCGGGGCAGCAGCCGTTCGAGCAGGAGCGCATCCCATACTGGCATTCGCCCATCGTGGAGAAGGAGACGGGGCGCTGGGTATCCAGCCATATCATGAACCAGGACTTCATCGGATGGGTCGGGCAGGGCAACATCAGCGACCGGTGGAACGAGCACCTGGGCGAGAGCGACCGTGGCGTCATCATGCTGCGGAAGCAGTTCATGGACGACCTCGCCGTCATCGAGGACGGGGGCGATCCGAAGGGCATCCTGCGCGACGCAGGCCGCAACGCGATGGTGCCGCTGCCGCGCATCCGAGCGGAGATAGGACAATTCGCACCCACGAAGCACCCGCCGCGCTTCCCGTTCCTCGTGGACCAGCCCGATGCCATCAGCAGCGAGTACCACGCGCTCTGGGCGGAGTATGGGGGCGAGTTGCCTTCGTAAGGGGGCATTCCACCCGGCTCCACCCCTGGTCACCCCCATCCTAACCTTCCCCCATCAAGGGGGAAGGGACCAGGCACCTTCCCACCCGCCAGGGCTGCGAGATTCCCGCTTTCGCGAGAATGACGAGTGGGATGGGAATGACGGATGGGGGCGGGACGTAAGGGCGGTTCGCGAACCGCCCTTACAACAGGCGAGGTCCCTGCCTGCCGACACCCTGACACGGACTGTGTAGCCTGTCGCCCGAATGTTTGACAAGCGTAGAAACACCGTTAGACTGTGTGTCACAGTTACTGTGGAGTTGAGGGGATGAAGAACATCACCGTGGCTGTAGACGACGAAACATACCGTTCTGCGCGTGTCCGCGCGGCGGAATTAGACACGACCGTGTCGGCGCTGGTCCGTGAGTACCTGCGATTACTTTCCGTAAGACACGAAGAGGAATCGCAGGCGGAAACAGTGGCCGACCGGCGCCAAAGGCTGCTGCGGGACGTGGTCGCAGACTTCGATGCGCGCGGCATAGGGCTGCGCGTTGCGGACAGCCTTTCCCGCGAGGAGCTGCTCGACCGCGCAGCCGCTCAGATCGACGCCGAGGCGAAACGCCGCAGCGTGAGGAATCGCAGGTTGCGTCCTTAGCGGACGCTTCACACCGCATCTAGTGTCCCTACCTCTCATCGTGTGCGCTTTCGCGCACGTGTGACCTGCCGGTCACTCTGGATTCCCGCTTTCGCGGGAATGACGACAGGGGCGGGAATGACGACAGGGGCTGGAATGACGAAGGGGCTGGAATGACGAAGGGGCTGGAATGACGACAGGGGCGGGAATGACGACAGGGGCGGGAGTGACAAAGGGGGCGGGAATGACGACAGGGGCGGGGATGACGAGGAACCGTTAGTCCGTGGGCGTGATGCCCATGCTGTCGAGCATGGCGCGCACTCGAACCTCGACCTCGTCGCGGATGCGGCGCACCGTTTCGATGGGCTGTCCGGCGGGGTCGTCCAAGCCCCAGTCCTCGCTGGGGACGAACACGGCGGGGCAGGCCTCGTCTATGGCGCACCCCATCGTGTAGGCGTAATCCGCCTCATCCACCATCTGCTGGTCGATCACCTTCGGGTAGTGCCCCGTCAGCGGGATGCTGCGCTCCTCCATCGCCTGCGTCACGACGGGGTTCAGCGTGCTGCCGGGCAGGGTGCCTGCCGAGCGGGCGTTGACGGCGCCTCCGGAGAGGGCGCGCGTGAACGCCTCCGCCATCTGGCTCCGTCCCGAGTTGTGGACGCACACGAACAGCACTTTCACATTCATTCCCGCGTATTCACCCCGTCCTCACCTTTCCCCATCGAGGGGGAAGGGAACAAACGATGCCGCACCGCACCTCCCACCTCCGGTTCACCCTCACCCTGGCCCGCTCCCCTCAAGGGAGGGGGGAGCAACGCTCTCACCACGCAGCAGTCGATAGCAGAGGGCGGCGAGCGACGTGCCTGCTATGGGCCCCACGACGTATATCCAGAAGCTGCCGAGCTCGCCTGCCACGAGGGCGGGGGCGAACGAGCGCGCGGGGTTCATGGACGCGCCGGATATGGGACCGGCGAAGATGGCTTCCAGTCCCACGGTCGCGCCGATGGCGATCGCGGCGCTCTGGCCGACGGCGCGGACGTCCGTCGCGACGGCCATGATGACGAACATGAGGATGAACGAGAGCACCGCCTCGAGCGCGAGCGATTGCAGGTCACTGCCGGAAGGAAGCGTCGCGCCCATGGAGCCGACGTTGCCGAACATGGCGAGGAGGGTGAGGCTCGCGATGGTCGCGCCGGTCAACTGCGCCGCCCAGTAGAGCGGGGCCATCCGGACTGGAAAATGACGCGCGAGCGCGAAGGCGAACGTAACCGCGGGGTTGATGTGCGCGCCGGATATGTGGCCTGTTGCGTAGATCATCGCCGCGACGGTCAGGCCAAACACGATGCCGATGCCGAGCGTGCCGATGTCGCCGCCCGCGAAGTCGTCGATGATGATGGCGCCGGTCCCGGCAAAGACGAGGGCGAATGTTCCCACAGCCTCGGCGGCGAGCCGGCGCAGCGTCGGTGCGTAAGGCATGCGCCGATGATAGACGCGGTAGCCGGGGATTCGGTTAACGTTGCGCTAACGCTGCGGAGCGGGGTGGACGTTCGCAGCCGCCCGGGTGAGGGCGGTTCGCGAACCTTCCCTACGCGAACCACACCGCGTGCGCTGCTGCGCACGTGCGACCGGCAGGTCGCATAGATCCCCGCCGATGCGGAAATGACGGGGGTGGTTCGACAGGCTCACCATGAGCGGAGAGGGCAGCATGACAGGCAGGCGGTTTGACCTGCCTGCGCTGAGGGGGTAGGTTGCCGTAAGCACGTCCCAGAGAGGCAGGATGGCTTCGCAGACCCCGAGAAACGACCTGAAGTACCTGCTGCTGACACTGTACCTGCCCTCTATCTCCATGGGCCTGGGGTTGGGCCTCACGGTTCCTGTCATCCCGGAGCTGGCCCAGCAGATGGGCGTCGAACTGGAAGGCGCGGCGCTCGTTTTCGTGTTCCAATTGCTGGGGACGCTCGCCGCGCCGCTGCCGACCGGATTCCTGATCGACAGGCTCGGACGGCGGCGGGTGCTGCTCGCGGGGCCCATCATCACGGCGGTGGCGTCACTGCTGGTCGCAAAGGTTGCGCTGGAAGGGGCGGATGGCTCGTTCATCGAACTGCTGATCTACCGCTTCATCGCCGGGTGGGGCGAGCAGATGTGGATGATGAGCCGCATCACCGTCATCGCCGACACCGGGGCGTCGAGTCAGCGCGGCAAGCAGGTCACGCAGATGTTCGGGGTGCAGCAGATCGGCAACCTGTCCGGCCCGGTGGTCGGCGGTTTCGCCGCGGTGCTGCTGGGGCTGTGGGCGCCGTTCGTCATGCACGCGGCCGTAGTCGTCGTCGCGCTCATACCCAGCTTCTACGTACTACGCGAGAGCGCGCCGCCCGCGCGCCCGCGGCAGACGTCCGCTTCCGGCGCGCCTGCGCCGGGGGTGTGGCGTCACATGATGGCCGCGCCGATACCGGCCGTGTTCGTCGTGCAGTTCCTCGCGAACGTCACGCGCGGCGGCGTGTTCGGCGGGGGAGTCATCGTCACGTACGCCGCCTACGACCCCTACAACCTGGAACCGGACGAGATCGGGCTGCTGCGCGGCTCGATGGCCGCGGTCGCCATCCCCATCGTTTTCGCGGGCGGGTACGTGATGGACAGGTTCGGACGGAAGTACACCATCATCCCCGGGCTCATTCTGTCCGGCGGTTCGATGGTGTTCCTCGCCGTGACGGCATACCTCGAGTCCTCGCTCGCGTGGTTCATCGCGGCGTTCGTCGCCGTGCATATGTCCGTGAACATCATCTCCGGCAACATGCAGACGCTGGGGACGGACGTCGCGCCCTTGGAGGCTCGCGGCAAGTTCTTCGGCGTGTCGCGCACCGTCGCACAGGCCGGGGCGACGCTCAGCCCTGCGAGTTGGAGCTGGCTGACGGCGTTGTCCACCGCCACGGTGGGCTTCGGATTCCTGAGCGCGACGGCGTTCGTCGGGGCGCTCATCGTGATATTCCTGATACCGGAAACGCTGCGACGGGAGCAACCGGCCCAGGCTGCAGAGTCGACCAAGAGCTGACCCAAGAGTACCCTCACCGCGCGCTAAAGGGCGTTACCCTCTCCCCGTGTAGGTGTATAGACCGGAGAGATGGTTTACGGGTGTTCGGAGACATACTTTACACATTGGGGCACCTCGTAACCTCTGGTTCAGGGCTGCGCAGGTCCACGTCCGCGATAGGATGCGTCATGAACCAAACACCCCACACGCCATCCTCTGCTGTTGGCCGGAGCGCTACGGGATATCCCCGCAGTGCCCGGCC
>DAOUHT010000027.1:0-4293 GCA_034428375.1 Dehalococcoidia bacterium | reverse complement strand
TTTGGTATCTCGCGGATGTCGTACATGCCGAGGCCGCGGTAGATGGGGAGGCCCTGCGCCTCCATTAACGTTTCGTACGGCGTCCGTGCCACCTTCCACGTGCCGAGTCCGGCACGCTCCTTCTCGCCTGATGGCTCGACGAATGCCCTCGCCTCGTTCACCTGCGTCATTGCGCTCACCTCCCGTCAGCCCAGGGATTGCTCACGGGGCAATCTTTGCGCGTATCGCGCGTTGTGGCAAGCGGTGGCGGTGTCAGCAGGGCGTTGTGCGCCTGGGAGCCCACGCGAGGCTCTCCACGCGCCTTGTCATGTTGAGCGGAGCCGGAGGCGTAGTCCCGCGCTTTAGCGCGCAACATCCTCTCAGGAGGAACGTTGGCGCACAGACGGGGCGTCTCCTGAAAGATTCCTCGGCTTCGCTCGGAATGAAAGCCCCGATTGGCCGGCTACGACTGCTCTGCCTCAGACGCGGCGGGGCTCACCGCGCTTCTGCGTGGGCGCGAGATGTTGTAGCGCTGAGAGATACGCCTGCCGAAGCGGACAACGACCCACCCGAGCACGATGAGCGGGATGAAGACGACGACCCAGATGAGGATGTAGAAGAGGGCAACGCCCACTGCCGAGAGGGCGCGAACAGCCGTCTTGAACGTACCCTCAACGTCCACTCCGCCGATGACGAAGCTCTCCGATTCCGTCACGTTCACGTCGAAGGCGCCGGACGACGATATGCGCCCGGCATCGCTCATCGCGCTGACGGTCAGCCGCACGTTGTAGGGGTCCGGCCGGTAGTCGATGTAGGTGTGGGTGGCCTCGACGCGGGTGCCCTCGTCGATCTCGCTGCTGATGGTGGGCGATCCGTCGCCGAAGTCCCACTGGTACTCGTAGTCCCACAGTTCGTCCGGAGCGGTGAAGGACGCCGTGTAGGCGACCTCGTCCCCTTCCTCGACTGTGCGGCTTTCGCCCGCGAAGACCTCGATCGAGGGAATCTCGGTCACGGTCGCAAGGAGCGAGTCCGTCCCCTCGGCGATGCCGCCCTCGCCCCTGCCGGTGATCTCGACGGTCACGATGTAGGGCGAGTCGTGGTCGTCGGGGTAGACGTGGTTCACGGTCGCGGTGACGCGTTGCCCGTCCGGGGTCGGCGCAGTGGTGGTGCCGAAGACCGTCGAGCCGTCGCCGAAGTCCCAGCTGAACTCGAACTCGTCGATGCCGTCCGGCGGTGTGAACGTCGCGCGGAAGCGTGCCGGCTGCCCGACCCTGAACGCCTCGTCCGGGCCCACGTCCACGCTCATGTCGAGCGGCGCGACGGTGAGGCTGACCTCGATGAGCGAGAAGGCCGAGACCTGCTGGAAGTAGTTGAGCCGCCCCTGCATCTCCTCGATCTGCAACTGGATGGAGGAGAGTTCGTCCTGGACCTCGAGGGCCTCTTCCACGTTCTGCGCCTGTTCGAGGAAGCCCAGGAGACGCGCCTGGGTCGCCTGCAGGCTGGAGAGGCGCGACTGCGTGTCGACGTACTGGTCGGTCACGTCCTCGCTGGTGACGGCCCGGGTGACGACGTCCCGCGCGGTGGCCTCGATCATGTCGAACGCCCGGTCGAGCGACTCCGCGGGCACGCGGATGGCGACCGCGCCGGTGTGGCGCGATACGCGGTCGGAGCTGACCAGCCACCCCCCGAGCGACGCGGCGATTCCTGCGATGCGGTCGAGCGTGCCGGCGACGTCGTCGACGATGAGCGACATCCGCGCCGTGTGGACGATGATGCGGCTCTGGGTGAGCGGGGAGGAGCGAGGGCTGCTGGAGCCTCCTTCGGACTCCTCCGTTTCGTCCATGGACTCCATCATGGCAGGGGGTGTGGGGGTGGCCTGCGCCATCATGGCGCCGGGCGCCTCCTCCATCATGACGCCATCGGAGGCGGCCTCATCGGCGCGATTATCCGTGAACCCCAACTGGTAGGCAGTAGGGGTGGGGTCGCTGCCGCCGCAGGCTGCGGCCAGCAGCAGGGTCACCGGGACCAGCGCCGCCAGCAGCACCCTTGCGATTGTCATCAGTTGCGTCATTCGCACTCCCCGAAAGGTCGGCGCATCATAGGCGCACGCGCACGCACTGGCCAGCCCGCGCGTCTCTCGTCTCCGGCGCTCACACCTTGCCGTGTTCATGGAGTAGTATGCGCTCACCGCGCGAAACGTTCCGCGGGACGCTGCGCGGTGACACCTTCCGCATCGCACAGGAGCAACGGACCAGATGATCATCGACTCCCACGGCCACTACACCACTGCGCCCGCCGGGGTGCAGATCTTCCGTGCCACCCAGATCACATTCATGGGTGCGCCCGTGAAGCACCCCGTCAACGTGTCCGACGACGAGATACGCGCCTCGCTGGAGAACGGCCAGCTCAAGCTGCAGAACGAGCGCGGCACAGACGTTGCCATCTTCTCGCCGCGCGCCTCGTGGATGGGCCACCACTTCGGCGGCGAACTCATCAGCCGCTACTGGACCGAGATCAACAACGACATGATCAGGCGCGTCTGCGACATCTACCCGGACCGCTTCATCGGCGCGTGCTCGCTGCCGCAGTCGTCCGGCGTACCGCCGGAGCGCGGCGTCGTGCAAGAGCTCGAGCGGGCCGTCAACGACCTGGGGTTTGTCGGCTGCAACCTCAACCCGGACCCGTCCGGCGGCTACTGGACCGACCCGCCGCTCGGCGACCGCTACTGGTACCCGCTATACGAGAAGATGGTGGAGCTGGACGTGCCCGCGATGATCCACGGCTCCGGCACGTGCAACCCCGCGTTCACCACCACCGGCTCCCACTACATGAACGTCGACAACACCGGCTTCGTGCAATTGATGGACTCCAACATCTTCCAGGACTTCCCCGGCATCAGGTTCATCCTGCCGCACGGCGGCGGGGCCATCCCGTACCAGTACGCGCGCTTCAAGGGGCTGAGCATCATGGCGAAGCGCGAGCCGTTTGACGAGTTCCTCAGCCGCCTCTACTTCGACACCGCCATCTACAACCAGGCCGCGACGGAGTTCATGCTGAAGACCATCGGCGTCGACAACGTGCTCTTCGCCTCCGAGATGATTGGCGGCGTGCAGGCCATCGACCCCGACACCGGGCGCTGGTACGACGACACGAAGCCGTACATCGACGGCATCGACTGGCTGACGGACGACGACAGGTACAAGCTGTTCCACGGCAACGTGCTGAAGGCATACCCGCGCGCGAAGCCGTACATCGAGCGCATCGAGGCAGGTAACGCGTAGGGACAACAGAGGAGGAAGCCATGGAGACGACTCTCGCTGCAGTCAAGGTTGAGCCCCGCAAGGCGGAGATACAGGAGATCGATGTCCCTGATATCGACTACAACAGCGCTCTGATGAGAGTCGAAGCCGCCGGCATGTGCGGCTCCTACGGCTACTTCACGGGAGCCGGACGCGGGGGGAGTCCAACCCCCGGCATGAACGCGCACGAGAACGCGGGCGTCATCGTGAAGGCAGGGCAGGGGTTCCTGGACCGTCACGGCGTCGAAGAAGGCGAGCTCGTCGCGCTGGAGGAGTACCTTCCGTGCGGGCATTGCGAATGGTGCCGCATCGGCGAGTTCAGGCACTGCTGGTTCACCGACACGCACAACAACCCCAACCCCAGCAGGCTCGACGGCGGCTTCCGGAAGGACCTTTACCTGCCCCCGAACGTCGTGCTGCACAAGGTCTCGCAGTCGCTGACGCCCGACGAGGCCGCGCTGGCCCTGCCGGTAGGCAACGGCGTGCAGTGGGCGGTCAAGGAGGGCGAGGCCGCCCCAGGCAAGACGGTCGTCGTGCAGGGACCGGGCTCCAAGGGCCTCGGCGCCACCCTCGCGGCGAAGAAGGCGGGCGCGACAGTCATCGTGACGGGCCTGTCCAAGGACGGTTCGCGGCTCGAAGCGGCGAGGCGGCTCGGCGCGGACCACACCATCGACGTCCAGACCAACGACTTCACCGAGACGATCATGGACATCACGAACGGGCGCGGCGCCGACGCCGTGGTCGACTGCACGACCGGCCGTATCCCCGTCATCTTCAACCAGGCTATCGACGTCCTGGTGCGGCGCGGCGGCATCGTCGTCACGCAGGCCTACGAACTCGAGTCCTTCTCGCTGGAGAAACTGACCGGCAAGTACGGACAGCTCCGGGCGTGCCGGGGCCACAGCTACGCCAGCGTGGCGATGGGCCTCGAACTGATCGCGTCCGGCGACTACCCGCTCAAGGAGCTGGTGACGCCCAATTTCCCCCTGGAGCTGACCGGCGAGGCCTGCCTCGC
>DAOUHT010000026.1:0-5642 GCA_034428375.1 Dehalococcoidia bacterium | reverse complement strand
GCGATGAGGTCCTCGTACGATTCGCGGCGGCGCATCAGTGTCGCCGCGCCCTCCGACGCCATCACGATGGCAGGACGTCCGTTCATGTTGTAGACGCTTGCCATGGACGGGGCGTACGCGCCGGATGCGGGGATGGCGAGGATGTCGTTCGCGTGCACCGGAGCGAGGGATGCGTCGTGGACGAGCACGTCGCCGGACTCGCAATACTTCCCGGCGATGGTGACCGTCTCCGTGGCTGCGTCGTTGGCGCGGTTGGCGACGGTGGCGATGTAGCGCGAGCCGTAGAGCGCGGGGCGTATGTTGTCGCCCATGCCGCCGTCCACGGAGACGTAGGTGCGGACGCCGGGGACCTCCTTGATGGCGCCAACGGTGTAGACGGCGACCCCGGCAGGGCCGGAGAGCGAGCGTCCGGGCTCCACGGTCAGTTCGGGCTCGGCGAGGCCGTTGGCCGTGCAGCCCGCCTTGAGAGCGCCGACGATCGCTTCGGCGTAGTCGTCGATCGGGGGCGGCGCGTCGTCCTCGGTGTAGGCGATGGCGAAGCCGCCGCCGGGGCTGAAGCGCCGCATCTCCAGACCGTATTCACCCATGCGCGCCGCGAACCGCAGCACACGCTCGATCGCCTCGGTGTACGGCTCCAGCTCGAAGATGGGCGACCCGAGGTGGAAGTGGATGCCCTGCATGTCCAGGTTGGGCGCAGCCATGACCTGCCGGACCGCTTCCTCGGCGTCGCCGGTCTCGATGGGAAAGCCGAACTTGCTGTCCAGCACGCCCGTGGTGGTGAGACGGTGTGTGTGCGGGTCTATGGAGGGCGAGACCCGGATGAGCACGGGCTGCTTGCGTCCGGCTGCCCCTGCCGATTCGTCCAAGAGGCGCAACTCGTGGAAGCTGTCGATGACGAAGTTCCCGACGCCCCAGGCAACTCCCTGCGCGATCTCCTCCGGCGTCTTGTTGTTGCCGTGAAAATCCACCGTGGCCAGGTCGACGCCCGCGGCGCGCAGCACCGCCACCTCTCCGCCCGACACCACGTCGAACCCGAGGCCAAGGCTCGCAAGATAGCGCGCGAGCGGCACGTTGATGAACGCCTTGCAGGCGTAGACGACACGGCTGTTGGCGTAGCGTGAGCGGAACGCGTTGAGGAAGCCTTCCGCCTGCCCGCGCAGCGTCGCCTCGTCGAACACGTAGAGGGGCGTGCCGAACTCGCGGGCGAGTGACGTGACGTCGCAGCCGCCGATCTCCAGGTGGCCGTCGTCGTTGATGGCGGTGGTGATGGGGAAGACTTTCGACTCGAGGGGGACGGACATGGGGTTCTCCTGTCAGTAGTCAGAGCGCCCCGCCGGACGGGCGGGGACGCACCGGTTTAAGGTTAGTCTGAACAAGTTCGCCTCCGTCGTTCTTGTGAAAAGGCGCCCCGTCGTTCCTGCGGAGGCAGGAACCTCGCAACCCAGGTGAGGTTGATGGGGGAGCCTGTCATGTTGAGCGGAGCCCGCGCTTAGCGCGCAACATCCTCTCGGGGAACGTTCGCTTGTTCAGAGGTTCCTTAAGTGTGCCACCTCGCGCCGCCGCGCGCCATCGTGTGTCAGTCAGCTTCGTGGCGGCGGCCGATGGCGGCGTATATCCGGTGCGGCACCAGCAGCGGCTGCCAGGGGAACCGCTCGGCGAGCATGTCGGCAAGTGTCTGATCGAACGTTGCCACCTGATCGGGCGTGAGCGTCGCTCCGATTCCGGCGCTCGCCCGTATCCTCCCCCGCCACGCTTCGTGCATATACGGTATGTAGAGGTCGTACTGGAAGTACCCGGCATTGGAGAAGCCTCCCTGCCTGAGGTCGTCCAGCCATCCGGGGTGCTGTCCGGTCCCTCCGTAGAGCGTCCAACCGGGATTGGCCTGCCGTATCAGCAGTTCGGTGGCCTCCGGCACGCTTTCCGGCAACGGGAGCCAGTCCAGAGAGGCAATCACGATATGACCGTCAGGAGCCAGCAACCGGTGGGCCTCTTTCACAGCCGATTCAGCTTCGAACCACCACCAGCACTGCGCAGCAATCACGAGGTCAGCGGACTGCGCGGGTAACCCCGTGGACTCTGCAGTGGTGTGAACGTACTCGACCTGCACGCCAGCAGCCTCATCGAGGTTCTTGGCTTGAGTCGTCAGCGCTTCGGAAGGGTCGACGCCAATCACAGTGCGTGCCCCGCGGAGAGCCAGAGCCCGGGCCACCGATCCTGTTCCCGTGCCGAGATCGACGGCACGGATTCCCTGGATGGGCATGACGTGCTCTTCGAGCAGGTCAAAGAAGCTGTTGGGGAAACCTGCGCGATGCGCAGCGTAATCCCAAGCAGTGAGGCCGAAGTCGACATCCCGCATCTCGCGGGCGCGGCTGGTGGGGTCGGGTTGGTGGTGGGTCACATCTTCCTTATAGCGTCACAGGACGTTGCCGGTACAACGTGTCATGCAACCAGCGTACCCGGTAAGGGTGCGACCGCGGAAGGGGCGGGTGTCAGGTCGCCAGTTCGACCGGCGGCATGGATCAGAACGCAACTTTCCATTGGGACACTCGCAGTACACAATAGGCGCCAAGATTGAGGTGCTCGTGGGCTGTGGGCTGGAGCCAGCCCATAGTCGGACGTGACCGTCCTCGACAAGATGCCACTAGGAGAAGTCATGCCACGCATCGAGATGATTACCGACAAGGCCCAGATACCCGAGGACCGGCACGCTGAGTTCGACGCAATCGTCGAAACGCTTCACGGGGTGCGCGGGCCTTTCGCTGTCCTCATGCACAGCCCCGGCCTCGCCGAGAAAGTCATGGCGGCGGGCGCGCAGGTCAGGCTGGGCTCGACCCTCAGCCCGGTCGAGCGCGAACTGGCCATCATCGCCGTCGCCAGGGAGAAGGACGCGACCTACGAATGGGCCGCGCACGTGAGGGCCGGACGCGCCGCCGGCATGCGGGAAGAGGCCATCGAAGCTGTCAGGCACAGGCAGGACACCAGCGGCCTCGAAGAGGACGAGCGCGACATCATCGAGTTCGTACGGCAACTCCTGCAGAACAACAAGGTCGAGCAGGACCTCTTCGACGCGCTGGAGGGCCGCAAGGGCGTCCGATGGCTCGTCGAGCTCGCCGCCACCGTCGGCCAGTACCAATACGTCTCGGCCATCAACACCGCGTTCGGCGTCGTTGCGGCCCCGGACGCCGACCAGCTCCCCGTCTGAGGAGGGCTCAGTTGGCCCGGCGGCCAACCTGGCCCGACCGAAGTTGAGATCGTCGATTACCATTAGGCGAGGAGGCGACGGTATGTTCAAGCGCGCTGTCCACCCAGGCGAAGTCCTCAGGGAAGAACTCGACGAGTTGAGCGTCACCCCGACCGCGCTTGCGCGCTCGATCGACGTGCCGCCCAAACGCATCAGCCAGATCATCGCCGGAAAGCGCTCGATAACGGGCGACACCGCCCTCCGCCTCGGCCACTGGTTCGGGATCGACCCGCAGTTCTGGATGAACCTCCAGGCGCAGTTCGACCTTGCCACCGCCGAGCAGTCCGCCGGTGCAGCGGTACGCGAGTTGCCGGTCGCGCCCCGGAGCGCGTAGCCGCGCTTCTTCCCCACCCCCGTGACACGCGACCCTTTCGCGGTCGCCCCATGGCCGCGTACGCTGGTCGGCGACGGCGCTGGGCCGTCGGAAGGACCTCGCGCGATGGCGTGGGCCCATAGGGATGGCGTGTTGCAGAATGTTGCAGATTGTTACAGCTACAGGCAGCGCACTCTGTCAGGGCGCCTCTGACGGCCCTACCTGCACGAGTGGAACGGCATGCACATTCCGGAACACCAGCGCTCAGACGCGAGCGGCGGACGCTCATCGGCGGTGGCCTGCTGCAACATCGCAGTGCGGGCCGGGCTCTCAGGAGTGAAATGGCTCAAAATGTCTCACTTTGGCGCACTTTGAACGAACTGGATTGCGCCATCCACGCCTGCGCGGCGATCGCGCAGGCGTGGGCAACACATGACAGAGATGGCCACGCGTGGCCGGGTGCTTGGCAAGCCCCGTCTTTCCCGCACAGGCGGGAATCCAGAGTGCGCGGGCAGCGCACACGGGGCGGGGAAGGGAGCGGGGGGCGTTCGTGCAGGGCGCTCGCCTCATCAACTCTGAACACCTGCCAGGGCGCGCTACGCCATGCGGCATCGTGCGGCGTGCGCTAGAATCCGGCCATCCGCAGTGGGGAGGCAGCGTATGAAGGCAGCGGTATTGCAGGGCGCAGACCAGGACCTTGTCATCGAGGACTTCGAGACGCCCGACGTTGACGACGACGACGTGCTGCTCCAGGTGGCGGCGTGCGGCGTCTGCCACACCGACCTGAAGGTGCAGGACGGCTCGATCCCAACGTCGCTGCCCGCTGTGCTGGGACACGAGGTCTCCGGCATCGTCGTGGGCGCGGGCAAGAACCAGCGCGAGCACTTCAAGGACGGCGACAACGTCACCGTCGGCATGCGCTTCCGCTGCGGCCGCTGCGAGTACTGCATGACCGGGCTGTCGAACCTCTGCCAGCAGATGCCGCTCGGCTCACCGTACCGCAGGGCGGGCGGCGAGACCGTGACGCGCTGGAACGTCGGCGGCTTCACGCAGCTGCTGTCGGTGCCCGCGTACATGGTTTTCCACCTCCCGGACGGCGTGGGGCTGGAGGAGTCCTGCATCGTCGGCTGCCGGGTGACGACCGCCTACAACGCGGTGAAGAACGGCGCGCACCTCGCCCCCGGCGAGTCCACGATGGTCATCGGCTGCGGCGGCGTGGGGCTGAACATCATCCAGATGCTGCGGCTCTTCGGCGCGTACCCCATCGTCGCGGTCGACGTGGTCGGCAGCAAGCTGGAGGCGGCGCTCTCCTACGGCGCGACCCACATCGTCAACGCGATCTCCGACGACCCGGTCGAGGCGACGAAGGAGATCACGAAGGGCGGCGCGCGCAAGACGTTCGAGGCCATCGGCAACCCGGTGACCGCCGACCAGATCGTGCGGGCGACGCGACCCACGGGCACGGCCACCATCGTCGGCGCGATGCCGCCGGGCCCCATCACCATCAACGACTCGCGCTTCCCGTTCAAAGAGATCAAGGTGACGGGTGTGGCGATGAGACGCACGAGCGACGTGACGGAGGTGCTCGACCTCGTCGCGCAGCGCCGCATCGAGATCGGCTCCTTCATCACGAAGCGCTACGGGTTCGAGCAGATCAACGAGGCTATCGAGGACGTGCACCACGGCAACGTGCTGATGGGCATCACGCTCTGGAACTAGGGGCGTGAGCAGCGAACAGGAGCGAGGTTCCTGCCTGCGCAGGAACGACAGGTCAAAGGGCGAAAGGAGGGCGGCATGACGCAGGTATTCAGAGCGTACGAGGTCAACGCACAGGGCATCGGGGAGCACGTCTCCTTTCTGGAGCCGACGCCCAAGCGCATCCGGGTCACGCTTGGCGGAGAGACGATCGCGGACAGCAAGAGCGCGGTCATCATGTATGAGACGCGGCACCAGCCCATCTACTACTTCCCGATGGCCGACGTGCGGATGGACCTGCTGGAGGAGACCGATAAGAGCACCTTCTGACCGATCAAGGGAGACGCTCAGTACTGGAGCGTCAAGGTTGGCGACCGGGGAGGAGAACGAGAT
>DAOUHT010000025.1:0-10015 GCA_034428375.1 Dehalococcoidia bacterium | reverse complement strand
GCTGCTGAACGACGGGCTGATGGTCCTCCCGCCGGACGAGGAGCTCGCCGGTCAGCTCGTCTCCCTGCGCTACGACGTCTCCAGCTCCGGCCAGGTGCGGCTGGAGGGCAAGCGGGAGATGCGCAAGCGCGGCCTCCCCTCGCCCGACAAGGCGGACGCGCTCGCCCTCGCCTTCCTCAAGCCGCCGTCATTCGGTATCTGGACCGGCACGGAGCCCTTCCTGGACGACGACCTCCCGCTGTCGCGCCGCCTCCCGCGTCCCCAGTACGGCATCGGCTACGAGCTCCCACGCCCATCGCTCTCCGAGCCCCCGGAACCCGGCGCCGACCCCGGCAGCGCCCCGCCCGCCGACGCCCCCAACGACAGCAGCAGTCCTCCTGTCCCACGCATCCAGGTCTGGTGGTAACGCGCCATGCCATGTCATTTCGAGCGAAGCCGAGAAATCTCTCGGTCTGCCTGTTGTAGGGGCGGTTCGCGAACCGCCCCCGCGTCCCGTACTCGTCCGTCGTTCCTGCGAAGGCAGGAACCTCGCAGCCCCTCACCCGTCATTCCCGCCTACTTCGTCATTCCCGCGAAAGCGGGAATCCAGAGCGACCGGCAGGTCACACGGCGTGGGAGACGGGAGGCGTCCCACCCGCCCCGCCGTTCCTGCGGAGGCTCGCGCTTGCTCGCGGACGCCCCCGCCTCAGCGGCGCGGCGGCAACTGGTCGTCGCCGGGGATCACGTCGATGTCGAAGGCGTTGTTGAACGCGGCGACGTAGCGGTAGAGGCCGATGGTGCCGACGATGAGGATGAGCCAGTGCTGGCCGTGCCGCGCCATGAGGGAGTCGAACAGCGCCTGCTCCACCCGGTTCGTGCGGCAGAGCTGGCGGGTCAGTTCGATGACGTCGCGCTCGTCGTCGTCGAGGTGGCTGGCGTCGGCGCCGGTGCGGGCGGCGTCGATGGCGGCGTCGCCCAGGCCCGCGGCGCGGGCGGTCGAGACGTGGACCGACCACTGGTAAGGGGCGTCGTCCTCGTAGGCGACGGCGAGGATTGCAAGCTCGTGCAGCGCGGGGCTGACGACGCTGTCGTCGTGCGTGTTCCGGAGCGTCGACAGGAAGCCGGAGGCGAGTCCGGGGCTCTGGAGCATGACCGCGAACGGCCCGCGGACGCGTCCACGTTCGGCGAGGACCGCGTCCCACTCGTGTTGCCGCTCCGGTGGGAGCTGGGTCTTGTCGGTGATGGGCGTGATGCGTGTCATGACTCCCTCCGGGGGTGGGGCTATCGGGGTCTACGGCGTGGCAGGCCAGCAGCCTGCCACGGGATAGGCTTCATCGTCGCCGGGCCAGGGCGGCATGGTAACGATAACGAACCGCAGCGGACGGTCGCCGGTTGCCCTGAACTGAAAGTGCGCGCCAACGGGGATCGACAGGCTCCCGCCCGGAACGACGTCCACGACCCGCTCCTCGCCGCCATGCTTCCTCCACACCTGGCCTCTTCCCTCGAGGAAGTACCAGACCTCCTCAACCGTCCGGTGGGCGACAGGCAATGACACCTCTCCCGGACCCAGCGTGCAGTGGACCATGCTCCCCCGGCTCGTCTCCGACATCAGCCGGATCTCCGAGCCGTCCGGCGCGAGGACGTCCCGTTCCGTGGGCAACTCCCTGTAGTCCAGTTCCTGTTTCATGCCGGTCGGCTCACTACCGCGAGCAATCATACCGCCCCGGCGCAGGCGGGACCGTATACGGCGGGCGCCCTCGTACTCCCCTCCACCGTCGCGCCAACCAAAAAAGGGGGATGGCGGGGACGCGCCGGGAGGACTTGGCGCGCCCCCGCACCCCCTTGGTACAGCCAGCCGGCGACCGGCGAGTCCGCTCCCAGTGGTGCTATTCAGGGATGGCGCGGGTCAGCCGCGCACCGCCAGTTCTGCCGCGTCCTTGTCACTCACGATCCTGATGACCTTGCTGGACGGGTCCTCCTCGGCTACACCGCGGATCGCCTTCCGCCCGTTCTTCAGGGTCACAACCTCCGGGTCCTTGATGGTCACCATCTTCTTCAGCTTCACCGAATATGCCGTCATCTCTACCATTTCCGTCTCCTTTCTACGGGGTTTCGTTTTCCGTGGCTTCCTGTATGGATGCTTCGTGTGAGTCCGGTTGGGTCAGCTCGCATTGCTCAGCGAGCGGCCCAGCCGAGGCAGGGGGGTGCGCCGGGGAGGACTTCGGCGCACCCCCCAGGAGGGGGCCCGTTAGTTGATAGAACATCAGGTCCACCAGGAAACTGGCATCGTTTGCGTCCAGGTCGACGAGCACTGCGTTGAACTCAGCGTCCGTCTCTTCGGGATCCAGCTGGCGCCCTGCCGCGTTGGCCGCGATAGTCGCGAAGTTGATCAGCTCATCCAGGTCGAACCCGCGTGGCTCCGGGCAGAGCGGCGCCGCGAAGCCGCCGTTGACCGTCTGCCCCGAGCAGTCCGCGCACTCCTTGTCGCATGCTTCGCAGTCCGGCATCTGGTCTGCGTCGATGCGCTCTGGTTCGCCGTACCACTTCATCGCACGCCTCCCCTTTCCTCGCGGCGGCCGTATTCAGATTTGCGGCCGCCGTATCGCTTCGCTACCCGGTTACGAGCACTCCATCGCGATGCGGAGGCTGTTCAGGTTGTCGCGCATCAGGCCAAGGTAGTCTCCATGTTCGTCCAGCTCAGCCAGGGTAACGCTCTCTATCGCGTGGATCTGGTAGATGCCGGCCCCCGTCTCGTCGGCAAGCGCCTGCTCGTTCGCACCGGAGAGCACGGGCTCGAGCAGCACCGCCGT
Source organism: Dehalococcoidia bacterium (assembly GCA_034428375.1). Taxonomy (GTDB): domain Bacteria; phylum Chloroflexota; class Dehalococcoidia; order Lucifugimonadales; family Australimonadaceae; genus Bin16. The sequence continues at coordinate 7,226 of DAOUHT010000025.1, read as the reverse complement.
GATGCCGAGATCCTTGATGCGGTCGGCGATGGCGGCGAGACGCTGCGGCGACGGCTCTGGTTCCGGGGAGAGGCCAGCGATCCCGACCTGTTCCAGGTCGTAGGCCAGCGCGAGGTATGCGTACGCAGAGTGGGACGTGACGAACTCGCGGTGGACGCACGAGCTAAGGCCCGCCTCGAACTCCGCGTGCAGCGCCCGGAGGTCTGCCGAGAGCGCGGCGAGGTTCGCCCTGTAGGTTTCCGCGCCCTCCGGGTCCGCCTCGATCAGCGCCTCTGCGATGCGCTCTGCCTGACTGACGGCGCGCAGCGGGTCGAGCCAGAAGTGCGGGTCGAACTCCCCATGCTCGTCTTCATGACCATCCTCTTCCTCATGGCCGTGCTCATCCTCGTGCTCATCCTCGTCCTCATCCTCGTGCTCATCCTCGTGCTCGCCCTCTTCCTCATCCTCGTGCTCATCCTCGTGCTCGCCCTCTTCCATGGGGCCGTGCTCGTCTTCGTCTTCGTGGCCGTCTGGGTCTGCGCCTTCCTCGGCGGGCAGCGCCGCCTCCGGGAACGCAGCCTCGACCACGATGCCTGAGAGGTCGTCGCCCAGAGACTCGATCGCACGATCCAGCCAGGGCAACAGCGTGAGGCCGTTCGTCACTACGACGTCGGCCCCGCCGATCCTGAGGAGGTCGCTCGCCGTGAGTTCGAAACCGTGGGCCTCGGTGCCGGGCCGCACGATGGTCTCGACTTCCACCCGGTCGCCGCCGATGCGTTCGGCGAAGTACTGCATCGGGTAGATGCTCGCGACCACGCTCAGTGGCTCGGAGGGGACACTGGTGGGGGTGTTGGCAGGCTCGGGGGCGCTGGTGGGAGTGTTCGTAGGCTCGGGCTCTTCCGAGCAGGCCGCTATCGCCAGGGCCAGGGCCGTGACGATGAGCAGCAGAAACACACTAGTAATACCTCGTCTCATTCTATCGCCTCCATAAGGGTTCCATGGTCCGTGCACAGGGATACCTGCGTGGCCTTTGCTGCGCAACTGCATCCAACATGAGTCAATGATGTAGTTTCAGCCCGGTGCCCGAACGGCTTGATGGCATAGATGGAACCAAACGCATCTACATGTTGTCAATACCTTGTATCACTAACAGCGAAAATGATACCAGCCCGAACCCTGCCGTTCCCCCAGGGGACGGGCGGTTGGTGGCCGCTGGGTCTCACGGACGGGTCCTGTCGGTCTTCCGGTCCACCCCGGTGCCCGGCGGGACTGTACACCGCCGGACGCCCGGCTTATGCTCGCGGCGTTGGCGCTCCGAGTGTCGAGTCGAAGTCGGGGAAGGAGCTGAGCCGATGGCTGTGGTCGATGCCGACACGCACGTGGACGAATGCGAAGAGACGTGGCGCTACATGCCGCCCGAGGACGCGCGGTACAAGCCGGTCACGGTCGTACCCACCGAGGACATGGGCGATGGCGCTCCCGCCCCCGGCTACACGAGACACTGGCTCATCGGCAGCAACCTGTCGATCCGCCGCATCCGCGACGACCGGCGTACCGGCACGACCATCGACGCCCGCGAACTGAGGAACGTCGAGACCCGCCTGCGGCACATGGACGAGATGGGCGTCGACGTCCACGTCATGTACCCCACGATGTTCCTCACCTACCTCACGAACGACCCGCACGCCCAGACCGCCATCTGCAAGAGCTACAACCGCTGGATGGCCGACAGGTCCGCCGAAAGCAACGGACGCCTCCGCTGGGTTGCGGTCCTGCCGATGCTGGACATCGAAGCCGCCGTGGATGAGGTCCGCTGGGCGAGCGAGCACGGGGCCTGCGGGGTCTTCAAGCTGGCCACGGAGCTGGGCAGACGGGTGACCGACCCCTACTTCTTCCCCGTCTACCAGGAAGCGAACGACCTCGATCTCGCGCTCTGCATGCACACCGGCTCGGGCGACCCGCCCGCCGGCAGCAGCGCGCCGCTCCTCGGCGACGGGGTCACCGGCACCAACGTCATCGACGCGTTCCACGCCATCGTCTTCTCCGGCCTCGCCTTCAGGTTCCCCCGGCTGCGGTTCGGCTTCATCGAGGCGGGCTCGTCCTGGATCCCGTTCGTGGTGGACAGGCTCTACGCCCGCCGGGAGCGCATGGCCTGGGCATACAGGACGTTCACCTATTCGGATGACCTGAGCGACCTCTTCCACGAGCACCGGCTCTACGTTACCTGCCAGTCGCAGGAGGACATCCCGTATCTGCTGACGTTCGGGACCGAAGACCACCTGATGATCGGCACCGACTACTCGCACGCGGACCTGTCGGCTGAGATCGGTGCCATAGACATCCTGCGGCGCAGGGCCGACGAGGGAGAGTTCAGCCAGACCGCGAAACGGAAGATCCTCGAGGACAACCCCAGGACCTTCTACGGTCTGTAACGATGGCCTCCCGCAGGGGCGGTTCGCGAACCGTCCCTGCACCCAGGGGACGAGGTTCCTGCCTTCGCAGGAACGACGGGGGGAGGCGGGACGACGGAGGGAGGGGAACGACAATCAGAGAAGGGACGGGATGATGACCCCCGCAGGGGCGGTTGGCGAACCGCCCCCTACACCCAGGGGACGAGGTTCCTGCCTTCGCAGGAACGACGAAGACGTGGGCGAACGACGGAGAAGTGGGCGAACGACGAAGAAGTGGACGAACGACGGAGACGATAGAATCCTGCGCATGACTACGACAACGCACGACACGAGCACCCCATACACGGACACGCCCTATACGGGGCGCAGCATCCCCCGCTTCGAGGACGACCGCCTGCTGCGCGGCGACGGTACGTTCATCGGCGACATGACGCTGCCGGAGATGGCGCACGCGGCTATCGTCCGGAGCCCGCACGCCCATGCGCGCATCGAACGCATCGACGCGAGCGAGGCGCTGGCGATGCCCGGCGTGCTCGCCATCATCACGTCGGACGACGTCGAGGACGGCGCGGTGCTGGAGAGCGTCGGCAGGCCGGGGTTGCAGGTCAACCGGGGCGGCGCGCACCCCATCCTCGCACTGGGGCGGGCGCTCTACGCGGGACAGCCCGTCGCAGCCGTCGCGGCGGAGACCGCCGCGCAGGCCGCCGATGCCGCGGCGCGCATCGAGGTCGTCTACGAGCCGCTGGAAGCGATCAACGACCTGCCACGCGCGGCGGAGGGCGGCTACCCCACGCTCCACGACGCCATCGGGTCGAATGTCGGGGCGTGGCAGCGCACGGGCGCAGGCGACGTGGACGGCGCGTTCGCAGCCGCAGACCGGGTCGTCTCCGGCTCGTTCGTCATCCCCCGCCTCGCGCCGATGCCGATGGAGGGCCGGGGCTGCATCGCCAGTTTCGACGGCCCAGAGGGCAACCTGACGTTCTGGTCGTCCAACCAGTCGCCGCACGACACGCAGCACCACATCGAGGAGGCGATCACGCTGCCGGGCCACGTGCATGTCATCACGCCGGACGTGGGCGGCGGCTTCGGGCACAAGCACCACGTCTACCCGGAGGAGGTCGCGGACATCCTCCTAGCGAAGCGGCTGCAGCGCCCCGTGAAGTGGGTGGAGGAGCGGAGCGAGAACATCCACTCGTCCCATGCCCGCGGGCTGGAGGCGCACGTGCAGGCCGCCGTCACGAACGAGGGTATCGTCCTCGCTATCAGAGCGCGCTTCCTGTCGGACCTCGGCGCGTACTGGATCAGCGGCGCGTTCACGTCGCCTGACAACGCGGCGAAGCGTTTCGCAGGCCCGTACCACATCCCCGCCTACGACGGCGAGCAGGTCTGCCTCATGACCAACCGCCCGCCCATCACCTCCTACCGGGGCGCGGGGCAGCCGGAGGCCACCTTCTGCATGGAGCGCATGCTCGACCTCATCGGCGAGGAGCTGGGCCTCGACCCCGTCGACCTGCGCCGCCGGAACCTCATACCGCCGGACCAGTTCCCCTACACGACCGCGTCCGGCACGCCGTACGTTGACGGCGACTACGAGCCGGTGCTCGACCGCGCGCTCGAGGTCGCGGGATACGGCGAGCTGATGGCGCAGCGCGACCGTGAGCGGCAAGAGGGGCGCACCGTGGGGCTCGGCATCGCGCTCTCGACGAAAGGCTCCGGCGGCACGGGCGGCGACGCCGCGCGCTCCAGCGCCGCGGCGGTCGAGGTCGGCGCGGACGGCCACGTCCGCCTCACGACGGACATCTCGCCGCACGGCCAGGGAAACGCCACGACGTTCGCGCAGATAACGGCGGATGCACTCGGCGTTGCGCCGGGCGACATCACGGTGCTGCATGGCGACAGCGACGGCATCGAACCGTTCGGCCCCGGCGCGGGCACGTACGCCAGCAGGGGACTCGTCATCGGCGGGCATGCCGTCTACCAGACGGCGCTCCAGGCGCGCGAGAAGCTGGTCGACGCCGCGTCGCACCTGCTCGAAACGCCCGCGAACGACGTGACGCTCGCCGAAGGCGCGGCCGTCTCGCGCTCGGACCCGTCACGCTCCGTGCCGCTCGGCAGGCTCGCCGAGATGGCGGGGAACGCGGACGGCGGCTTCCGCCACTACTCGACGTACACGCTGCCGCCGGGGAGCTTCGCGTTCGCCACCCATATCGCGTACGTCGAGATTGACCCTGACTCGGGCGACGTGCGCGTTCGGGACTTCGTCGCCGTGCACGACGTGGGCAACCTCATCAACCCCGTCATCGTGGAGGGGCAGATACACGGGGGCGTGGTGCAGGGGTTCGGCGAGGCGATGTGCGAGGCCGTCTCCTACGCGGACGACGGCCGCCCGCGCGAGTGGTCGTTCATGGACTACGCGATGCCGCTGGCCGAGGACCTGCCGCACATGGTCGTCGAGACGCACGCGACGGAGGCGAGGAACGGCGCGATGGGCGTTCGCGGCATCGGCGAGATGCCGTCGTGCGCCAGCCCCGCCGCGCTCGCCAACGCCGTCCACGACGCCCTGCGGCAGATCGGCGCGCCGATGGTGGACATCCCGTTCACGGCGGAGCGCGTCTGGCGCGCCACGCGGCAGGCGTCGCGGTAGGGAGGTGGGGTGCGGCTTACGTCTGGACGGAGCGCCATCACGTGCCTATAGTATTTTCAGAGGATATTGCGATGCCCACCTTCGGCACACTGTCCATAGATGGAGCGCGTGCAGAGTGCGTTCCCAGCAAACGCGCCGCACTGATACAGGAGTACGCGGGCTACATCCAACGCATAGCGCCCGGAGAAGCGGGCGTGTTGGAAGCAGGCGAAGGTGAGACCACCCAGGCGATCCGCCGAAGACTGTCTACGGCAGCCAAGACGCTGGGAAAGAGCATCGAAATTCGCCGGTCGTCCAATACCGTCTACTTCTGGTTGTCTGCACGCCCGTCCAGACGCCCTCCGCGCCGCAGAACGCTGGCAGACGCGCTTCATGAGCACACCGGCATCCTGCACAGCAACGAGCACGGCTCCGCAGGAGCACGCCTGTCACAGGACACGGGCAAGCGGTTCGCTGCGGGCCTCCTGGAAGAATACCAACGCCAACAGCAAACTCAATGATCCTGACCGACACCGGGCCTCTTGTTGCTTTGCTGAACGCTGACGACCAATATCACCGCCGCTGCGTAGCAACCCTTCGCACCCTGGAACCGGACACACTCCTCACGACGTGGGTGTGCTTCACCGAGGCGATGTACCTCCTGGGCGCGATCGGCGGTTACCACTATCAGAAGGAACTCTGGGAGCTCCAGAGGGCGGGCAAACTTGCTATCCGGGAACTCACCCCAGACGAGACTTCCCGCATGCGGGAACTGATGGAACGATACCAGGACACGCCCATGGACCTCGCGGATGCCTCCCTGGTTGCCGTGGCAGAGAGTTCTTCTTTGCGGGCCGTCTTCACCAACGACCGCGATTTCGAGGTCTACCGGCTATGGGGCACTTCAGCGTTGCATATCTACGGTGGCCCATTAGGAAGCTCTTCCTGGCAGCCATAAGCATCCTTCTCTGCGGACGCAAACATAGCAACGCTGTGAAAATACCCACAGAAGGGTTGCAATCCGCGCATGAGGGGAACACTATAGGGCCATGAGAGTAGGCGAGTTTGAGATACAAGAGCCTCTGCCGGAGCTGCGGTCGCCGCACATCATCGCGTCGCTGACGCCGTGGATCGACGCCGGCAGCGTCGGGTCGCTGAGCATCGAGCGGCTGGAGCGCTACATGCGCGCCCGCGACCTCGGCTCGCTGGCTAAGCCGGGGCACTTCTTCGACTTCACACGCTACCGCCCGGTCGTCTACTTCGAGGACGGCAAGCGCAAGATGCGCGTCCCCAACGCCGATCTGCGCTGGGCCACCGGCCTCGGCAGCCACGACTTCATCTTCCTGCACATGCTGGAGCCGCACTCCAACGCGGAGGAGTACATCGAGGCGCTCGTGGAGGTCATCACGTACCTCAACGTGGACCGCTTCTGCCGGATCGGCGCGATGTACGACGCCGTCCCCCACACGCGGCCGCTCCTGGTCATGGGGACGCTCAACGGTGAACCGCTGCAGGGCGTGGAGGGCGTCGAGGGCAACCGGCGCAGGCCGTACCAGGGCCCAACGTCCATCATGAACATGGTCGGCGACCGCATCAGTGCGAGCGGGGTCGACAACATGATGCTCATGTGCAGGCTCCCCCACTACGTGGAACTCGAAGCCGACTTCGCGGGACGCTCGAAGATGCTCCAGGTGCTCTCTACCCTCTACGGCTTTCCCGCCGAGTACGCCGCCAGCCAGCGCGACACCCAGCAGTACGCGCGCGTCACCTCTGAGATGCAGCGCAACGCCCAGGTGAAGTCGCTCGTCGAACGGCTGGAGTCGGACTACGACGCCCGGCGCGGCAGGCGCCAGCAGGAGCGGCAGTCCGAGGAGAAGAAGGAGCTTCCACCGCTCCCGCCCTCCGTCGAGGAGTTCCTCGGCAAACTGACCGGCCCGGGCGAAGAAGAGAAGGAATAGGAGTACGCCCCTGCCCAAGGCGCCGGCACTGACCGCAGTGTTCGTCCTCGCCGGAGCCGCGGTGCTGGCTGCGTGCAACTCCTCCGAGCCAACCCCGACGGCCACGCCGGTTCCTACCGCTACGCCTGAGCCAACCCCCACGCCCACTCCGGTCCCGGCGGCTACGCCAACGGCTGAGCCTCCCTCAAGCGCCGGAAGCCCGGCGGCAGAGGACGCGGCCAAGGCTCTATCGGCACTGGTGGGGGCTATCAGCCC
>DAOUHT010000024.1:0-15493 GCA_034428375.1 Dehalococcoidia bacterium | reverse complement strand
CCCAGTAGCCGCTGTACAGGATCTTCCGCCCTCCCGCTTCGATGTACTTCGGCTCGATGATCCCGAGGAACTTCCGGTCCGGCCACCGCTTGAACGTGTACTTCTGCATGTTCGCGCCGCGCGAGATGCTCCACCCCGTCAGGAACAGCGCAGCGGTCCCGATGAGCCACACGTACGTCCACGCCGTCGAGAAACCGGGGTCCGGGTGCGCGGCCATCCCCCATAGCGGCAGGATGAACAGCCACCCGTAGACCACGAGTCCGCCCCAGAACAGCATGAAGCCGAGCCGCTCGTGGATCAGGTCGTAGGTGTACAGCTGCACGCGCTCGAAAACGAAGTAGTCCAGTATGTAGAACGTGAAGAACCCCGCGTACAGGAAAACGCCCGGATTGAAGTCGTCGCCGAAGCGGTCGTAGTGGTACGCGGCCCCGGACAGCGCGTTGAGCGACAGCATCGACCCGCCCACGACGTAGAACCACATCTTGACGTCGAAGCGGTTGTTGAAGAAGGAGATCTCCCGCACGCGCCCGGTCCACAGTTCCGCCAGCAGGCCCTTCTCTCCGACCTTCGGCTGGGTGAGCACCGCCAGCAGCGCGAAGATGAGCGTGAAGACAGTTCCGCCCGCCACGGAGTAGACCGACGCCCGGTAGAACCACTCGCGCGGCATCCCCGTGATTTCGGTAGCCCACACGATCAGCACGATGGCGAACACCAGGAGACCGTTCAGCCGGTAGTTGCGCGGTTCGCCGGTCGCCTCGTCGATGACGTAGCCCGGCACCCGCCACGCCGGCAGGATGATCTGCAGCACGGCGAACATGGCGAAGACGACCAGCGGAGTGAGGAACCCCCACACCGCCTCCATCCCGGAAAGCTCGAAGAGGTGCTCGATGCCAAGCCATTCGATCATGACGGGATATTCCCTTCTCCACTGACGCGGCCATTATGGAGACGGCTACTGAAGCGGGTCAACGACGCTGGACGCCGTTCGTGATGGGCTTCTCGTCCGTGGTGAGTTCCTCGTTCGTGGTGAGTTCCTCGTTCATGGTGAGTTCCTCGCTCGTGGTGGGTTTCCTGTCCGTGGTGGGTTTCCCATTCGTGGTGGGTTTCCCATTCGTGGTGGATTTCCCGCTCATGGTGAGCTTCCCGTTCGTGGGTGGGTTTCCCGCTCATGGTGAGCTTGTCGAACCACCCCCTCGGAAACCGCGCACCAAGCGCGCTGGCCATCAGCCTCAGCGGTACTTGCTCATCACCCGTTCCAGCTCATCCAGAGGCAGGGCGTGGGCCGTGCGGCCGTTGAGGCCCGTCATCGTCTCGGCGGAGGTCAGGGCGTTGATGATGGACTCCTCCACCGCCTCCGCCGTGGCATCGAAGAGAGGATCGATCTGGCCCAGGGGAAGCATCCTGACGTCGAGGGGTTCGCCGGTGGCCGTGACGTGATTCCCCGTGGAGAACGCCAGGAAGATGTCGCCGCTGCCGTTATGCCCTGACCCTCCGGCTCTCGACAGCCCGACCGTGGCCCGTTTGGCGAGCCGCTGGCACTGGATGGGGAGCAGAGGCGCGTCCGTGGCCACGATGATGATGATGGAACCGCCTCCTGCGTCGGTGCCTCCGGGAACCGGAGTCACCTCTGGCCCGATCTCCCGCCCCACGGGCACACCGTCGACCCGCAGGTCGGCGCGGGCGCCGTAGCCGTAGTTCGCCTGCACCAGTGCGCCGACGGTGAACCGCCCGCTCTTCGTCTCCACCAGCCGGGAGGACGTGCCGATGCCGCCCTTGAAATCGTGACAGATCATCCCCGTTCCTCCCCCGACGCACCCTTCAGCCGGAACGCCGCTGGACGCCGAGGCGATGGTCTGGGAAACGTGCTCCTTGGCGACGTGGAATGCGTCGATGTCGCTGAGGAAGCCATCGTAGGTCTCGGCGACGACCGGCAGCAGCCAGCGTTCGGCGTAGCCGTTGTCGACCGCGTACTCCACGAGCGCGTCCCGGACGAGCCCCACCTGGTGCGTGTTGGTGATGCCGATGATCGACCCCAACAACCCCGACTCCTCGATCCACGGGATGCCGGTCATCTCGCCGTTGCCGTTGAACGAGAAGCACCCGCAGAAAGCGTTGTCCTTCCAGATGTCGCCCTCACGCGGAACGACGACGGTAACCCCCGTCCGGGCGATGCGCGGGCTGTCGTGGATGAGCGTCGTATGCCCCACCAGCACGCCGTCCACGTCGGTGATGGCGTTGTACCTCCCGGTGGGCATGCGGCCGATGGTTATGCCGAGGTCTCGTAATCGTGCGCGGGGCATAACGTCCTCCGGCTCTGTAGGCTAGAGCCTCCTTGTCACGCTTGAAGATAGCAATCATCGCGAGGAGATGCGCGTTGTTGACCGTCCTCGGCTGCTGCCCCCATCCCTGTCGGATATCTTTGGTATGCTCGCCTTGGATGCGCCACGAGGGGAGGTCCGCCATGACCACGCGCCAACTGCCCACCGAAGAGGAAGTGCTCGGCTACTTCGAATCGCTCAGCAACTGGGGACGCTGGGGCGATGACGACGAGCTCGGCACGCTCAACCTCGTCACGCCGGAGAAGCGGAAGCAGGCCGCGGCGCTCGTGAAGGACGGCCTCAGCATCGGCTGCTCGCGCCCCGTCAGCACCCAGTACGCGCTCGACCAGCCGATAACGCCCGTCCACTTCATGGTCGACACCGGCGAGGAGTACTGCCTCGACGACAAGAGGGAGTGGGTGACCCAGAGCTCCGGCGACTACTTCGGCATGGCCATCCACGGCCCCGGCCAGACCCACCTGGACGCGCTCTGTCACCAGTTCTGGCAGGGGAAGATGTACAACGGACGCCCCTCCAGCCTCATATCGTCGAGCGGCAAGGCGGCGTTCGGCGCCGTCGACGGCATGAAGGATGGCCTCGTCACGAAGGGCGTGCTGCTCGACCTCGCGAAGATGCGCGACGTCCTCTGGTATGAGCCCGGCGAGGCCGCCTACGTGGACGACCTCAAGGCCGCGGAGAAGGCGCAAGGCGTCCGCGTCGAGGAGGGCGACGCGCTCCTGCTGCGTTTCGGCTGGTCGAAGCGGCGCTACATGCTCGGCCCCGTACCGCGCGAGGGCGGACGCGCCGGGCTCCACGCCTCCTGCCTGCCCTGGCTCCACGAGCGCGGCATCTCCGTGCTCGCGTGCGACAGTGCCCAGGAGGTGCGTCCCACCGGCTACGACCGTTTCTTCGGACCCATACACTCGGTCGGGCAGGTCGCGATGGGCCTCTGGCTCGTGGACAACGCCGACTTCGAAGCGCTCGCCGAGGCATGCGCGCACGCCGGGCGCTACGAGTTCATGTTCACCGTCGCGCCGATGAACTTCCCGCTGGCGACCGGCTCGCCCCTGAACCCGATTGCCGTCCTCTAGCGTGGACACTCGTCGTCCCTGCCCATCCCCCCACCATTCCCCCGCCTTACCTCGTCATTCCCGCGCTTCTCTTCGTCGTTCCTGCGAAGGCAGGAACCTCGCAGCCCTCGGCCTGCCATCCCCGCGCCTATCTCCCCGTCGTTCCTGCGCTTCTCTTCGTCGTTCCTGCGCTTCTCTTCGTCGTTCCTGCGAAGGCAGGAACCTCGCAGCCCTCGGCCTGCCATCCCCGCGCCTATCTCCCCGTCGTTCCCGCGCTTCTCTTCGTCGTTCCTGCGAAGGCAGGAACCTCGCAGCCCTCGGCCTGCCATCCCCGCGCGTATCTCCCCGTCGTTCCTGCGCTTCTCTTCGTCGTTCCTGCGAAGGCAGGACCCTCGCAGCCCTCGGCCTGCCATCCCCGCGCCTATCTCCCCGTCGTTCCCGCGCTTCTCTTCGTCGTTCCTGCGAAGGCAGGAACCTCGCAGCCCTCGGCCTGCCATCCCCGCGCGTATCTCCCCGTCGTTCCTGCGCTTCTCTTCGTCGTTCCTGCGAAGGCAGGAACCTCGCAGCCCTCGGCCTGCCATCCCCGCGCGTATCTCCCCGTCGTTCCCGCGCTTCTCTTCGTCGTTCCTGCGAAGGCAGGAACCTCGCAGCCCTCGCCCTGCCATCCCCGCGCCTCGCCCCGCTATCCTCACACCATACCCCGCCATCCTCACGCTTTACCTCGTCATTCCCGCGAAAGCGGGAATCCAGCGTGTCCAGCAGGCCATGTGACGAGGGTGGGCTGTCCCGTGCAAGGGCGTCCCTCGTGGGCGCCCAACGAGGAGAAAGCTGACCCATGGACTCCATCCTCACGGCGCTCGGCTACCTGCTCGACCCCGTCTACTGGTTCGTGCTCCTCAGCGTCGTCCTGCTCGCGGCCCTCGCGAGCGCCATCCCCGGTATGAACGCCTTCCTCGTGATGGCGCTCGCCTTACCCTTCATCCTATTCGATGTGGACGAACCAGCGATTGGACTCGTTGCCCTCGCTACCATTAGTGGCGTCAGCAACACGCTTGACTCCATTCCTGCCATCCTCATCGGACAACCTAGCGCCGCAACACAGGTAACCTTCCTCGAAGGGCACCAGCTGGCACGGCGTGGGTACGCTGCACATACCCTCGGTGCGGTCTATGCTGTCTCGGCGCTGGGCGGCATAGTAGGCGCGGCGCTGCTGACCGTCGCCATTCCAATCGCACGCCCTTTTGTGATTCGGTTTGGATTCCCCGAGATTGCGGCGACGGGCATGGTCGGCATCGCCATGGTTATCGTGCTGAGTCGCGGCGCGATGGTGCGTGGCCTCATCGCCGCCTTGGTGGGCATGCTCCTGGGGCTCATCGGCTCCATGGGCCGGCTCACGGTGGACCCCTTCGTCAGCATGCCGATTGTGCCATTCATCATCGGCCTGTTCGCCCTCCCCGAGTTGATAGACCTGATGATCAGTGGACGTCCGGTGGCGGCGGAAGGTGCGAGCTTCGGCAGGAGCGAGGTCCTGCGCGGTGTACGGTATGGACTTTCCCGGTGGCGGATCACCGTTCGGCAGTCTGTCTTCGGCGTTTTCCTCGGAGCGATTCCTGGCGTGGGTTCCGCCGTGGTGGACTGGCTGGCGTATGCGTTCGGCATCATCCTCACCAAGGACCGGTCGGAATTCGGCAAAGGCTCGCTGGACGGCGTGCTCTTTGCAGAGTCCGCACAGAACGCGAAGGAAGCGGGCGCTGCGCTGCCCACGCTCGCACTGGGCATTCCCGGGGCGCCGACATGGGCACTCGTGGTGAGCGCGATGGTCTCATTCGGCGTGGCGCCGGGGCCAGAGATGCTGGGTTCCCAAGCGCACATCACCATTCTGCTCGTGATAACGCTGGCGTTGGCCAACCTCGTAATCGCCGGCATCGGCGTGGGAGTCACCGGTTTTCTCGCGCGCCTCACCACCGTTCCCTATCCTGTCATCGGGGCCATCGTCATCCCCATCGCGCTGCTTTCGACGTTCGTGGATACAACGAACTGGCGCGGCATCCAGATCGCGCTCGGCGTTGGGGCGATGGGGCTCGTGATGAAGCGCTACAACTGGCCGAGGCCGCCCATGATTCTAGGCTTCATACTCGTGGACATCATTGAGCGGAGTCACTTCAATTCAGTCAGCTTGTTCGGGTATCCTGCGGCGCTCAGCCGCCCCCTCACCATTGCTATTCTCATCATCGCAGTCGCCGTCGCTGCGGTGCTCTTACGTTCCGTCAAACGGATGGAGCGCGAGACGGAGGTCTCTATGGAAACCGAACCCGAACCTGCCGCGGGACCAAAGTGGAAGGAGCGCATCCTGAACCCGGATGTGCTCATCCCTCTCGTGATCATAGGAGGGGTCGGGTTACTGTTGTCAGACCATTTGCAGCATCCCGTAAACGAGAGATGGCGCTTCACCACGTATCCGTTCTGGCTGCCGGTCATCGCGTTGGGGCTGCTCTGCTTCGAACTGTTGCGCGGCCTCCGTGGCCGGCCACGCCCCACCACCATCATGGACCTCGGCCTCGTCAGCGGAGGCGTCGAGGGCGCGCGAGAGGCGGCGTACCGGATGCTGGGACTGTTCGCGCTCTTCCTGCTGATCGGCACGACCGTCGGCCTCAGGTGGGGAGCGCTGGCCTTCGCGCTCGCGGGGCCGATCGTGCTGCTGCGCGGGCACGGACGGTTCCTCATGTCGCTCATCGCCGCCGCGGTCGTCGGCGCATTCATCAAGATCTTCCTGGACAACATCCTCTTCGTCATCTACCCGGAGCCGTTCATCCGCAACTGGTTCACGGGCTCCGGCTAACCGTGTGCTATCCTGTTCGCAAGAGCAAGTGGCGTGTCCGGTGAACAGGCATGACGACCGAGCGACAGCAGTCTGGCCAGGATGGGATACCGCAGTACTTCCTGGATTTCGTGCAGGAGAACGCGCGCCAGCACGCCGAACTGGCGGAGAGTGTCGCGCGCTCGGAGGCCATGCAAAACGACAACGTCGCCGGTCTGCGCGAGAGCCTCTCCGATTTGCGTGCGAGCGTCGCCGAGGTGAAGGGCGCGGTGAACGTCATCAGGAACTTCACGATCGCCACGTTCGGTGCGATGTTCACGCTCATGCTCATCGTTCCGACCGCAGCTCTTCGCGGAGACCTGCCGTAACAGTCGGCGCTTAACCGGCGCTCCGCAACTCCGACAGCGCGTCGGAGAGGTCGTCCGGCAGCGGCGCCTCGAACGTCTTACGCTCCGTTTCACTGGGAGGCATCGCCACCTCCAGCCGCGAGGCGTGCAGGAAGTGCCGGGGCACGAGCGGCGAGCGCCTGCCGTACACCGGATCCCCCACGAGCGGATGCCCGATGTAGGCGAGATGCACGCGTATCTGGTGTGTGCGACCCGTGACCGGATGCGCCTCGACCAGCGTGAACCTGCCGTGCGTCCCATCGAAGCGTTCGACTACCTGATACTGCGTAAGAGCAGCGCGCCCTCCCTCCACCACCGCCATCTTCTTCCGCTGCTTTGGATGCCTGCCGATGGGCGCGTCGATCTCGCCCGCTGGATTGCGTATCGCCCCTGTTGTCAACGCAACGTAAGACTTGTCGACGCTGCGCTCCTTCATCTGGCGCGAGAGGCTGCGGTGCGCCGCGTCCGTCTTCGCAACGACGATGAGGCCGGACGTGTCCTTGTCGAGCCGGTGCACGATGCCCGGACGCTCCACGCCGCCGATGCCCGGCAGGTCCGGCACGAGCGCCAGCAGCGCGTTCACGAGCGTGCCGTCCAGGTGCCCCGGCGCGGGGTGCACCGTGAGCCCCGCGGGCTTGTCGACCACGATGAGCTGATCGTCCTCGTAGACGATGCCGACGGGGATATCCTGCGGCGCCAGGTCGAGCGGCGACGGCGGCGGCTCAACGACCACCACCACGTCGCCACCGCGCACGGCAGCCGACGGCTTTACGGGGCGTCCGTTGACCGTGACGCGCCCCTCCCGAGCCAGCGCGGCCGCCCGCGACCGGCTGAAGTACGGGTCGCGCGCCTGCACGAACGTGTCCACCCGCGAGCCGGAATCGGCCTCGCTTGCGGTGAACTCCGTCATTCCCGCGCAGGCGGGAATCTCGCCCCTTGTTGCAGGGAGAGGTTTCATGCCACCCTCCGCACCCACGGACCTGCCCCTCAGTCGGCGTACTCCTCGTCGCCGGGGATGCTCGTCGTGACGAGCGCGGGACGGGCTATGGGCTTCGTGAGCAACAGCACCGCGCCGAAGATGATGATGCCGGTGACGATGGACGCGTCGGCGATGTTGAAGATGTACCACGGGCCCACGTCGATGAAGTCGGTGACGTGGCCCAGCCTGATGCGGTCGGCCAGGTTCCCGAACGCGCCCGCGAACATCAGGCCGAGGCTCGTCTGCACCCAGATGCCCGGCGTGCCCTGCGAGCGGTAGAAGAGGATGAGCACGACGATGCCGATGGCGGAGGCGATGGTCAGCGTCAGGTTCTGCCCGCCGAACAGCCCGAACGCGCTGCCCGTGTTCGCGACGTGCGTGAAGCGGAAGTAGCCCTCCTCCGGCCAGGAGGAACCCAGGGGGAGGTAGAACTCGATACCCAGTTTCGAGAACTGGTCCGCCGTGAACGCCAGCAGCGCGATCAGGATGACCAGCCCGTGCCTGTACAGGAAGACAACCATCGCGCCCCAGTTTATCAGCAGGCGCTGGTAGAATCCCCGCATCTCCGGTGAAGGACGAACAACGATGGCGAACAACGGCACAGCGCCCCATGTGATCGATCTGCGCAGCGACACGCTCACGAAACCTACCGACGCGATGCGCCGCGCGATGGCCGAGGCCGAGGTCGGCGACGACGTCTACGGCGAGGACCCGACCGTCAACCGGCTGGAGGAGACCGCCGCCCGCCTCATGGGCAAGGAGGCCGGCCTCTACGTCACGAGTGGCACGATGGGCAACCTCGTGTCGGCGCTCTCGTGGTGTAACCGCGGCGACGAACTGGTCTGCGGCGTGGACGCGCACCTGCTCGTGAACGAGATGGGCGCCATCGCGACGTTCGGCGGCGTGCAGATGCGCGCCCTCCCCAACGACAAGCGCGGCCTCATGGACCCCGACGACGTCGAGCTGATCGTCCCGCCGGGCGGCTACTTCCCGCGCATGGCGCTGCTCACCATCGAGAACACAAACAACCGGGGCAACGGCGCGGCCTACACGGTCGAGCAGATGCGGCCGCTGGTCGACGTGGCGCGCGCGAACGGCATGGCCGTGCACATGGACGGCGCGCGGATCTTCAACGCCTCGGTTGCACTTGGCGTCCCGCCGTCGGAGCTGGCGTCGGTCGCGGACTCGGTGACGTTCTGCCTCTCCAAGGGGCTCTCCGCGCCGGTCGGCTCCGTCGTCACGGGCAGCCGGGAGTTCGTTGCTCGCGCCCGGCGTATGCGCAAGATGGCGGGCGGCGGGCTGCGGCAGGCGGGCGTGCTCGCCGCCGCCGGGCTGGTCGCGCTCGACACGATGGTCGACCGCCTCGCGGACGACCACGCGAACGCGAAGCGCCTCGCGGAGGGGCTTGCGCGCATCCCCGGCTTCCAGGTCGACCCGGACGCCATCGAGACGAACATCGTCTACGCGGAGCTGGACGACGGCGACGGCCCCGGCACGTCCGCGCGGCTGAAGGAGCGCGGCGTCCTCGGCAACGGCCGCTTCAACTGGGTGCGCTTCGTCCCGCACTACGGCATCACCTCCGAGGACATCGACGAGGCGCTGGACGCCATCGAGAGCACGGTGAAGGCGGGCGTGTAGGGCGGCAGGGCGCGCCCGTGTAGGGGCGGTTCGCGAACCGCCCGTACGTCCCAGGCTTGTCATTTCGAGCGGAGCCGAGAAATCTCTCAGGAGGCGCTGCTCCAAATGCCACGTTCTCCCGAGAGATGTTTCGACTCCGCCTCCGGCTGCGCTCAACATGACAAGGCAGGGGCCTTCGGCTGCGCTTAGCATGGCAAGGCGGGCGCCTCTGGCTACGCCCAACATGGCAAGGCGGCGTGTAGGTGCACGGTGGTGTGTAGGGGTGGTTCGCGAACCGCCCCTACGTCCCAGGCTTGTCATTTCGAGCGGAGCCGAGAAATCTCTCAGGAGGCGCTGCTCCAAATGCCACGTTCTCCCGAGAGATGTTTCGACTCCGCCTCCGGCTGCGCTCAACATGACAATCAAAAACACACCCCTATGCGGTTTGCCGGGGCGCTCGGCGGAGCGTCGTCGTCCTCGTCGTCGGGCGGCGGGAGGCGGTAGCCGAGGCTGAGCCGGTTCGGCGATGCGCGGTCGTCGTCCAGGAACGGCTCCGTGCCCGTCCAGATGCCGAACGAGGGCGGGACGAGGAAGGCGAGCGCGAGGGCGTCCGCCTTGTCCGGCGACGGCAGCCCCCGCTTGCGCATCTCCTTCTTCCCCTGCAGCCGCACCTGCCCCGAACTCGAGACGTCGTAGCGGAGCGAGATCAGCTGCCCGGCGAGCTCCTCGTCGCGCGGGAGCGCGAGCAGGCCGTCGTTCAGCAGCATCCGCAGCTCCCAGAAGAACTCGGAGCGCATGTTGAAGAAGCGCGTGCGGTGCGGCGCGCGGCCTCCGAAGTGGACGCCGTAGACCGGCGCGCCGAGCTCGCGGAGGCGGTCCACGACGCCTCCGCCGACGCCGCCCTCGTCCACGAAGACCGCCTCCGCCTTCCACTCCTCGATCGTACGCAGCACCTCGTGGACGAGCCGCATCGTGTCCATCTTCGCGAACGAGCGCAGGTCGAATACGCGCTCGCCCTGCCGTACGCAGATGGCCGACTTGTCGAAGCCGAACCGCCCCACGTCCACGCCGATGTACACGGGGAGGCGGGGGTCGAGCGGTGTCATGTTGAGCGGAGCCGAAACATCTCTCGGGGAGCGTTCGTCCACAGCGGCATCCGCCCCCGAGAGATTCCTCGGCTCCGCTGCACTCCGCTCGGAATGACAATCATCGGCCACACATGGCTGCGAGGTTCCTGCCTCCGCAGGAACGACGGAGGCGGGGTCTCCCTCACCCGCCGATGCGCGGTCGGCCTCGCCGCGCTGCATGGCGGCTTCGCCGCGCTGCATGGCGGTCTCGACGGCCTCGCGGCCCACGAGGGAGTCCTCCTGCGCGTCCGGGAACTCGGCGAGGACGGCGGAGGCGTAGAAGGGGTGGTCCTCCGACCAGTCGAGGGCCAGTTCCTCGACGTCCTCGGGGGTGATGGCGGCGGGCACGCCGCCGTTCTCGCCGGTGAAGTTGGGGGTGTCGTAGGCGGAGATCTTGATGCGCCTGTAGATGTGCCGCTTGGCGTGGTGGGAGTCGTGGAACTCGCCGTCGAGCGACATGGCGTTGCCGACGAGCAGCAGGCGCGTCGGGTGCAGGCGCTTGATGGCGTCCATCTGGTCCTGGGGCATGGCGTGCGCCTCCGTGACGACGACGAGCAGGTTCTGCGCGTGGAAGCCCTGGATGTTGCACGCCTTGTTGGTGGAGAAGCCGATGGCGAACCGGTTGTCGTCGAGGCGGTACTTCGAGGCGAGCATCTTCCCTCCGAGACGCTCGGGCGCGACGGCGTACGCCTCGCGCATCTCATGCCAGACGACGTCCTCCACCTGCCGCTGCGTGGGGCCGGTCACGACCGCCTTGGGGTTCTCCTGCGTCTCCATCCACCAGAGCACGGCGCGCGCAGCCGTCCAGTCCTTGCCGGAGCCGTTGGCCCCGACGACGCTGACGCGCCGGCGGTCAATCATCGCCTCGAGCATCTCGATCTGCTTCGAGTACGGGATCCCGGCCTCGCCGAGCACGTCCCGCACGAAGCCGACGGGGTCGTTCCTGTAGCTTGTGAGGTCTTCTGCCACGGGTCCACCTTCTCCACCCGGATAATCCGGCCTCTGGATTCCCGCTTTCGCGGGAATGACGAGTGAGGCGCGGGAATGACGGGGTGGGTTAACTACAAAGCCCCCTCGCTCTTTCGCTGAGGGGGCCAGCGGTCTTCCTGCGGCTCGTCCGCCAGGGTCAATGGCGCGTTCTACGTCGCGCACTACCATCGTGCGGCAGAGGGGGACGTTCGCGCAAGGGGCGCGTGTCACATATCTGACAATGCCCGGTCCTCACCGCGTGACCTGCGGTCACCCTGGATTCCCGCCTTCGCGGGAAGACGGGGCTTGGGCACCCCGGCGTTGCATCGTCTGCGAGGCGTAGTAGACTGCGCGGGCGGCCACGGGCCGCGCGGATGAGAACCAACGGGGAGGCGCGATATGCCCGTTATAGACGCAGACACCCACATCGACGAACCGGAAGAGGCGTGGCAGTACATGGAGGGCGCGGCGGCGCGGTTCCGCCCCGTGACGATCTCTCCACGTGAGGGCGTGGTCCCCGGCGGGATAGACGCCTCGGCGAGCCGCTGGTGGCTCGTGGACGGCAGGCTCCGACAGCGGATGATCCGCGACGACGAGCTGACCGGCACGACGCTCAACTCGCGCGAGCTGCTGGACGTGAACGAACGGCTGCAGCACATGGACGAGCGCGGCGTCGACATGCACGTCATCTATCCCACGTTCTTCCTCTCCTACATCACCGGCAACCCGGAGGCGGAGCGCGCGCTGGTCGACAGCTGGAGCCGCTACGTCTCCAGCAAATGCGCGCCGACCGAAGGCCGGCTGCGGTGGGTGGCGGTCCCGCCCCTGCTCGACATCGACGCGTCCGTGAGCTACCTGCGCTGGGCGAAGGAGAACGGCGCGGTGGGCGTGTTCAAGCGCGGGCTGGAGCACGGCAAGCGCGTCAGCGACCCATACTTCTTCCCGCTGTACGAGGAGGCGAGCGCGCTGGACATGCCGATCTGCATCCACACCGGCAGCGGCAACCCGACCGAGGCGCGGGTCGGCCACGGCGACAGCCTGGGCGGCATCCCCATCATGGACGCGTTCCACGCGCTGGTGCTCTACGAGGTGCCGGACAAGTTCCCGAACATCCGCTGGGGCTTCATCGAGGCGGGCTCGACGTGGATACCGTACGTGGTGGACCGGCTGAAGGCGGAGAAGAAGCGGCGGTCGTGGATACGGAAGTTCGAGATGGGCGAGAACCTCTTCAAGCGGAACAAGTTCTTCGTGGCGGTGGACGCGGTCGAGGACATCTCGTACGTCCTTGAGTACGGGACCGAGGACAGCCTGATGATGGGCACCGACTACTCGCACTTCGACACGTCGGCTGAGCCTGACGCGATCGATGCGGTACGCCGCTGGGCGTCGGAGGGCCGCATCAGCGACACGGTTGCGCGGAAGATCCTGGAGGACAACCCGAAGGAGTTCTACGGGGTGTAAAGGGGGTCTACCCCTCTCTGCCAATCTCCTCCAGTTTTTGGACCCAAGCGTCGAAATGGGGGCACTGGCTGCGGATGGTGTCCAAGCCGATTGAACGAGCTGCCTGGGCACCCATGAGCGGCTTTTGATACTCGGGGATGAGTTCCTCCACCCGCTTGGATGGAGCAGTCAGAGGAGAATCGTTGATCTCTTCAGGCGTGGCGAATCCATCTCTAATCGTTTGAAAGCCGTCGGCCAGGTCTGGTCTGCCAATGGCTGCTGCGAAGCGTGGCGGGTCGCTGAACAGTAGCCCCTCGTATTCATGCATAACGACGAATGGGACAAAGCGTGCGGCCTGATCGTTACCCAGTTCGTCTGCAATGTCTGCGCGAAGATTGGTTTCTATCGCTGCTGCCTTGCTGAGCAAGGGTAGCCCCACGGCCTCCGAGCGGCCAGGCCAGGCGCGGGGACCAGTCAGAGGCAATCCGTAGTAGTCAACCATCATGGTAGAGATGGCCTCTCTATCTTGCCGCAAGTGACGGAGGATATCCCCCCGCACAACATTCCAACCCCTGATGCCACCACGCCCCGAGCGTAGACGGGAGTTGCCAAGCAGCCGTGCACTAACATCGGCATAACCGAAACCCCTGACGAGGTGGATGCGGAGTACTTCGTTGACGAACGTTTCCTCAGTTTGTCCTTCTACATGAACCAACAGCCTCTGCATGACTACTCGCTCCGGGGGCGCCCTCCGAGCTCGTTCTTCTCCCACAGTTGGCCGAGGCTGTACTCTTCAAGCCACTCTTCAAGGTCTTGCGACGCGAGGCGAGTGAGTTGCGTAGCACCGTTACTCCTATCTGCTACGAGGACATCTTCTGGTTCGAAGTGATCGAGTAGAAGAGGGGATTGGGTGGATGCGATGATTTGAGAGTGGGCGGCAGCCTGTTTCATCAGCGATGCCAGCAGGGTTATCGCGTAGGGATGCAGCCCGAGCTCGGGTTCGTCTATCACAATTACTGTGGGCCGGAGTTCTTGTGGCTGAAGGAGGAGTGTGGCCATTGCCATGAAGCGGAGTGTGCCATCGGATAGTGCAGATGCATCAAAATACGCATCGGAGCCCTCGTGAAGCCATTCCAAGCGGACTTTACTCTCGTTGAGTCGCAGCGGGTCGAGTTGGAAATCGCGAAAGAAGGGAGCTGCCTGCTGAATCGCTCCACGGATTAGCGTGTAGGCGTCTTTGTGCTGCTCGCGCAAGTAGTGTAGGAAGGCGGGCAGGTTCGAGCCATCCGCGCGGAGGAAACGATTGTCGCCCAGGTCAGCTGTCCGCTTCATCGCTGACGTCACGCTCGTGTCGTGGAAGTGGTACAAGCGCCAGCTGTCCAGATGTCGGCGCACGTAGGCGGCCACGCCACGGGCGGCAGGCTTGCTAATCCCTGCTTCCATGCCTTGACGCGGGAGTAGATCCTGGTAAGGCCGCGTGTATTGTTCTTTATCCCAATAGTAGGCCAAGTCACTTGGAAGGAGCTGGTCTACCGCCGTAGGTTCGAGAGATATCTCGTACTGATTCTCTTCGTCGCTGAACGAGATCTCAATCTCCAACTTCTTCGTGACGCCTGCTCCGAAATGCAGAATACGGTTTGCCCCTCCTGCCACGGCCACGTAGTCCTGCAGCCGCCCTTCGCGGATGGCTTGTAGAAACGCGAACACGCCGACGAAGTTGGACTTGCCGGACCCGTTCGGTCCGATGAGCACGTTGATAGAGCGGAGGGGCAGTTTCTCTATCGAGGCGATGCTCTTGAAGCCCTTGATGGTGATGTAGTCGAGTTCAGCCATTGGCTGCAGCCTATCGCATTCTTCTCAATATGTTATATGGCCCGCTGTCCGACGGGGCAAACAGAAGTGCCGGAGAGGTCTCTCGACCGCTCCGGCACTGGCTTGTGCCCCGAGCTCCCGGGGCTCACCTTCCGCTCCGTTGCCGTTCCCGGCGATCACTGCCGAATCCGGGCCGCCTCAGGCTTCTATGAGCCGTTCTGGGCGCTTCTGCCCGCTTTCTGTAACGGAGCTTCCGGCTTCCGTTCGCCCTCCCTCAGCGGCGCTTACGCCACTGGGAGGGCCGTACAAGGGAAGTGCCACCGGTGTTGCAGCACGTAGACCGCGCGTATGCCCATGGTGCACCTCCTTTCGTCGTCGACGCCCTCCGGAGCGGTACCTTGACCGCCCGCCTCCGTAGAGCGCTTATGTCCAATGTAAACCCCGCTGCATGGACATGCAACCCTATCCGAGCGGATTATGCGGCGGATTAAGCGCAGATATTGTGAAACGGTTAACGAATTCCCTGCGTCAGGCGCCTTCGCGCCTGGCCTTGCCCCACCAGGCTTCCAGCCCGCTCGTGGACGGTGCGCTCTCGTAGGCGAGAGACCCATGAGGCGATTGCTATACTGTTGCTCAACGTGACGCCAAGCCGCCCACCGGAACCAGACAGAGGAGCACCCTCCATGACCATCGAGATTCCCAACAGGGAAGAGTTGGACGCTCACTTCCACCAGTTCTGCATCGACAGCGATTACCTCAACTCCATCTGGGCACAGGTCAAGAAGGACTACCCGGACCACTATGTCGCGGTCTACAAAGGGCAAGTCGTGGCTACGCACAAGAAACTGAAGAAGCTGATATCCATGCTGGATGACAAGGACGTCCCCGCGAACCACGCTGCCGTCCGATTCGCAGCCAGTAAGCGGATACCCCGGATCCTGTGAAGCGTGGCGATCG
>DAOUHT010000023.1:0-1804 GCA_034428375.1 Dehalococcoidia bacterium | reverse complement strand
TCTGGCCGTCCTTGGTGAAGCTCCGACGCATCCGCGCTTCAAGTGCGAACCCGCCCTTCTCCAGGACGCGCGCCGAAGCCGGGTTCCACTCCTTGACGGTGGCGTAGAGCCGGACGAGGTCGAAGGTGGCGAAGGCGTACTCCGTCAACGCCCGGAGCGCATGGGTCATGATGCCCTGCCCCCAGAACGACTCCCCCAACCAATACCCCACCTCGGCGGACCGCCTGTGGATGTCGCCCTGCGGCCTGAGTCCTATCCCCCCGATAGCCTCGCCAGCGTTCGCGATGGCGAACTCCGTTGGGGGGTCGCGGTCCTGCTGTAATCTCAGCCAGGCGACCGCATCCTCCATCGTGTAGGGGTGGGGGAAGACGTCCGCAACGTTTATCCAGACGTTGCGGTTGTTGGCGTACTTCACGAGCGCAGGCTCATCCCCCTCCCGCCACGGACGCAGCACGCAGCCGCCTGCCGGGATCTCCATCGGTACGCTCAGAACCCGGCCGCCATCACGTCGACGACGCGGTCGTACAGCGCGTCGGGGTCGTGGCCCGCGGCCTGCAGGTGGCGGCGCGTCATCCGGTTCACGAACGAGAATGCTGCCTGCATCACCAGCATCCCCTTGCCGTTCAGTGTCTTGCGCCCCGACAGCCGGGCCTGCCGCAGCAGCACCGTCTCGTCCGGCGAGTACACCGCATCAACGAACGCCGTCTCCGGCTTGCACATGGCTATCGCCGCAGCCGACCGCGCATTGTTCTCCGCTATCGCCGCCTGCGAACGCTTGAACCACTCCCGCCAGAACGACGCTCCGCCGTCATCCTCCGGAACGATTGCAGGTGCCGCGGGCGCGAGCGATGAGAACGCTTCGAGCGAGGTCGCCTCGCCGTTGCCCAGCCGGCGCACGCCGGACTGCCCCACCGTCGAGGCGTTCACGATGACGTCCATGCTCCAGACCGAGTCCAGCGCAAACTCCTGGCTGGTGGCGGTTACCTTCGCGCCGGTGGCCGCTGCCGCCTGCTGCGCTAGCTCTTCGGCGCGCTCCAACGAGCGGTTCGTGAGCAGCACCGAGCCGTCGCCCACCGCCTTCGCCAGCGCGAACGCCGACGCGCGTCCCGCGCCGCCCGCGCCCAGCAGCAGCACACGCTTGCCCGTGAGCGTTGGCAGGAACGGCGCGGACTGCCCCGGCAGCGTCCGCAGCATGCTCGCGATCAGCCCATCGGCGTCCGTGTTGAAGCCGACGAGCCTGCCGTCCTCCGTCTGCATGAACGTGTTGACCGCGCCGATCTCCCGCGCGATGGGGTCTATCTCGTCCAGCAGCGGCATGATGGCCAGCTTGTGCGGCACCGTGACGTTGGACCCCATGAAGCCGGGGTATGCCCGCGCCGCCTCCACGAACCCGGCCAGGTTCTCCGGACGCACGTCGAACGGCATGTGCACCGCGTCCAGCCCGATCTCGCCGAAGGCCGCATTCCACATCGCCGGGCTCCGCGAGTACTTGGACGGCGACTCCCCCATCGATCCGGACAGCAGCGCCCGCTCCGCCACCTCCGCAGGTAACGGGTTATCGAGATACCGTTGCAGGTCGTCGAGAGTACTCATGCGTCGAGTTTACCAAAGGGCTGTGGCGGAACCGGGAGAACGCCTCAGCCCTCTTGCTCCCCCTCCTCACTCCCATACATGCTCTGCAGCAGGTCCAGGAACGCCGTCACCAGCGGGCCGTAGGACGACGCCTTCCGCACCATCGCCGCTGTCGGCAGGGTGATGCGGTGGCCCTCTTCCAGCTGCACGTGGGCCAGCGTTCCCAGCCGGA
>DAOUHT010000022.1:0-4026 GCA_034428375.1 Dehalococcoidia bacterium | reverse complement strand
CGCGACGACAGCCCAGCTCGCGAAGGTGGAGTCGTTCGTGGAGAGCGCACGCGCGGAGGGCGCGGAACTCGTCTACGGCGGCTGCCGTCCGGACTCGCCGGAGCTCGCGGCGGGCTGGTTCTACATGCCCACCATCTTCGGCAGCGTCCGCAACGACATGTACGTCGCGCAGGAAGAGGTCTTCGGCCCAGTGCTCGGCGTATTGCGCTTCCGTGAGGAGGAAGAGGCGGCGGCGATGGCCAACGACACGCGGTACGGCCTCGCAGCGGGCATCTGGACCGACGACATCAAGCGAGCGCACCGGCTCGCCCGCGACCTCGACGCGGGCACCGTCTGGATCAACATGTACCGCGCGCTCTCCTACGCGTCGCCGTTCGGCGGCTACAAGGGCTCCGGCCACGGCCGCGAATTGGGTATAGACGCCATCAACGAGTTCACGCAGGTCAAGAGCGTCTGGGTCGAGCTCGCCGAGACCACGCCGGACCCGTTCGTCCTGCGGATATAGCGCCCTTGCCGGTCATTCCCGCTCCTTCCCGTCATTCCCGCGAAAGCGGGAATCCAGAGTGGCCGCGAGGTCACACGGGGAGGATGTGGGGTGAGGGGCTGGCGAGGCGCCCGGCTACGCTACGAACAATTCCTCCAGCGTCCAGCGCTTGCTGATGATCTCCGTCTCGTAGAGGTAGTCGACGACCGCGCGCACGGACGCGCCGTGCACGTCGAGGCCCTGCGCCCGCGGGAAGAGGCCGATGCGCCGCAGGTCCCCCGCGAGCAGGCCCTGGTGGACGGAATCGTCCGGTTCCTCGTCCATGTAGAGCGCAGTCGCCTCGTCCATCGCCTTGCAGACCGCTTCTGCGAGGCCGGGGGACTCGGTGACTGACTCCTCCTTCATCACCAGCAGCGTGTTGATGGGGAAGACGCCCGTCTCCTCGTGGTACTGCTGCAGAAGCGGGTAGGGGTCGTCAACCAGCAGGTGGACGTTGTCCGCCTGTGCCGCGTTGCCGCCCGCGACAACCAGCGCGTCGAGGTCGCCCGCCGCAAGCCGTGCGTCGAGGTCCGACATCTGCTCGCGGGCGAAACGCTCCGGCTTGGGGTAGGGCACGCCGCGCAGCGAGTCGTTCTCACCCTCGACCCACGTGATGCTGTCGGGGGCGACGCCGTGGTGATGCGCGAGGATACCGCGCAGCCAAACCGCGGGGTTCGACGCGAACCCCAGCGGCACGCCGACACGCTTACCCGCGAGGTCGCCGATCTCGGCGATGCCCGCGCCGTCGTTGACGGTCACGCCCGTAAGCGGGAAGAAGAGGTTGGGGAAGATGGGCAGCGCGAGGAGGCGCACGCCGTTGTCCTTTGCCACGAGGAAGTTGCCGATGGTCAGTTCGCCCACGTCGTACGGGCGCGTCGTGACCATCGCCGGGAAGATGGGCGCGGGCGCGGGGCCCGCGTCCACGAGTTCCACGTCCGGGTAGTCGACGGCGACGCGTCCGCTGAGCAGGTGGCGCGTGATGAGGCGGTTTCCGACCGCTACCGAAACTCCCATTACGGGTTCGGCGTCGTGGCGGAGGAGAATATCGCGCTGCGCCCGCTCTCGACGTCGTAACGGTGCCGCTGCACCGTGTCCAGGTCCATGCTCGTGATGCGGCAGTAGATCGTCTCGTCGGTCGGGGAGCCCTGCACGCTGTGGATCTCACCGGGCAGGATGTAGTGCACGTCGCCCGTGCCCTGCTCCATGACCTCGACTATCTCGAACGTCGGCAGAACGGAGTCGTCGCTCGCGTGGCGGTAGGCGTAGCGCGTCTGGGTATTGCCGCCGCTTTTGACGCCGTAGGCGACCCAGCAGACGCCGTGGTCGTGCGGAGCGGGCCGCTTGAGCTCTTGCGGGCCCTGCCGGTAGGCGAGGACGACGAAGCCGGGGCCCGGGTGGCCGTACTCGGTGTCCCGGTAGATTTCGAACGTGCCGTTGCCGTCGCCGAACTTCTCGCTGTTCTCAGGCCAGCCGTTCTCGAATGCTCGCCGCATCAGCGTGGCGACGGTGTGTGCCTGCTGCACGGAGTCGCGATGGGTCGCGAACGCCTCGCGGAGGTCGGTGATGAACTGCTGCTCGGTGTAGACCGCGGTCTGTGTCATATCAGTCCTCCTCTCTGAAATCCTGCCTGCAACGGCCGTAGTTTACGTCTCCAGCGTCGTCTCGAAGAAGAGGTCCTCGACGGCGAGCTGCCCCGGGATGAGGCCCTGCTCGACCTCGTAACGGATGAATCGTTCGAGATTGGCGCGGTTCGCCGCGACGCCGGTCGGCCACGGGTCGGGCCCGAGCACGCGGCGCTCCTCTTCCAGGTAATGGCGGCCCCACGTGAGCCTGCTCCAGTTGGGGTCGTCCATGAAGTGCGACCACTGCCGCTTCGCCTGCTCGAAGCCGTCCAGTATGCTCACCGGAGCCCACGGGTGTTCCTCCGCGACCTCGGACTTCATCGCCACCACGTGCATGATGGGGTAGAAGCCGTTGCGCTGGTAGTAGCTCACCTCTTCGGCGCGCGGGTCGTCGAACAGCCTTCCGACCTCCGGTGCGCCGTCCAGGTACGGCTGGGGTGGACGCGGCGACAGGAACGCCGATACTTCGCCCGCAACGAGCGCGTCGCCGAGCCTGCGGCCCCGGTCCATGCGTTCGAGCGTCACGCCGGGCGGCGGGTCGAACTGCACCGGCTCGTCGGACGTCGTCACCCACGTAACGCCGTCGAGCGGCACGCCGTACTCGCTGCCGAGGTCGCCCTTGGCAAGCACGGAGAGCGTCGTCTGGAACGAGCGCAGCGCAACGCGCTTGCCGATGAGGTCCTTCGGCTCACGGATGCCGGACTGCGTGTTCACGTACATCTGGGACTGGCTGAACAGCCGCCGCGGGAAAACGGGGATGGCCGTCAGCGGAGCGCCGCGAGCCTTCGCCATGACGTACGAGCCGAGCGACAGCTCGCAGACGTCGAACTCGCGGTGCAGCAGCATGCGCTCGTGGCGCCTGCCACCTATGTCGTCCTGCCCGACGATCAGCACGGTGGGGTCGATGCCCTTGGGGCGCACCGTGCCTTCCACCCACGGCACGTGCCTGTCGTAGTGCTCGAGCGCGATGCTCAGGGGAACGTTCGCCATCTAGATCTCCTCTCCGTACTCTTGCGCCATCTCCCGGATGTGGGCCTCCTGCAGCAGGGTCGAGCGTCCGTTCTCCCAGAACAGCTGGCCGTCCAACTCTATCGTCTGGTCGGAGACGTAGGCGGACAGCGGCGACGGCGTCCTGCCGATGTGGAAGTGCATCACGTCCTGGTTGCTCTGCTGTCCGGGACGCTTGGTCGCCTTGGGATGGAACCCGCCGTGGAACGAGTCGAGCGCGTTCGCAGCTTCGGTCCCGTAACGAGCCTCGCTCACGTCCAGCAGGTGCTGGAGCTGCGTGCTCGTCCACACCGTGTTGCCCGTGGGGTCGTCCTTCTGGTTCTCGCGCGACGGTTCTTCCCGCCACTCGATGCCCTTGAGCGTGTTGTCGCGTATCTCCAGCAGCATCGGGTTGTGGAACTGCTCGCGGTCCGCCATCCCCGGATGGTCGAATGCCACGACGCCGTTGCCGTCCGCGCTCCCGATGGGCGCGTACACCTCGCCGGGGAAGACGCGCTCGGAGCGGCTCATCTCCGCGTCTTGCACAAAGAAGGCGTCCGCGACCTCGCTCCCCGATGCCACGCGTCCCATCACCTCGGTGCCGCGCGGGCTCGTAACCCGGTACGTCGACGCCTGCGCCGTGCGCTCCTCGATGCGGTGCGCCAACGCCATCACGAGACGCCAGTCGAAGTGAGCGTGGGGCGTGGTCATGCCCTCGGGAGCGCGGATGCGGTTGTTGATGCGCACCAGCCCCGCCGCGTCGTTCGCACGCAGGTGATCCAGCAGCACGGCGCGGTTCAGGTTGCAGTTCAGCAGCAACTTGTCGGCGCCCAGCACCGCGCCCGCTACCGGGGCGGGCAATTCCTCTACGCGGGCGAGGGAGTCCACCCAGAG
>DAOUHT010000021.1:0-5797 GCA_034428375.1 Dehalococcoidia bacterium | reverse complement strand
TGAACATGCTCACCGCCGTCGTGATGGCGATGACGCCGGACCTCGAGCGGGAGGTGTTCGTGCACCAGCCGCACCGGGGCAGGGCGTCGCGCATCACGCGTTGCGGCGACTTCACGTACGTCATCGGCGTGCGCGGGCGCTCCAATCCGTTCACGGACGAGGAGGCAGCCGAGGAGGTGCCGGAGCAGTTCAGCACGGAGTTGTTCTACACCTACGAGTGGCTGCGCTCGCACCTGGAGAAGGGCGGCGGCAGCCTGGACGACCTCGTACGGACGGACTGCGCGCTGAAGCGCATCGGCGACGTGGGGCCGTATTACGATCAGCTGAAGGAGCGCTTCGGCGGGAAGGTGCCGTTCGCGGCGTACTCCGTCGGGACGCTGCTCGGCGGGCGCGGGGTTATGGAGATCGGCGGCCTCGCCATCAACCCCGGCGGGGTGAAGGAGACGGCGTGGTTCGCGGAGGACCCGGACCGGGCGCAGGCCGTGAAGGCCAACGGGCTCGTGTTCGCGTCCGCTGCGTCGGGGCTCGAGGACGAGCAGACCGGCGCGGTGAAGCAGGAGCTGTACGGCGACCGCACGGGGCAGGCTCGACAGGCGCTGCGCCGCCTGGACGCCGCGCTCAACCGGTTCGACACGTCGCTGGAGAACGTGCTGCGGCTCGAAGTCTTCCTCGACGACATCTACTTCGAGGACGAGTTCGTGGCGCTGGCGGCGGAGCACTGGGGCGGTGACCCTCCGACGATGAACATCGTCGGCGTCGACCTGCACGGCAACGCGGAGGTCGAACTCTCCTGCATCGCGGGAGCGTAGGACATGACCGAAGCCAAGCCGGTTGCGGTCGGGGTCGAGGCCTCGGCCATCGTGTCGGAGCTGCGCGCCCTCGGCATAGACCACGTCATCTGCATCCCGGACTCGTACCAGAAGACGCTCATCGCGGCCTTGCGGGAAGAGCCGGGCATCCGCTTCATCACGGCGTGCACCGAGGACGAGGCGATGGGCATCAACGCCGGGCTGTACATGGGCGGGAAGAACCCGATGCTGGTCATCCAGAACAACGGCATCTTCGCGTCCATCAACACCATCAAGGCGATACCGCTGGACGCGCGCATCCCGACGTTTATCTTCGTGGGGCAGTACCAGCGCGACCCGATGGTGCCGATGGAGGAGAGCAGGTCCCGCGCCGTCCGCATGGTGGAGCCGACGCTGGACGTGTGGGGCGTGCCGCACTGGCGGCTGGAAGGGCCGGACGAGATCGGCAACATCCGGGCAGCCTACGAGCGCGCTCAAGAGACGCTGGGCCCCGCGGCCCTCATCGTGGGCGCGCCGACGCTCTGAGGAACCCATGGAACGCAACGAGGCGATAAACATACTGGCGGAGGGGCGCGGCGACGCCGTGTCCGTCGTGACGATGCAGTCGGTCTACCCGTGGCACCAGGCGGGGCAGGGCGAGATATTCCACGTCGACGCGTCGCAGTGCATGGGCAGCGCGTCGTCGATCGGGCTGGGGCTCGCGGTCGCGCGCTCCGACAAGAAGGTGATGGTGCTGGACGGCGACGGCAGCCTGCTCATGCAGTTGGGCTCGCTCGTCACCATCGCGGGGCAGTCGCCCGCCAACCTCTACCACTTCGTCTTCGCCAACGGTCTGCACCAGAGCACCGGCAACCAGCCGCTGCCGGCGATCGGGCAGTTCGACTGGGTGGCGCTCGCGAAGGGCGCGGGGTATGCGGACGCGCTCCGCATCGAGGCGGCGGAAGACCTCATCGAGCGTCTGCCGGGGATCTTCGCGATGACGGGGCCGGTGCTCATCGAACTCACTATCGAGCGCGAGGACCGTGAGCCGTTGTGGGCGGGCGTGCCGATGGCGAAGCAGACCGCGCTGCTGAGAGAGCAACTGGCGTCGTCGTGAGCGGCGCCATGCGTGCGCTGCCCGCGCACCCTGGATTCCCGCCGGTGCGGGAATGACGGGGCTGTCGGCGAGCGCATTTTCTGAAGGAGTGACGCTATGCAACAGTCCAACGCACCGGGTCAAGAGCGTCGTCCGGGTTCGTCAGACGCGGGATTCTGGCGGCTCTCCGCCACGGAGTTGCTCGACGGCTACCGCAGGCGCGACTTCTCGCCCGTCGAGGTGACGCGCGAGGTGTTCGAGCGCATCGAGCGGCTCGACCCCAAGCTGAGCGCGTTCCTCGCCGTGAACACGGACGACGCCATGCGGGCCGCTGAAGCAGCTGAAGCAGCGTGGCTCGGCTCCGGCGAGCGCGGGCTGCTCTGCGGCGTGCCGATATCGCTGAAGGACAGCATCGAGATGGCGGGCCCACCGACGACCTACGGCTCGCTGGCGTTCGTCGATAACCGGCAGCCGGACTCGGAGATAGCGCGGCGCATCAGGCGCGAGGGCGGTGTGCTCATCGGCAAGACGAACCTGCCGGAGTTCGCGCTGCACGGCGCGGTGGACAACCGCATCAGCCCGCCGGGGCGCAACCCGTGGAACCTCGACCACACGTGCGGAGGCTCCAGCGGCGGCGCGGGGTCGCAGGTGGCGGCAGGCCTCGGGCCGCTTGCCATCGGCACGGACTCAGGCGGCTCGATACGGATGCCCGCCGCCATCAACGGCATATTCGGCATCAAGCCGACGTACCAGCGCATACCGGCGGCGCAGACGTGGCGCGCCGCGCCCGGACGCTCGCACAACGGGCCGCTGACGCGCACCGTGCGCGACTCCGCCCTCGTGCTGCAGGCGCTCGCGGGCTACGACCCGCGCGACGGCGAGTCCAACCTGCCGCCGGTGAGCGACTACTTCGCGTTCGCGTCGGGCGACCTGCGCGGGCTGCGTGTCGCGGTGAGCTACGACTTCGGCAGGGGATTCTCGATGGACGGTGAAGCGCTCGAACTCGTGCGCGACACGGCGCGCTTCTTCGAGGACGCGGGCTGCATCGTGACCGAGGCGGACCCGCCGACGATCGACGAGCCGGAGGAGCTTGAGCCGGGCATATGGGCCTACTCCGGCGACCACTACGCCGCCGCCGAGGCGATGATTCCGAACTTCCTGGAGAAGCACCTGGACGACCTGAGCGACGTTGCGCGCCCCGTCTACGAGGCAGGGCCGCACGCGAAGGCGTGGCAGTCCCGGCGCATCGTGCGGCGCAACCGCGGCTACGGTCTGCGGGTGCAGGAGTGGTTCCGCAGCTACGACCTGCTGCTGAGCCCGGCGATGGGCCCGGCGCAGCGGATAGACGCAGTGCGGATGCCGGACCGGTCGCGCCCGCCGCAGAGCTTCACGACGCCGTTCAACCACGCGTACAACCCGGCGGCCTGCGTGCCGGTGGGGTTCCACTCGAACGGGCTGCCGCTCGCGGTGCAGATCGTGGGACGCCTCTACGACGACGTGGGCGTGCTGCGGGCATCGGCGTCGCTGGAGCGCGCCCGCCCCTGGGGGCATCTGTGGCCGGCGTTGGCGGTGGAGGGTTAGGTCTCGACCAACTCGTAGGAGTGGGGTTCGGGCACGGGCAGGCCGTCTTCCTGTAGCGCCTCGATATACAGTTGGATGGCCTCGCGGATGAGCGTGTCCACTTCTTCCCTGGTTTCGGCGGCGGCGACGCAGCCGGGCAGGTCAGGCACATACGCCCCGTAGCTGGTGGGGCCCTTCTCGATGATGACGGCGTACTTCATCGGTTTGCTCGCTTATCGAGGCCAGCTTGTTTCAAGACATTCTCCCACGTTCCCTGTGGCATATCCACACCCGGGTGCCCCGATATGACGGTGGTCCCCGGTTTCGTTGGGTGTTTGTACACCCGGTGGCTCCCCCTCGTTCTCACATGCTGCCATCCGTCCCTTTCGACCATACGGATGGCATCCCTCACTTTTGGCGGCATACCTCTTGTGCTCCCTGATGCCCTGAATGGCTCGCACGAGCACGCTACGGATACGGCCAGTAACGGCGCAAGGAGCAGATGTTACACAGGCGCTCTTCAGCCCCTTGCGTCGAACTCGCCGTCAACCCGCCTTTGCGACATCCGGGACAGCGACTTCTATCTCCACCATCTGAAACGTGGTCGATAGGACGGGTACGGGTTCGCCGAAGGCGGCGTAGGAACGCAGAACGTCGTCCGGGAGCGGTTCGTTGTGGTGGGCGATGGCGTCGTCGATGGACATCTTCGGCTCTGGAAGCGGCTCGCCCTGCTCCAGCAGGTCCTCGATGTGGAACGCGAGAGCCTCACGGATCATCGCCTGCATCTCGTCCCAGGTGTCGCCGGTGCTGATGCAGCCTGGCACGTCCGGCGCATAGGCGCCATAGTTGTTGGGCATCTGTTGGAAAACGACGGCGTAGCGCAGTTTCATCGCTTCTCCTCTCTGAGCCCCGCCTGTTTCATGATGCTCCACCATAGCCGTGGTTCCACGTCTTTTCCGGGGTGCCCAGGTATGGTCACTGTGCCCGGTTTGTCAGGGTGATGGTAGTGCCGGTGGCTGCTTCGCGTACGCACATGGTACCACCCGTCGCGTTCGACGAGGCGGATGGCATCCCTCACCTTTGGCGGCATATCGTTCGTGCTCCCTGATGCCTTGAATGGCTCGCACGAGCACGCTACGGATACTGCCAGTAACGGCGCAAGGAGCAGATGTCACACAAGAGATGTTGCGCGCTAAGGCGCGGGCTTCGCTCAACATGACAACTCCCTACGCTCCCACTGCACACCCCTCGGGCTGCGAGGTTCCTGCCTTCGCAGGAACGACGAACCTTATCAGCCGAGGTAGGCGTCGCGGGCGGAGCGGTAGTCGGCGGCGCCGGTGGCGGTGGCCATCATCTCGGGGGTGGGTTCGCGGCCGGCGAGGTCGGCGGAGGGGGCGCCGGAGGCCTGGTGTTCGAGTGATTCGTAGACGGTGCGGACGGTCTGGGTGAAGGTGCCGTGGCCGCGCAGGGCGATCTTGACGCCGTAGGGCGCGAGGACGTCGGGCGTGAGAGACTCCGGCGTCGTGCCGAGCATGAAGGGCAGGCTCGTGACGGCGCGCACGGCCTGCAGGTGCGCCTCCTCCCGGATGCCCATGAGGAAGATGGCGTCCACGCCTGTCTCCGCGTAGGCGGCGACGCGCTCGACGGCGTCGTCGAGGCTCGTGGCGTTGATGGCGTGGGTGCGCCCGATGATGACGGTGGCGTCGTCCTGCCGGGCCGCGACGGCGGCGCGCAGCTTGCCGGTCATCTCGTCCAGCGAGATGAGCTCCTCCTTGCCGCCTGAGCCGTAGCGGCTGGGGAGCGAGGTGTCCTCGATGGTCATGCCGCTCGCGCCGGCGTCTTCCAGCTCATGGACGGTGCGCATGACGTTCAACGCGTTGCCGTAGCCGTTGTCGGCGTCGATGACCTGGCTGATGTCGGAGGCGCGGGTGATGCGGCGCACCTGGTCGGCGAGTTCGGTGAGCGTCATGACGGCGACGTCCGGCGCTCCGAGGATGACGGCGCTCGCTATCAAGCCGCCGAGCATGCCGACCTCGAAGCCGAGGGCGTAGGCGGTGCGCGACGAGACGGGGTCGAACACGGACGCGGGACGGATGCAGCCCTCGCGCTTGAAGTAGTCGCGCAGGCGGAGTCGGCGGTCGGTGACGTGCATGTCGTGGCTCCTGTGACACCGGCCCATTGTGCGTTCGCGGCGGGGGCCGGTAGGTTGGTTCGAGGGCGATGATAGCCCATGGTTCGACAGGCTCACCATGAGCGGAGGGGGCGTCATGAGCGGAGGGGGGGCTGCACCGTGAGTGGGGGGCGGGGTTCCCGCCTCCGCCGGGACGACGGGAGGGGATGGGAACGACGGGGG
>DAOUHT010000020.1:0-3217 GCA_034428375.1 Dehalococcoidia bacterium | reverse complement strand
TCCGCGTCGTCTCCGAGGCGCTCGGCTCGAACGGCAGCACCTCGATGGGGAGCGTCTGCGGCAGCACGATGGCGCTCATGGACGCCGGCGTGCCCATCACGCGGCCCGTCTCCGGCGTCGCGATGGGACTGATGACGGACGACGAGGGCAACTTCCAGGTGCTCACGGACATCCAGGGCGTCGAGGACTTCTTCGGCGACATGGACTTCAAGGTCGCGGGCACGAAGGAGGGCATCACTGCCCTGCAGATGGACATCAAGGTCTCCGGCATCACGCAGGAGATATTCCGCCAGGCGCTTGCGCAGGCGAAGGACGGGCGCGCCTTCATCCTCAACCACATGCTCGGCACGCTCGCTGAGCCGAGGACGGAGCTGAACCCCAACGCGCCGCGCATGACCCGGGTGAGCATCCCCGTCGACAAGATCGGCGCGCTCATCGGCCCCGGCGGCAAGACGATCCGCAGCATCATCGAGGCCACCGGCGCGTCCGTCGACGTGGAGAACGACGGCGTCGTCACCATCGGCGCGTCGGACCAGGCCGCTGCAGAGCACGCTATCCGCATGATCGAGGGGCTCACGAAGGAGATCGAGGTTGGCGAGCGGTACACCGGTCACGTGACGCGGCTGATGAACTTCGGCGCTTTCGTGGAGATACTCCCGGGCAAGGAAGGCATGGTGCACATCAGCGAACTCGACGCCACCCGTGTCGAGTCGGTCGAGGCCGCCGTGAAGGTTGGCGACGAAGTCGAAGTGATGGTGATCGAGATCGACCGCATGGGGAGGGTCAACCTCTCCCGCCGCGCAGTGCTCGAGAACCTCTCGCCCGAGGACGTGGCCAGCCGCTCCAACGGGCGCAGCGGCGGCGGCGACCGTGGCCCGCGCGACCGCGGTGGGCGTCCGGGCGGCGACCGGGACCGCGGACCCCGCCGTCCGCGCGAGTTCGGTCGCAGGTAGTCCGACAGCAGGCATACGGCAGAAACACGGCGCTGCGGTCAACCGACCGCAGCGCCGTTTCTCGTCACTGGAACAGGGGATGCACCGTTGCGGCGCCAGTATCAAAGACGGCCGGCATACTGATAACGAATATCGCCTGAACGCTCGGCAGCCGTGTGTATAGTTTCTTCTCGTATATCTACAAGTGGGAGTGAGCGGTGAAGAAAGGCATAGTCTCGTTGCTGGCTGCGGGAGCAGTCGTGGTGAGCGTACTCGCGGGAGGCTGCACTACCGACCCGGCGCCAACGGCCGTACCGGCAGATACCCCCGCTCCCACATCCACACCGACGGCAACTCCGACGCCGGTCCCGCCTGCCCCTACACCTACGCCGCTCCCGACTCCCATGCCTACGCCGACCCCAACCGCAACCCCGGCGCCGACGGCAACCCCCGTCCCGGCTCCCACTGCCACACCCGTTCCCACAGCGACGCCCACGCCGAGGCCGACCGCGACCCCGACTGCGGCGCCCACGCCGACGCCCACCCCCGACCCGTCGGCATCGCCCGACTACGCACCGGGGCTGAAGCACGCCCGCGCCGAGGGGCTGGAGGGCGGGGACGCCGCGAGATACGCGGCGGCGTTCGTCCACGGGAAGTCGCTGGGGCTCGACGACGAGCATGCCGTGGCATTCGCGAGCGGGGTCCTCTACTTTGCGATCACTGCGGAGGATGTGCTGCTGGGCCGGGGCCAATACCGGGATTACGATGCATACGCGAGGGAGCGATACGTCGAACCGTTCGAGGAGGCCCTCGCAGATGGAGCCTCGCCGGTCGAAGCGCTCGGCCGGGCGGACGAGGCGTTCCGCGTAGTCGGCAGGTGGTGGCCGCTCGCGGGGCTTCGAGACCACCCCTATGAGGGCATGCTCGCGGAGGACTACGCCAAGGCATTCGCACAGACGGACGAGGTCGGGCTTGCCGCCCACCAGTACTCCCTCTTCTACGCAGGGAACAGGTACTTCGGTTTCTCAGAGGAGGAGTCCCACATCGCGGGCAGCATCATCGCCCGGGCGTACCGTGCATCGGACCGGCGGGGCGTGCAGCTGCGCATCAAGTATGCGTCGGCCTACCTGTTGGGCTACCAGCACGCACACCAGACGCACGAGTACGAGAACGTGGACAGGGACGACGTGTGGGCGGACGCGTACGCTGATGGATACGTGCTGGGATGGCTTCGCGCCACGAACAGGAGATGGCAGGACGCCACCAACGTGGCGTTCGACTTCGCGGAGCTCTACGCCCACGCGAAAGTGGACTGGGATTTCACTGAGCAGGAGGCCTTCGTGGCCGCGGATGCCTACATGCGCGGCGGCAACCATGCGTATCGACTGGGGTTCGACGATACCGGCTCGGACTACTTCGACTACGCGTGGGAGTACTACTTGGCGTACTACGACCGGTCCTTCGAGCGGGGCTGGAACGAAGCGCGCTCGCACGCCTACGCCAGCGCGTATGCGGGGCAGAGGCTCGACGGCGCGTCGGAAGAGGAAGCAGGGGTCTACGCGACCGCTTACGAGCGGGCCTACTCAGCAGCGAGGGCGGACGGCCAGAGCGAGGAAGAGGCGCACGAGACTGCGTCGTCGTCGGCTGCTGCTTAGGGGAGACGAGCTATTCAATGAGAAACTTGCAATACATTGCATATTTGGAATATCATTGACGAATAGCAGTATCATTGGAGATGTTCTGATGAAACAGATCACAACGAAACTCACTCAGCGCAGCCAGGTTACCGTTCCCGCCGAAGTGCTGCGGATGTTGGGGTTGAAACCACGCGACCGGGTCGTATTCGCTATCGAAGACGGCAAGGTATCCCTCGCCCCGGCGCGGTTCACGTTGGAGTCGGCGTACGGTTCGGTGAAGCCATCCCGGAAACCGGAGGACTTCGAGGCGCTCATCCGTGAAGCCAAGGAAGCCAAGGTTGAGGAGACCGTGCAGGAACTCGCCCAGTCATGAAGTTCCTGGACACGAACGTCGTCCTCCGATTCCTGACCAGGGACGACGAAGCCAAGGCGGCAGACTGCTACAGGCTCTTCCAGCGCGTGCAACGGGGCGAAGAAGAACTGTTCACCAACGAAACCGTCATCTCTGAGACGGCATACGTGCTCTCCTCCTCTCGCTTGCCGTACCGGTTGACGCACGAGGAGATACGGGAGCGCCTTCTGCCTATATTGACCCTCCGTGGAGTCAGGCTCCCTCAGAAGCGGGTCTGCATCAGTGCTTTGGATATC
>DAOUHT010000019.1:0-4071 GCA_034428375.1 Dehalococcoidia bacterium | reverse complement strand
GTCCAGCGGGTGAGCTACGTTCTCGCGACGGAACGCGAGGAATACGCTGACGGCGGGGGAACTCCGCATCCGCCCCAGCAACTGCGACAGCCCCGGAGCGAACGGAGCGACGAGGCCTCCCGCGTCCTGGGCAGGGGTCGCGAGCACGACGGCGTCCGCCTCGAACAACCGTTCATCGTCCAGCGTGACGCGATACCGAGGGGCCGCATCTCCGATGCGGTCGACCGCGACGGCTGCACGTCCGCTGACCATCTCCGTACGTTCGAGGCTCTCCACGACCGCCTGCACGAGCCGGTGGGCGCCCCCCCTGAGCGAGAAGAAGGCGCTCGGTGGCTGGTTGGAGCCGGGCGCGGCCTTCCGCGCCTCGCGCATCCCCCGCATGATGCTGCCGTGACGCTGCTCCCACTCCTCCAGCATCGGGAAGAGCGCGTCGAGGCTCATGTCGTCAAGATCGCCGCCGTACACCCCGGCGGTAAGGGTCTCCAGGAGCGTATCGGTGAGTTCCGTGCCGACGCGTCTGCGCAGGAATCCGCCCAGCGACTCGCGCTCTCCCGTGGTGCGCCTCCGCACCAGCGGTTCGAGGCTGGCGCGCAGCTTGCCACGCCACGACAGGAACGACGCGCTCCACACGTCCTTCCGACTGGAAGGCGCAGGCCCCATCAGGCCCGGAGGGATGCGGTGCAGCTCCCCGTTGCGGCGAAGCAACGCACCGGTTGCCTGCATGTAGACGACGTCATCCCCGATGCCGAGTTCGTTCGCCAGTTCGAGCGCCCACGGCTTCCTCGTGAGGAATCCGTCTGGCCCGCCCTCTACGATGAAACCGTCCTCATTCAGCGTGCTGATCTTGCCGCCGAGGACATTCTCTCGCTCAACCAGGACAGCAGAGAGACCGATCCCGCTCTCCCGGCATGCCTTTTCGAGGTACCAGGCGGTGGCCAGACCGGTGATGCCGCCACCCACGATGACTACCGACAGGCGATTCTCGTCGGGCGTGTCATGGTCAGGAGACATGGGAGGCGTCCCATTCCCGTACGCAATCGATCATGTGCATGATGTTGTCGATCGGGGTCTGGGGCAGGAAGCCGTGGCCCAGGTTGAAGATGTGGCCGGAGCGTCCTCCGGCGCGTTTCAGTACGTCGAGGGTCTGCTCGCGTACCACGTCGGGTGGCCCGAGCAGGACAGCGGGGTCGAGATTCCCCTGCACTGCGACATCGCCCAGCGATGCCCACGCCTCGTCCAGCGGGACGCGCCAGTCCAGGCCGATCACATCGGCTCCACTGTCCCTGATGACTTCGTTGAGCCCGCCGGAGCCCGTCGCGAAGTGGATGGCAGGAACGCCGGTGGCCTTGACCGCGCCGATGATCTCACGGGTGTACGGAAAGACGTACCGGCGATAGTCCTGTGGGCTCACCCAGCCAACCCAGCTATCGAACAACTGCAGCATCTGCGCCCCCGCGTCAGCCTGGGCGCACAGATATGCGATGATCATATCGCTCAGCCTGCTCATCAGACCGTGCCACAGATCCGGCTGGCCGTACATCATCGCCTTGGTCGTGGCGTAGTTCCGTGACGGGCCGCCCTCGATGAGGTAGGTGGCGAGCGTAAACGGAGCGCCGGCGAAGCCGATGAGCGCCTTCTCCTCCGGCAACTCGTTCCGAACGAGCCTGAGCGCCTCCAGCATGTACGGCACGTCCTGTTCGGGGTCGAGCGGCCGCAGGCGTTCGAGGTCGCTCTCGGAGCGGATCGGCGGGTCGATAACTGGCCCAACCTTCTCGACCAGTTGCACGTCGATACCGATTCCCACCAGCGGTGTGACGATGTCGGCAAAGATGATGGCGGCGTCCACGTCGAAGCGCTCGACGGGTTGCATCGTTACGGCGGCAGCGAGTTCCGGGTTACGGCAGATGTCCAGCAGGCTGTGCTTGCCCCGCACCTTCCGGTATTCGGGCAGTATCCGGCCGGCCTGCCGCATGAACCACTGAGGCGTACCACCCGCCTTCTCCATCCGGGCGGCTTTCAGCAGCGCAGGTTCACGCTCAATCTGTATCGCAGGGGTGTTCATCGAAGATTCGCCCGGCTATCCGAGCATGTTCAGGATACCTTCAGGGTCTCTCTTCACGCACGTGAAGATGGGGGTGTCGCGCAGGGTGTGACGCCTCGCCTCAGTCGAGCGGAGCTCGATGACGAGGTCCTGGAACTCGGCGAGCGAGTCGGTCTCGTACCCCACGATGAACTCCTGATCTCCCAGCCCGGTCGAGTAGAGCAGTATTTGGCTGATGTCCGGGTGCGTCCGCCCCACGCGGATGTGCTCGTTCATCATCCCCTGCCTCGCCTCGCGGGAGATGAGGTACCAATCGATGGTCTTGGTGAAGGGGTAGAGCACGAAGTACCTGCCCTTCTCCTGCGACTGCTCAGCGTGGTCCTGGTCTGTACGCGCCTGCCCGTAGGTCGACCGTCGAAGCAGACCGAAGTACGAGTGGCTGACCTCAAGGAATGCTCCCAACTCGGTTGAGAGCAGAGCGCCGAGCGTCTCTTCCAGGCATTCGAGCCCCGTGGAAGTCCGCCACAGCATGAAGTCGGTGTCAGCGCGCAGTCCAAGCGTGCTGTACGCATGGGCGGGCACCTCGTCCTCCGTCGCCCGGAGGGTCGTCAGAAACTCCTCTTTGTGGCGAGTCTTCGCTTCGGCGCGCTGCCGCCGCCAAGACCCATCCACCTTGAAGAACAAGAATTGGACGCAGGTGTCGCCCGTTCCTGTCGGACCGTCTTTCAAATCATCCCTTCCTTGCTACCAGCAGGCTCGGGTCTGGCTGCCCCGCCTGGATTCGAACCAGGGTCAACAGATCCAAAGTCTGCTGTGCTACCACTGCACCACGGGGCACCGGGCCAGTGCAACTCCCTATTGTAACGCTCCGTGTCCTCGCACGAATCAGACGCTGGAACTATGGCTGCGGGGAGAACGACGTTGCCTCCCAGATCGAGTTCTCGATCCTTTCGACGATGAGGCCATCCTTCTCCGACTCCGCGAACGCACGGATGCGCTCCGGGTCCTCGCGGAACTCGGCCCACTTCGCGCGGCGCTCTGCGTCGTCCTCCCATGCCAGCATGTAGTGGAACCTCGTGTTGTCGCCCACCGACTCCGTCCAGTACCCCACGGGGCGGAACCCGTACTTCAGGAATAATTCGTGGGTAACATCCGCGAACCGCTGCACGACCGCACGCAGCTT
This sequence comes from Dehalococcoidia bacterium, assembly GCA_034428375.1. Lineage (GTDB taxonomy): Bacteria > Chloroflexota > Dehalococcoidia > Lucifugimonadales > Australimonadaceae > Bin16. The sequence continues at coordinate 847 of DAOUHT010000019.1, read as the reverse complement.
GCCCGGCATCGAATAGTAGGTGCGCATCTCGTAGATCATGGGGACCTCCTCGTGAGTGCGAGGATAGCGCATCGTGCGGGTGACCGTCCGTCATGCCCATGCTGCCGGGACAGGCGCTCGTAACTGTTCAGAGTTAGGGGGAGATGCCTTCGGAGGGTTGTCATTCCGAGCGGAGCCGAGAGCCTGCCCTGGGCCTGCCGAAAGGAATCTCTCTGGGAAGGTTCGTATAGGCGAGGCGCGCACCCGAGAGATGCTTCGACTGCGCCTCCGGCTCCGCTCAGCATGACAAGGGCCGCCCCAACCCTAGGCTGCGAGGTTCCTGCCTCCGCAGGAACGACGAACTCATCAACTCTGAACAGTTACAGGTGCTCACGGCAACGGGCTGATGGTGACGACCGATTCCTCCCCGATGCCCAGCTCCTCCGCGAGCCCGGCGTTGATCTCCAGCACGTACCGTATCGGCACGCCGGAGGAGTAGCGCGGCAGCGACGAGTCCGGGACGCCCGGCTCGGGGAACGGCAACCGCTCCGCCACGCCCGTCACGACGAGGTCGTCCGATATCCACACGATGTCTATCGGGAATCGCATGCCGCGCATCCAGAACGTCGCGTTTCCCGTGCCGCCCATGTCGAACCACATGCCTCGCTCCCGCGCCAGCTCGTCGCGTCCGCCAAGCCCCAGCCCGCGCCGCTCATACGTGTCCGCCACGTCCACGCCGAATGTGAAGCCCTCGATCGTCACCTCGGCCTGCGGGTAACCGGACGGCGTCGCGGTCGGCGCAGGAGTAGGAGTGGATGTCGGTGCAGGGGCCGGGGTCGGAGTCAGCGTGGGTGTTGGGCTCGGTGTC
>DAOUHT010000018.1:0-24503 GCA_034428375.1 Dehalococcoidia bacterium | reverse complement strand
CGAGGACGAGCAGAGCGAATGGTGGCGTATCGGCCACCCCATCCTATTCCCGTACACGCTGCGCGTCGGCCAGGGCACGTGGTTCGAGTTCCAGCACCGCGTTCCCGTCGACGACACCCACACGCTGCACTTCGGCTACACCATCCGTACGCCGCAGCCCGGCGAGGTCATCGAACCCACGCCGATGACACACGAGAACCGGCCCGCCTTCTTCGACAACGGCCGCATCAAGGACGACTGGGTGGTGGGGCAGGACCAGCTCGCGTGGATCATCCAGGGCCCGCGCATGGACAGGAGCACGGAGGCGCTGGGCGTCACGGACGTCGGTCTCATCATGTTCCGCAACATGCTGAACGAGCAGATCAAGGTGATGGAGGACGGCGGCGACCCGGTCAACGTGCACCGGAAGCAGCAGGAGATCATCGAGCTGCCGACCGAGTACGCGTGGTTCCCCGGCTACGAGCGCACGGGCGGCCCCTTCGCCGACCTGCAGCCGCAGGCCGTCGAGCTGGAGCGGGGCCTGCAGTAGGGCGATCGGGACGCGGTACGGCCTGAGGCCAGGAAGTGGAGACTCGCAATGGCTATCATCGACGGTGACACGCACTACTGGCCGACCCGGATGCTCGACCGGGTGGCGCACCCGGGCAAGGGTGAAGCGCGCACCTACGACGGGGCAGCCGATTACATCCGCGATGGGAAGGCCATCTGGGAGCGCATCCCGGAGGGCCGATGGAACCTCGAGAAGCGCTATGCCATCATGGACCGGGATGGCTTCGATCTCCAGGTGCTGATCCCCGACAACCGGCCGCTCCCCTACGAGGTGGAGCCCGAGCTTGGACGCCAGCTCGCGATCGCGTACAACGATACGGTTGCTGAGGACATCGCCGACTATGACCGCTTCATCGGCGTTGCCTGGGTCTATCTCCCCGACGTCGAGGCGTCCGTGCGTGAGGTCCGCCGCGCCGTGGAGGAGCTCGGACTGCAGGCCGTGAAGGTCATGGGGGCGTTCGGAGACCTCCACCTCAGCGACAAACAGCTGTGGCCCTTCTACGAAGAGGTGGAGCGGCTCGACATCCCGGTGCTGGTCCACCCGGTGGCCGGCGTCGCTCAGAACCGGTTCTTCGCAACAGATACGCGAGTCGCGAACCGCCCGGACCTCCTGGGAGTCGGGGCCCTTGGCCTGCCGTTCGAATACATGGCCGAGATCGCTCGGCTCGTATTCAGCGGCGTGTTCGACGAGTTTCCAACGCTCCGGCTCGGCTTCTTCGAGGGCGGCGTCGGATGGGTGCCATTCCTGATGAACCGGCTGGACCACTCGATGTTGCGCGGGCACGAGGAAGAGCCAAACCCGAGGCAGACGCTCCATCAGGGGCCGGAGACACTGTTCAGGAAGCCCAGCGAGTATTTCGAACAGATATACGTGGCCGCCGTCTCGTGGGAGACGTACCTGCCAGACATCCTCGCGCTGTGGCCCAACCACAACGTCATCATCGGCAGCGACTACGACCACGGCGACGCCATCGCGACGTGGCCGCGGACGATCGAGGGGCTCGACAACATCCCCGGCCTGTCGCCGGAAGACCGGCGCAAGATCCTGAGCGACAACGCCAGCCGGTTGTTCGGGTTCGACCGCCACCCGGAGCGCCTGCCGTCCGGGCGACTTCGCGCATCACCCCTTCCCGCATAGCGTCCGGCGTTCGGGGGCCCGAGAGATGCTTCGGCTCTGCTCAGCATGACACATCCCATGCCTGACCACTGCAGGGCGCCCATAAAGGACGCCCTACAGCAGTCAGCGCCTCCAGTCCCACTGGTTCACCCTCACTTCCGCATCAAGTGTGAGACAGACTCCGGCTCCATGCCTTCGAGGGAGCGGGCGATGCGCGACATGAGCGAGGGGCCTTCGCGCTCGCCACCGGCGGAGCCGCCGAAGGTGCGGCGGGGTTTCAGGAGAGGTTCACGCATGGGACAGGCGCAGGTCTCACCCTGCAGCCCCATGAGGGTTGGCCTCGGCGTAGCCGTGGACGATGGCAGTGATGACGCGGGTGGGATCCGGGGTGCGTCTGTCGCGGGCGCATTGCTTCAGGTAGGCGTCGATGGGCGCAAAGGCCAGCACCGGGGCGGAAACACGGATGGCGGCCTCGATGAGATCAAAGACCTCCGGCAAGGGTTCCCCCTGATCCAGAGCCTGCTGCCAGCGGTCCGCGAAGTTCTCGGCGACAGGCAAGAGAGCGGCCTGGGCGCGGAGGCAGGCGAGGTAGCGTTCCAGCGTCTTGAGGCGGGCGGTCACCGGGCACCGCGCTGGTTCTTCAGCATGCTGATGGCGTAGTCCATGATGTCGATCCGGTTCCGTATCTCGCTGAGTTCCTTGAGCCTGAATGCGTTCTGGAGAGCAGTCCGGACGGCGGCGTTCCGGACGTGGGGGTCGGGGCTTTCGAGGAGGTCGGCGAGGGCGATAACGCTCTTCAGGGCGAGGCCGTTGATCTCGGCGAAAGCGAGGTCGGCCACATGGCGGCGGGCCTGTTCAATCTCGGCACGGAAGTTGGGGTCCTGCATCCACCGGCTGAGGGTGTTGCGGCCGATGCGGGCGGCCTGCGCGCCCTTGCGCTGCGAAGGGGCTGAGACGATATAGGGGATCGCCAGCATCTGTTTGGGCGTGAGCTGCGCGGGCACGGGCGGCGCAGCACCGCCTTCGCCGCTGTCGGGGTCTCGCTGAATCCTGGCTCCATCTTGCACCATTTGGCACCATCCACTCTTGAATTCCGGCGTTCAAGCGGGGCCACTGTGGGGCCTTCCGGGGCCGTCTCAGGGACGGTCCGAGGGTGAACGGGGCAGGCATGGGGCCACAATGGAGCCACCCCTCCTGCCTCCGTCCACGCGGTCCGAGCCGTGGCCCGCCGCGCCGGTCAAACCATCGTAAGGAGAGGCGCGGCGTCCGCGCAACGGGCGCGTGTCACAAATGTGACGGAAGGATGGATGGGGAACGGAAATAGGCTTGACGATGCTATGCCCTAGAGATATGTTTGCCCCTCTTGCGGTGGCAACCTGGTCACCGCCTCCGCGAGCTACCTACGACACGGCGTTCCCGCTGATTCAAGAGGGGCGACTAACCGACAAGGGAGACCAATCTGGGATGAGAGCAGTCAACAAGCAGTTCATGGACCTTATCAATGGCAGTAAGCAATTTGTAATCCCCGTGTTCCAACGCGACTACAGTTGGGGGACTCCGCAGTGTGAACAATTGTGGAACGACATTATCCGCGCAGGAAACAACCAAGCAGACAGTGGCCATTTCTTAGGCTCAATTGTCTACGTGGGGACAGAAACTGCCAGCGCTACATTTAGCAAATGGCTTGTAATAGACGGACAACAGCGCCTCACGACTCTAATTCTACTGCTCACCGCACTTCGGGACCATATTCAAGCATCAGGGTGGGTAGGAGGAGAAGACAGCCCTACCGTAGGCAAATTAGATGATTATCTGATTAACCGAAACGAGAGTCTTGATCGCAAATACAAAATCGCACTCCGGCGATTCGACAACTCGACCCTTCAAGATCTAATTGACGGCAAGGATATAGATGAAGGAACATGTTCCGAACGAGTACTAGATACTTACGAATGGTTCAGAGACAAACTAGAAGAGACTGACTTCGATTGTCTCTACCTGGGCATAGCACGCCTATCGATTGTTGATGTCACGCTGGATCGAGGAATTGACAATCCACAACTTGTTTTTGAAAGCCTGAATTCAACAGGTCTAGACTTGAGCCAAAGTGACCTTATACGGAATTTCTTGCTGATGGAGTTAGTAGAAATGGAGCAAACCCGACTGTATAACACGTATTGGCAGCCAATAGAAACCTTGTTCCGAAGGACCAATCGTCGGCTTGACTGGTTCCTACGTGACTATATGGCGTTAGCGATGAAATCGACAGTTCAGACGCGGATAGACAGAATCTATGACGCATTCAAGGATTTCAAAGACGGCTCAGCTCACGATTCGCTGGAGACACTGCTGCAGGAAATGCACCGTTTCGCTGGCTATTATGTAATGTCACTCAGCGCAGTGCCGGGCGAAAGCAAAGAACTCTTGGAGGCTAAACGTTACGTCCGCTCTCTGACCACCACCCATGCCATCCTTGGAATGAAACTTTACCAATGCTACAAGCGCGAGAACTCGCCACTCTCGGAGGCGGGATTCATCCAAGCGTTAGGCTTAATCGAGAGCTTCATCGTCCGACGTGGAGTTCTCGGATGGCAGTCACGCGACTACTGGTCCATTTTCGCAGGCGTCGCACGCGACATAGATATCAATGACCCTCTGGAATCACTAAAGGTAGCGCTAGCAAGGCAACGCTATCACTTCCCAACCACTGAACAATTCTTGAGGGAAATCAAGAACGTTGAACTCTACTGGCAGCGTGATCTCTGCTGGCACATCCTGACGCGGCTAGAAAATGACAGGCAGAGAGAACCTAGCCCTACCGAAGAATACTCCATTGAACACATTATGCCCCAGAACATCGAAGACGTCTCCGAGTGGAAAGACATGCTGGGGGAAGACTGGGAAGAAATTCACGAAGAGTGGTTACACCGCCTCGGGAATCTAACACTTACTGCCTACAACAGCGCGCTGTCCAATAGGCCATTTGAACAGAAAAAAACCATCGAAGGAGGCTTCGAACAGAGTGCGGCACGATTGAACCAGTACGTGAGGAAGCAGTCCACTTGGACTGATGAACAAATGCGGAATCGAGGGAATGAGCTTGCCCTACGTGCCGCCAATATATGGCAATATCATGGGGCAGACGAGAAGCGACTTAGAGAAGCAGTCATCAGCGACCTGCGGACAAGAGCTACTAATCGAAGCATCGATAGTCTCACTATAAGTAGTTCGGTGAGAAACCTCCTGAATACTGCGCTAGTACAAGTCCGTGAACTGGGCGACATCATCGAAGTGATTGAAAGAGGGTCAGTGTGCTGTTATGGTCCAGATTTCTTCGTTGAATTGCTACCCGCAAAGGGCTACATCAGGATTATATTGCCTACTGATATTGATGAAGTGGATATCGACGACTGTTATAATGTGTATGACACGACCTCATGGAAATTCGTGCCCAACAGAGCGCACACCGAGTGCCGGATGCTCATAGACGCCTACGATGAGGAACAAATCGCTTCAGCAATCCCTGTGATACGTGAGGCGTTTGGGGCGATGAACGCTTAGTGGCTAATCCGCTCCGCATACTGCCTGACCGGCTCGTTGAGAACCTGGAGCATGCGCGATACCAGTATGCGGTCACGATGCCGAACATCCCGCACTACTACACGTTGGAGCGCAATTGGGATGACTGCGCAGACGGTGTCAGTGCGCAGTTTCGGTGGACGGTGACCGAGATGCGGAAGCACGAGGCGGTGCGTCCGTTCGGGGGCAGGGAGCAGCACTACCTGGACGTAAACGGGTTCTCGTACTGGACGATGGGCGGCCCGACGCTGCCGTTGGGAGACGTAACGCTCGTCAACCGGCAGTACTGCACCCACGGGGCATACGATTCGCCGTTCGACGCCATCGCGCACCGGTACGACGACTCGGACAAGCCGTGGTGGGTCGTGAAGGACGAACGCGAGGCGCTATATGAGCCCGCCGCGCCGTCGGGGCGGGTACTCGACATCGGCTGCGGGACGGGGCTGCTGGTGGACTACTGCTACCGGCAGATCGACCGTGAACGGTACGTCGGCATCGACCCGAGTGCGGGAATGCTGGCGAAGTTCGCGCTGAAGCACCCGGACTACAAGGCGGACGCGACGCTACTCCGCACGACGTTCGAGGACTACGAGACGCCGCTGCGGTTCGACACGATCGTCGCAATGGCGGGGTCAGCGTCGCACGTCACGGGCGTGGACGTCGTGGAGAAGGCGCGGCACCTGCTGGCGCCGGGAGGGCGGGCGTACCTGATGTTCTACCGCGACCCCACGGCAGCGTTCGAGCGAATGGGGATCGAGGCCCCGCAACTTGCGGCTACTCCGGAAGGGGCGGTGGAGGATGGGGAGTACGTCGTGGTGGAGTTGAGGACAGAGGACGGGGACTAGATCCTCGTAAACAGGGCGATGAAGCCGCCGACCGTCGTGGCCCAGAGTGTTCCCACAAGCACGAGAAGTATGTTGAAGCGGCTGTTCATCTCCGCACGGAGACTAGCGTGACCCTCGTTCATCTCCGAACGGAGACTGCCAATCTCAGTGTGCATATCGGCACGCAAGCCGACGATGGCCTGGGAGAGGTCCCCCAAACGCTCGTTCACCTGTTCGTAGGCGCCTTCCAAGCGGCTCACACGCTGCTCCAAGTCGATCGACGGTCGCGTTGTCATCGGCTCGTCACTCCAAGGTAGTGTACCACGCACGCTCAAGCTGAGCGGCGCGCTACGGACACCATAGGAAGCGACTTACTCACCGGGCAATGGGCGGATGTCGCAGATTGCCATCGAGGGAGAGGGGACCAGACCCAAGGCGAGGTTCCTGCCTCCGCACGAACGACGAACAGGCGCCACCCTACGTCGCGGCGGGGCCGCCGTGCTGCTGCTGGCCGAGGCGGTTGTAGGTGACGGGCGTGGTGACGAGCAGGCCGGCGTCGACGGGCAGGACTACGCCCGTGATCCAGCGGGCCTCGTCGCTGGCGAGGAAGACCGCGGCCCATCCGATGTCCCACGCGGTGCCCTCGGTGCCGAGCACACCGGCCTCACGCCGTATCTGGCGCAGGTCGTCGTCCATGCGCGGCGCGACCATCGGGGTGTAGACGAGGCCGGGGGCGATGCAGTTGACGCGGATGCCGTCGCGTCCGTGGTCGCCGGCCATCGACTGGGTCAAGCCGACCACCGCCGCCTTGGAGGTGGTGTACGGGGTGCTGCTGTTGGCGCGCAGCCCGGCGATGGACGAGAGGGTAATGATGGAGCCGCCCCCGCCCTTCTTCATCTCCGGTATGGCGTACTTCGAGGCGAGGACGATGCTCTTGACGTTCACCGCCATGATGTGGTCCCACTGCTCCTCAGTGACGTCGGTGACGTCGGCGCGGGTGGAGATGCCGACGTTGTTGTGGAGGATGTCCAGCCGACCGAAACGCTCGACCGCCGTCTGCACCATCGCTTCGCAGTCGGCGGCGCTCGTCACGTCGGCGGCCATGGCGAACGCAGTACCGCCCTCGGCCTCGATCAGCCCGAGGGTCTCCTGAGCGCGATCGAGCTCGCGGTCGACGAGCAGCACCTTTGCGCCCTCGCGCGCGAAGAGGATGGAGGCGGCCTTGCCGTTCCCGATCCCCGGGCCGCTCGATCCGGCCCCCGTGACGATCGCCACTTTGCCTGCGAGCCTGTCTGCCACGCTACTCCTCCTCTGAGTCGCTGTCGTCGTCAACGAGGCCGCTCACCATGGGGTGTCCCGCGAGCAGACCGGACATCTCGGTGACCCGCCCCTCGAATATCTTGCCCTCGATGGCGGACTCGACCTGTGCGTACCAGCCGTCGACGAGCTTGAACAGCTTGATGGTGAGGTGACCGTCGCGTACAACGATCTCGTCTGCAGCCTCCGGCCACCGCATAGGCTGGCCTCCTTCGCTGCGGGGCATCTTCCGCTACGCGCGTCTCAGGCGCAAGCGGCGACGCCGTGTCAGCACATTGTATACGGGCATCTGATGTGGTATATTTGTGTATATGAAGGCTATACAAATAACAATGGACGACGGGCTATTGGAGCGGTTGGACAGCAGCCAGGAGGTGCGCAAGCGCGGGCGTTCTGCAGTATTCCGACAAGCCGTTGCCGACTACCTCGCTCGGATAGAGGCAGAGGAGATCGATCGCGCGTACGAAGCCGGTTACGGCGCAGCACCCCCTGACGAATTCAAGGACTGGGCAGCAGAGGCAGCATGGTTGGAGTAGGCGGCCTGCGGCGCGGCGAGATATGGCTCTACCAGTTCGCCGCGCCCGACAAGCGTCGACCTGTTGTCATACTGTCGCGAACACGAGCGCTGCCACTGCTGCACACAGCTGTGGTGGCCCAGATAACCTCAACCATCCGAGGTTTGCCAAGCGAGGTTGTAGTCGGCATCGACGAAGGGCTGAAGGCGCCTTCCGCAATCAACCTCGACCACGTGCAGACTGTAGACAAGCGCAGGCTACACAACTACATCGGCGCCCTCAGCGAGGAGAAGATGCAGCAGGTCTGCCGCGCCCTTGCTATCGCTACCGCCTGCGCGTAGTCCTCTACGCGAAGTTCGCGTCTATCTCCGGAGCGAGTTGCGCTTCGATGAGCGGTTTGAGGTTCGGCTTGTCTCGGTAGGGGCCGCCGGTGACGTCGTAGCCGGGGTAGTAGGAGTGCTCCTGCGGCAGGACGATGACGCCCTTGTCCTCGCGATGGACGTTTATGGGCTCGCCGCCGTCCTCGACGATCTGTATCTGCTCCTCGAGCACCTTGCGGTAGAGGATGATGCCGATGTCTGTAACGCCGAGCGACTCAGTGGTGCGGTCGCTGATGGGACCCTGCATGATCCAGGCGGCCTGGTCCTGGCCGAGCACCCAGTCCGCGCGGATGCGTCCGTCGTCCTTGAACACGTTCTCGTACTTGTATGGGACCTCGGTCTGCTCGACGACCTCGCCCGCCTCCGGCACGCGCACGCGCAGGACGATGTGGTACGTGTGAGTGTCGTCCATCGGGACGCGCATCTGGAAGCCGTGGTTGCGCTGCTGGCCGACGCGGAGGATGTTGGGGAAGAGCACCGGGTGGCCGATGCGCCACCACTCGTTCTCCTCGGTGTCGCCCTGCATCAGGCGGCGCTTGATGACGCCGTATTCGAACCGGTCAAACCCCACCTTGACCTCGTGGCGGCCTCGCGCGCCGTCGCCCTGCATCTGCTTCTTCCAGGCCTCGCGCTCTTCCGGTGGCTTCTCCATGCCGAGCACGTAGGAGCCCCAGTAGTTGTGCAGCCACTCGAAGTGCACCGGGTCGAGCGAGTTGTCCATGCACTGGAGCCAGTTGGAGGGCAGCTCCATCGCGACGACCCAACGCTCGACGTTGTCCCACTCGAGGAGGTCCCAGCGCGGGAGCATGGGCGCCGGTGAGGGCCCCATGTACGCGAAGACGATGCCCGCCTTCTCCTGGACCGGGTACGCCTTGATGCGAACCTTGTCCTTGAACTTGGAGCCTTCAGGCTCGGACGGTTGGTCGACGCACTGACCGGTCTCGTTGAATATCCAGCCGTGGTAGGCGCAGCGGATGCCGTTCTCCTCAGGGATGCCGTAGGAGAGATTGGCCTTGCGGTGGGCGCACGACGGCTCGATGAGGCCGAGCGTGCCTTTCGCGTCGCGGTAGAGGACGAGGTCCTCGCCGAGGATGCGTACTTCCTTCGTGGGGTTGTCGGCGTTCAGCTCGGCGCTCGGGGCGATGGGGTGCCAGTAACGCCGGAGCAGCTCGCCCATCGGCGTGCCCGGCCCGACCCGTGTGAGGCGCTGGTTCTGTGCTGCGGTGAGCATCCACGTACCTCCTTCAGAGGCTGGTCTTCACTTCTGGAGTAATCATACTCCCGCGGCGCAAGCCTTTGCCTACGCTGTGGGGAATCAGAGGCCGTAGTCCGGCGACATCGGCACCTGGTGCGTGAGACTGACGTCCTTGCCAGTGCGCGACGACTCCATGATGCCGGTGATGAGCTCCAGCGTCGCCATGCCCCACAGGCCGTCGTGGTAGACGGGCGCGTCGTTCCGCACGGCGTTGTAGAGCTCCATCAGGTCTTCCCTGCCCGCGTGGTAGCGCGAGATCGTGAGCGAGCGGTCCTCAATGCCGCCGTCCTTGTAGACGTACAGCCCGTAGCGTGACTGCCGCAGGTCGCCGCGCTCACACGTCGCGATGAGGATGCCGAGGTTCGTAGGACGCCACGGCGGCGTTTCCTTCGGCTGTTCGCGCCAGAAGCGGCGCTCGTGCTCGGAGCCGATGCGGAGCGAGTCCTTCGCCTCGAATTCGTCGCGGGTACCGTCCTTGAGGCCGGCGCGGATCTGGACGCGGTCGTCGTGGGTGTATCCCTCGATAAGCCCCCTGCCCTGCTCGTCGCTCCACGGCACGAGGTCGGCAGTCATCGAGTAGCCGTAGCCGTTGTTGGTGACGGAAGCCGTTGCGCCGTCCTCGAACTCCATGAACGCGGAGTAGTAGCCGACGGCGTTGCGCTCCGGCCACCACTTGCCGGTAGTGCCGCGTATGGTGCGCACCATGCCGCCGCCAAGCACGCGCAGGCTGTCCAGCTGGTGCGGTCCCTGGCGGTAGAGGACGCCGCCTCCCACGCTCTCGTCCAGCTCTTCCGGCTGGCGCGCCTGGAGCATCCAGTCCGTGAACGCCCAGTTGTTGAGTGCCTTGAGTGGGCCAAGCTCGCCGGAGAGGATGATGCGCCGCATCTCCAGGACGGGCGGGCTGAAGCCAAGCGTGTGACCACAGAGCAGCTTCACGCCGTTCTTCGCGGCGGCGTCCACCATGGCCCCGGCTTCCTGCATGTTCAGGGCCATCGGCTTCTCGGAGACGGCGTGCTTGCCAGCGTTCGCAACGAGTACGACGTGCGGGCTGTGGAAGTTGTTCGGCGTCGCTACCCACACGGCCTCGACGTCCGGGTCGGCGCAGAGCGCCTCGGCGCTGTCGTAGACGCGGGCCTCCGGGAAGCGAGCCTGGAACGCCTCGCGGACGCGAGGGTTCGTGTCCGCCGCGGCCATCAGTTCGATCTCGTCCAGGCTCTCCATGCTGGGCATGATCTGCGTGGCGCCGACGCCCACTCCGATAACGCCCATCTTCAAGGGTCTGGCAGAGCCTGTAGTCATGGTCCGCTCCTGTTCCGGCGCCCCTGCCTGCAGCGGGAGCCGACGTGCTGTGTCATGGCGAGGCGTTCACCCGATAAGGTGTTTCGAATCCGATGCGCTCCGCTTGGGACTTCGGGAACTACCCGATCGCACCGACGACTTCCTGGCGCGCGCCCTCTTCCTCGCGGTAGAGGCCCATCGCCTCGATCACGGGCAGGTCGCTCATCGAGAAGAGCACCGCGTCGTCCGACGAGTCGGTGCCGTGCTCGTGCAGTGCCCACGACGGCAGGACGAAGGTGTCGCCCTTCGTCCATTCGAGCTGCTTGCCATCAATGATCGAGTAGCCCTCGCCCTTCGCGACGTGGTAGACGACGCTGGACGTGTGGCGGTGGGCATCGGTGTGCGAGCCGGGTGCGAGGCGCTGGAGTTTCAGCGCGAGCGTCGGCATGGAGTGCCCACCCGTCACCGGGTTGGCATACTCCATCATCACGCCGTCGAAGGGGTCCTCCTCGCCGTAGCCGAGGAGCGCGCCGTAGGCCTCGTCCCACCGGTAGGTGAGCGGAAGGGCGCCGCCGTGGACGTCTCCCAGATTGGGGCGCATGAGGCCGTTGCCGATGGAGGCGTTGGTGAAGCCGACGGGCTTGGTCACGGGCTGCACATCCTCAGGGAACGGCTCCTGGAACATGGCGTCGAGGTAGCCGACCAGCGGGGCGTCGAGGCAGTCGAGCCAGATGACGGGCTTGTCGGTCGGGTTATTGTGGTCGTGCCACGCCCAGCTGGGGGAGAGGACGAGGTCGCCCTCCTGCATCCGGAAGCGCTCCCCTTCCTGCACCGTGAACGCGCCCTCGCCCTCGATGACGAAGCGAATCGCCGCAGCGGTGTGGCGGTGCGCCTCGGCGATCTCGCCCGGCCAGACGATCTGTACGGCGGCGGACATGGTCTTGGTCGCGCCGGCCATCGGGTTATTCAGCCCCGGGTTGCGCATCGTGAGCGCCCGGCGGAAGCCCTGCCCTTTCAGGCTCTCCAGTGCGCCCGCCTGTATCGCCAGTTCGCGCATCTTGTCCCAGCGCCACACGTGCGGCGCGAGCTTCGGACGCTCGGGCGGGTTCGCGTGCATCACCCACAGCGGGTTGATGTTCTCGTCGTCCAACTCCTGGTGGTACGCCTTCTCACTCTCCGGCATCGTCCAGGTCATGGTCGTCCTCCTACTCTCTTGCCTGCGCTCTTGCGGACAGTTCGCCTACCTGACTTATGTGTATCGTCACCAGATCGCCCGGCCCGACCGAGCCGACGCCCTCCGGCGTGCCGGTGAAGACGAGGTCGCCGGGCTCCATGCGGGCCACCCATGACATGTTGGCTATCTGGTTCTTGCAATCCACGATCATGTCGCGCGTGAACGCGTGCTGGCGCAATTCCTCGTTCACCCAGAGGTTGATCTCGAGGTCCTGCGGGTCCGGTATCTCGTCTGCCGTCACGATGCAGGAACCGATGGGCGCAAACGTGTCGAACGACTTGCGCTTGCTCCTGTCCTCGGGTCCGCGCACGGTCATGTCCAGTCCGCAGGTGTAGCCGAAGACATGCGAGAGCGCCTCGTCCAGCGGAATCATGCTCCCGCCCTTGCCGATGACCATGACGAGTTCGGACTCGTGGTGGATGACCCGGTCCGAGTATGGCAGCAGGATGGGGTCGTTCGGGCCGGAGACGGCGCTCGACGCCTTCAGGAACATGCCCTGGTCGGACGACACCTGCGGCGCGGTGCCGCTCCATGGGCTTTCCTGCATCTCCGCCTGATGCGCCCTGTAGTTCACGGGCTGAGCGTACACCTTGCGCGGCGCGGGCACCGGCGGCAGCAGGCTCACGGAGCCGAGCGGCACGCCACTGTCAGAGGCCGCCATCGCCTCCACCTGGGGCCGCAGGCTCTCCCACCGCTCTATGAGGAGGAGCATCCGCATGGGTTTGAACTCGTCCGGCAGCTCCGGGACCACGCCGGTAACGTCCACGACGTCGTCGCTGTCGGTCAGCACGCCTATGCGGTAATCGTCGAAACTCACGATGCGCATCCGCATCCTCCTGTTGGCCCGTCGGGCATGACGCTAACACCGGCGCGGAGGCGGGGTCAACGCGCGTCGGAGCCGTCGCTGGCGCGCCGATTCCGACGCGTTGTCAGTGCAGCGGCGAGAACGACGCAGGAACCATGTGCCGCACGAGCTGATGCACCGCACTCACGTCCGTGTGCGCCGGCCAGATGCCTTCCTTAAGGTAGATGCCGCGGAGCTCGTCACGGTGCGCCCAGTCCTTGTACGGCCACAGCTGGTAGAAGCGGTTGAGCTGCCCCAGATCGCTCATGAAGAAGCAACCCGGGTACATCTCCAGCCGCTTCGTGGCCTGCTCGCTGAACTGCTGCATCACGGAGCGGACGGTGCCCGACGGGAAGGTGTACATCCGCAACTCGTAGAGGCTGCCCCACTCGCGCGGGCCGTCCAGCGAGTCGTTCACTGCCGAGCCCACGAGGACGTCGCTCTCCATAGAGACGATGAACTCGGTGATGTCCGGCGGCCAGATGCCATCCGCGATGGCCTTGATACGCACGTCCGCGCGCTGCTGCAGCGTCTCGTACGCCCACAGGTGAACGATCTGGTTGAGCGGCCCAATCTCTGTGTGCCAGAAGCCAACCAGAGGCGAGAGTTTCGTGCGCCCCTCTATCTTCTCGGCGAAGCGCCGCTCCACCTCGGGCACGGAGTTGGCCGTGAGGTTGTATGTCCGTAGTTCGTAGATCATCCGCGTTCCTCCAGGAAAGGTCAGGGTGAGTGTAGCGCAGCGCGGGAATCCGCGCCGCACACCTGCGGTCTCTTCTGAGGAGCATCCGGACGGGGTGGATGGAGTGCAATTCCGCCGCATCAGGCGTGATTCTGCGAAATTCACTCAAAAAGAGGCTTCAGGGGACTTGTAGAGTGCCTGTCTGGTAGGAAAGCATTGCTCTGTGATACCGCAGCCCACAGGCTGCAACAGCATAAGGAGGACAAGAATGCAGGCATACTGCGTCAAGTGTCGGGACAAGCGCGACATGGGTAGCCCCCGCGACGAGACGACCAAGAACGGCAAGCCCATCATCAAGGGGGTATGCGGCGTCTGCGGCACGGGCCTCAACATCATCGGTAAGACCATGGCCCAGATGGGCTAGAGCCTCAGGCTCTTTACGGGAAGCCCGGCGACAAGCCGGGCCTTCCCGTTGCCTAGTACATCACGTCCCCACCGGAGACGGAGACCGCAAGGCCGGTTATGTAGTCCGATTCACCGGACGATAGGAACGCGGCCATCTTGGCGATGTCCTCGGTCTCCGTGATGCGACCGAGCGGGTTTGCCCGTGTGCGGTCGGACACCATTCCCCGTAGTTGCTCCTCAGCCGTCGTGCCTGACGGCTTGATGGCGTCGGCGATGTACGCGGCGCGTTCCGTCTCCGCGAGGCCGGGGCAGATGGCGTTCACGTTCACCCCGTGCGGCCCGAGTTCATGTGCGACGGACTGCGTGAACCCGACCAGCGCGAACTTGGATGCCGTGTAGGCCGCGTAACGCGGCATCCCCCGCTTCCCTGCCGTGGAAGCGATGGTGACGATCTTTCCCCCTCCCCCACGCTCAATCATGTGGCGCGCCACGGCGCGTGTGCAGAGGAACGTTCCGCGCACATTGACCCGCTGCACCTCGTCGAACGCCTCCTCAGTCAGCTCCACCAGCGGCACGCGGTCCGGCCCCGGTCGGGACCCGGCGTTGTTCACCAGGATGTCTATGCGTCCGAAACGTTCTAGCGTCTCCTGTACCATCCGCTCGACTGACATGCTGTCCGACACGTCGCCGACCAGCGCAAGCGAACTCCTCCCTGTCTCGGCAATCTCGGCTGCGACCGACTCCAGTCCCTGCCAGCCGCCCGCGCTGCCGTAGGGGTTCAGCGCCACGTCATTGATGGCTACGTCCGCGCCCTCGCGCGCGAGGCGGTTGGCGATGGCGCGGCCGAAACCGCGTTCGCCGCCCGCGCCCGTCACCAGTGCAACCTTGCCTGTCAAGTCGTACATGCTCATGCCATCCCGTAGAAGCGCTGTGCGTTCAGTCCGGCGACCTTCGCCCGCTGCTCGGGCGTCATGTCCTCCCTTGCGAGCAGGTGCTGGATATTCTCGGGGAACTCGGCGTCCCAGTGGGGGAAGTCGGAGGCGAACATGATGATGTCTTCCCCCAGGATGCGCATCGTCTCCGGCAGCATCCGCTCCTCAGCCTCGCAGGAGATGAAGATGTTGCCGGAAGCGAGGTACTCGCTCGGGTACTTCGTCAGCAGCGGCGAGTCTACGTGGCCGCGCAGGTGGTAGCGCTCGTCCATCCGGTCGAGCATGTACACCGTCCAGCCGCAGCCCGCCTCCAGGAACGCGATCTTCAGGTCAGGGAACTTCTCCGGCACGCCGGACAGCATGATGCTCACGAACTGCTTCATCTGCGTGAACGCATGGCCGAGCGAGTGCACCTGCGAGAGGTTGTCGAACAAGAACTCGTCATAGGAGCCAGTGATCCGCCCGCTGCCGTGCACGGCGAGCGGCACGCCGAGGCGCTGCGCCTCCTCGTAGATGACGTCGAACTGCGGCTTGCCGAACTGGTACGGCCCTTCTGGCAGCATCCCGCCAAGCATGCCGAACTCTTCGACACAGCGCCGTAGCTCCTGGGCCGCGGCGGGCGGGTCCTGCACGGGCAGCAGCGCAACGCCCTTGAATCGCGAGTCCAGCTGGAGGTAAGTGTCGAACAGCCAGTTGTTGTAGGCACGGGAACGCACGATCGCGAAGTCCGGCTCCATGAGCCAGCCTGCGCCGAGGCTTCCCGTGGGGAAGAGAGCCGACGCTGCAAGCCCTCCGCGATCGAGTGCATCGAGCCAGACGCCGGTGTCGACCTGGCGCGTGCCGAGTCGGCCACCGAGCGTGTTGTCGAACCCGTCTCGAGGGGAGTTCGCGCTCAGGCGCGGCCTCTCGTTGTACGGCGCTGGCAGATACGGCCGTATGTCCTCGTCAGCGTCGCGCACGTGCCCGTCAGCGTCTATGCAGAGCGTTGCCGTTGTCGTCACCCCGGCCTCCTTCTTCCGTGTTCCTCCGCGCGGCGCAGGATAGGCCGGTACCGTGAAGACGGCAACTTGTGAGTGGGATTCACACAAAGCGCTCCCAACGATTGACCTGACGCCCGCGCGCAGGTACATTGCGCCGCGACAATCGACTACATGCCGACGACCCGCTCGGAAGCGGTTCGATAACGCGTGTCCAAAATACAGCGCAACGCAGGAGGAAACCGAATGCGCATCCACCGATTCCTGGCCCTCGGCGCGATAGCCATGATCCTGGCGCTCTTCGCGGCTTGTGGCGGTGATGATGACCCCACGGCGACGCCCCGTCCGGCGGCTACGCCGACGCCGACTCCCACGGCTGAGGCGATGATGACGGGCGAGCCTACCCCTACGCCCGACGCGATGGCTGGGGACGAGCCTACCCCCACGCCTGGGACGATGACGGCGGACCCGACCGCGACCCCGACACCACGGCCGACGCCCACACGCGTTCCTCCGCCCCCGGGCTTCGACGCAGAAGAATACTTCGGCGGCAAGACCATCAAGATCATCGTTGGAGCGAGCCCAGGCGGCGGCTACGACACCTTCAGCAGGCTGGTTGCGCAGGCAGCCGAGCGGCAATTCCCTGACAGCACGCGCTTCATCGTGCAGAACCTCCCCGGCGCCGGGCAGCTCCGCGGGCTGCGAGGTGTGATCGAGTCCGAGCCGGACGGCTTGGCGATAGGCCCGACGCATTCGCGCTGGTTCGCACGACAGTTGCTCGTTGGCGACGTGCCCGGATTCGACATCGACGCCATACACATCCTCGGCTCCCCGACATTCACTATCGGCGAGGACGGGTTCTGTCTGGACAGTGGCTTCGCATCCTCCTGGCAGGAAGTGCTCGACAATGACCTCACGATCAGGGTCGGGTCCGCAGCGGCAGGCAACGAACCTGCCATCGAATTCATGGTCCAGAACGGCGGCCCGTTCAAGCTCATCTACGGCTATGGCGGAACGTCTGAGATCATGGCGGCGTTCGACCGCGGCGAACTGGACGGCACGAACCGCTGCAGCCCGGGCACCGCAGGACGTCTCTTCCCCGAGTGGATAGAGCAGGGACGCATGGTTCCGATCTTCTACGAGAAGAAGCCGTACAACGACGAATGGCTGGCTGAACTCGGGCACGACGGCCCGCTCCCCTCTTTCCGCGATCTGACGGGCCTCTCGTTTGACGCAGCACAGGCGGAGGCGCTCGAGTTGAACCTGCTGGTGACCGAGATATCGCGTGTCTTCTTCCTGCCTCCGGGTGTCCCGGACGATGTGAAGCAGTACTGGCAGTCGGCATTCGACCGGATGATGGAAGACCCGGCATTCAAGGAGCAGGTCTCCATCGCCGGATACGCAGACGACTTCGGCTACGGAAGAGCCGAGGACATCCTCGACATCGTCAAACGGGTACAGAACGCCAGCCAGGCGACGCGCGACATAGCGCTCGAGTTGAGTGGAGTCGGTGACCTGACCATCAACTAGGGACAGACCGCGCCGGTGCAGACATCCCGCCTGCACCGGCGCGGATACGTGAGGCGAAACAGCAGAAAGGACGTGCGGCGGCATGTGGGAAGCGAGTATCAGCGCGGCTCAGCATCTGCTCAGCCCCGGACCCCTCATCGCATTCCTAATCATCACGCCCATCGCGCTCTTCAATGGCGTGATGATTGCAGGCGGCGTGCCCGTCTTCATCCTGCTGCTCAGCTTCGCGGCTCAGCTTGACCCATTCATAGCGCTCCCTGCCGCCGTTTTCTATGCTGCTGCCAACGACGCGACAGAGCCCATACCGTCAATCCTCATAGGGGTCCCAGGCTCACGAGGGTCGCAGGCGACGATAATCGACGGCTACCCGATGTCGCGGCAGGGACGCGCCGGGGAGGCACTCGGCGCAGTCTACGTCTCCTCGCTCATCGGCGGCATCGTCGGCGCTGCACTGCTCATGAGCGTCCTGCCTGTCGCGCGCGAATTGCTCAAGCTCTTCGGCGCGGCGGAGTTCTTCCTGCTGACGCTCCTCGGCATCATGACGGTGGCCTTGCTGAGCTCTGGCGCGATGGTCAAGGGCCTGCTCACCGCAGCGTTCGGACTCGCCATCGCCCTCATCGGCTTCTCCCCCATCGGCGGGGTGGTCCGCGCAAACATGGGGATCGGCTACCTGTGGGACGGCCTCCCCATCGTGCCCATGCTGCTGGGGCTGTTCGCCATACCGGAGCTGGCGAACCTGGTCGTCAGCAACACCACCATCGCGACCGAACGGCTGGACGAGGTGCTCTCCGGCTCCGGGGAGGGGGTGAAGAAGGGCATGAAGGAGGCGACGCGCCACAAGTGGCTCATCACGCGGTCCTCACTCATCGGCGCTGCTGTCGGCATGATGCCGGGACTCGGGGCAGTGCCAGCGCACTGGATCGCCTACGCCCAGGCACGGCAGACTGAACCAGGAGCGATTGAGTCGTTCGGTACCGGTGACATCAGGGGCGTCATCGCGCCCGAGGCGTCGAACAACGCCATAG
The DNA here is from genome assembly GCA_034428375.1 of Dehalococcoidia bacterium. Classification (GTDB taxonomy): domain Bacteria; phylum Chloroflexota; class Dehalococcoidia; order Lucifugimonadales; family Australimonadaceae; genus Bin16. Next base: position 6,063 of record DAOUHT010000018.1, on the reverse strand, counting down.
ACGGCGGAGTGCTGGTGCCTACGCTCTTCTTCTCGATTCCGGGCAGTCCGAACATGGTGCTCATTCTCGCCATGCTCATCCTGGTGGGCATCCAGCCCGGCCCGCCGATGCTCAACAAGCACCTGGACCTCACCATTTCCCTCGTGTGGACCATCGTGCTCGCGAACATCATAGTCGTGCCCATAGTGCTGCGGTTCGCGCCGCTCATCGCGCGTGTGACGGTGATACCGCCCAACATCCTCTTCCCGCTGGTGATGGCCATCATCGTCATCGGCGTCTACCAGAGTTCGCAGTCGGTCGGAGACCTCTGGTTGTTCGCAGCGGCAGGCGTGCTTGGCCTGTTCATGAAGGCGTACGGCTGGCCCCGCCCACCCATCGTCATCGCGATCGCGCTGGCGAAGGAGACCGACAAGTGGCTGTGGATTGCAACCAACACGTATGGCTGGGAAATGTTCACGCGCTGGCAGTTCCTCAATATCCTCGCTCTCGTAGTCATCGCAGCGGTAATCGGGCTCCGCACCCAGCAGAGCGCCTCGCGCATCCGCGCAGCGGAGGAATCGGAGCACCCGTCAGCGGAGCCATCTCCATGACATCCAGAAGCAACAGCGTAGCGGCCCCCCGCAGCCGGTTTCTCACAGTAGAATTTATAGGGGAAGTGGTACTCCTCGCCGCGGTGGGTACATTCTTCGTCTACATGTACCTGGACTCGGTGGACTGGGAAACCGGACCCCTGTCATGGCTGCCTTGGCGTCTTGATTGGGACAACGGGGGATGGCTACTGCCGCGCATCGCCATACTCTTTGGAACGCCATTCTGGTTCTGGCGCGCCGTCTCACTCTTCCAGGCAGGAAAGTCCAGCGAAGGCGGCCAGATCATGGACACGGGCTTCCTCGAAACGGACGACGACCCTGCCGTCGTGGCATGGCGGTGGATGCTACTGATTGGCACGACGGGTGGACTTCTGGTCGGCCTCTGGGTGTTTGGCTTCCACATTGCCGTACCAGCCTATACCGTCCTTTACCTCGTAATCTTCGGCAAGGTGAAGTGGTACTGGACGATCATCCCGGCTGTGTTCTTCGAAATCATCATAGTCGGCATCTACGGCTACCTCCTTCTCTCCGAGTGGGGGACTCCTGTCGCCCGCGATTGGCCGGTCATCGGCCCCATCTGGGACATGGCAGTGGACGCCTGGCATAACTTCTACGAATCCAACCTCGAGTAGCCCGCGCCCGACGCAGGCAGGACGAAGAGCGTGAGCAACGCACCAGACAAGCAAACAACCAAGAAGGCATACTCCTTCGGCATAGTACTGCTGGGCAGTCTGATAGGCGGGGCCGCCGTGGTCGGTGTGCTGCGGGAGCAGAACTTTGGATTCTTCACCAGCGGAGAGATTGTCCACGCATGGGGGCGCTTGTCATCAGTGCTCTTCGCCATCGGGATCTTCGTGTGGGGACTGCGCGAAATGAAACAGGCAAGTGCGAGCACCGGCGAGGCGGCAGCAGCAGTTATCGCAGGCATAGCGGTTGTCGCAGGGTCTGGCTACTTCCTCCACTTGTTAATCACATAGCCTGCGGCAAGAGAGTATCATTCCTTTAGGAGCCATGTCCGGCAGAACGCTGATTCACAGGAGGAGCAAGCCATGCTTTCCATCCAGAACAACGAACTTATCACGCGAGTAGGCCCCGGCACGCCTATGGGCGAGGCCATGCGGCGCTACTGGATCCCCGCCCTCATGGACTTCGAAGTCCCGGAGCCCGACTGCGACCCTGTCCGCGTGCGGCTCCTCGGTGAGGACCTGGTTGCGTTCCGCGACTCCAAGGGCCGCATCGGGCTGCTGCCGGACGCATGTCCTCACCGCCGCGTGAGCCTCTACTTCGGCAGGAACGAAGAGGAAGGCCTGCGCTGCGTCTACCACGGCTGGAAGTTCGACGTGGACGGTGCCTGCGTGGATCAGCCGAACGAGCCAGATGAGAGCAACTTCAAGCACAAGGTGAAAACGCGCGCTTACAAGACGTGGGAGGGCGGCAATGTGGTCTGGGCCTACCTCGGCCCGCCCGACGAGGTCCCTCCGCCGCCGGCGTTCGAATGGACGACCGTGCCGGACTCGCACCGCGGCGTGACGAAGCTCATCCAGACGTGCAACTGGGTGCAGGCCGTCGAGGGCGGCATCGACACCTCTCACTCGTCCTTCCTGCACAACAATGACCTCGCCGACAAGACGCTGCTCCGCTCACGCTCCACCGCCCCGTACCTGGAGGTCGAGCAGACCAACTACGGCTACACCTACAGCTCCGTACGCCCACTATCGAAGGATGAGGGCAACTATGTTCGCACGTACCACTACGTGCTCCCCTTCCACCAGCTCCGCGCAGGCCAGGTGGGGCGCAGCGGCGAGCCGGTGCAGCCGCGCAGCTCCGGCCACTGCTGGGTGCCGATAGACGACGAGAACACCATGGTCTTCAACTGGACGTTCACCTGGGACGAGAACCCGCTGAACGACAAGGACAGGCGGCTCGCCGGCACCGGCAACGAGTGGGACGTCGACATCGACCGCACCACTTTCCGCACGGTGCGCAACAAGGAGAACGACTGGAAGCTCGACCGGCAGATGCAGCGCACCGAGAACTTCACCGGCATCGTCGGCGTCAACACCCAGGACCGCGCCCTGCAGGAGACGATGGGCACCATCGCGGACCGCAGCCAGGAGCACCTCGGCACGAGCGACCGCGCCATCATCGCGATGCGCAAGCTGCTTCAGGAGGCGATCCGGGTGAATGCAGACGGCGGCACGCCGCGCGGCAGCCAGAATGAGTTCGTAGCCATCCGGGCCATCGACCGCATCCTGCCCGCCGACCAGCCGTGGTCCGTGCTGAAGCCGGAGATGTACCCCGCGACAGCCGGACGCTAAGAGCGCGCCCCAGACGGCACAAGACTGACGCATACGGCAGGGCTCGACATCGAGCCCTGCCGTGTTTAAGCCTGCTTCGTCGCCGGTTTGGCAAGCGCGAACGCAACGAACGCGATCCCGAATACGCCCGCGAATATGGTGAACGACAGGTCGTAGCTGCCCGTGATGTCCTTGACTATTCCCGCGAGTATCGGCCCCACCATGCTAACCCCCGCCATGATGGGCGCTGCGAAGCCTCGTATCGTCCCGAAAGACCTCCGCCCGAAGTAGTTCGCGAACATCATCCGGCTCACCACCGTCCACACACCCAGTGCGGACCCGAACGCGACGCTGAACGCCACTGCCGTCGGGAACGAATCGACCGATATCGCCAGCACCATCGCCGTGAGGTAGAAGAGCACTGACGTGAGCGCCAGGTAGCGCGTGTGCACACGCTCCATCAGCAATCCCCAGCCGAACACGGAGAGCGCCGCCACGGTCAGGTAGATCGTCACCGCCATAGCCGCCGAAAACTGCGACAGACCCTTGTCCTGCAGGCTCACATTGATGTGCAGGTTCGTCGCGTTCACCGCCAGCACGACGGCGGCCTGCGCCACGATGAGAGCCCACAGCGTCACCGTCCGCTTCGCTTCCGCCAGGCTCCACAACTCCTCACCGGCGTCCTCGGACACTTCCCCGACCTGTACGTCGTGCGTGGGCTGGCGTCCGTCCGGCAGTAGTCCGTAGTCTTCGGGCCTGCGGCGCATGTATGCGGCACTCGGCAGCACGAGCGCGAGAAAGGCGAATCCCGCAAGCGCGAGCCACGCCTCGCGCCATCCGAACCAGGTCATGACCGCCACTATCGGAAGCGGCATGAGGAACTGTCCCGTCCGCTGCCCAACGCCCAACAGGCCCACAACGCGGCCCCGCTTCCGGACGAACCAGGACGCCAGCGCAACCATCGTTCCCAACTGCGCGCCAGCCGCCGCCGTACCGCGCGCCAGCCCGAAGAACCCCCAGAAGTGCCACACCTGTGTCATCGCAGCGAGTCCCACCATGCAGCCCACGATGATCATCCCAGCCGCAACCGTAACGCCGCGCGCACCGCGCCGGTCGAGTATCCGCCCCACCCATACCGAGGAGATGCCACCCAGTCCAGACCCGAGCGCGAAACCGATGCTTATGGACGTTGCAGACCAGCCCAACTCGTCCTGCATGGGGCGGACGAACACGCCAACGATGGGTCCCTGCATCGGAACGCTTGCTGCTGCGTTCAGCATGCTCGCGGTCATGATGGCCCAGCCGTAGTAGGCGCGGGGGAACGGCCAGAAGCGGGATATGCGGGGATGCTGCATCGCCATGGGAGTGCATGCAACCCTACCACCCACGCGCAGCCCACGCCCACGAAAGGCTATACTCCCCACGCTCACCCTCCGCTCCGAGGCGTTCATGCAACTGTCAGAAGACCAGCGCACGCTCGTTGCCACCGTCCGTGATTTCGTGAAGCGCGAGGTCATGCCTGCCGCGACCGAACTCGAACTCGCCGACGAATACCCCCACGCCCTCGTGGCGCAGATGCGCGAGCTCGGCTTCTTCGGCGCGACCATTCCGGAGGAGTACGGAGGCAGCGGCGTGGGCGCAGAGACCTACGCCCTGCTCATCGAAGAGCTGTCCAAGGGCTGGATGAGCCTCACAGGCGTCCTGAACACCCACCTGCTCGTCGCGCACATGATCGACACCTTCGGCACGCCGGACCAGAAGGAGCGCTTCCTGCCCGCCATGGCTGAGGGCGAACGGCGCGCAGCCCTCTGCATCACCGAGCCTGACGCAGGGACGGACGTAGCCGCGGTCAAAACGAGCGCCGTCCGGGACGGCGACGACTATGTGGTGAACGGGCGCAAGATGTTCATCACTAACGGGCGCTACGGCAGCATCTACGCCATCGTCTGCAAGACTGACCTGCAAGCCGACCCGCCGCATCGCGGCATCAGCATCCTCCTCGGCGAGAAGGGACCCGGCCTCGACGTGGTGCGCGACATCCCCAAGCTCGGCTATCGCGGCGTCGAGACCACCGAGATTGCATTCGAGGACTACCGCACACCCGCGACGAACCTGCTCGGCGGCGCGGAGGGCGAGGGTTTCCGCCACGTCATGGGTGGGCTGGAACTGGGACGCATCAACGTCGCGGCGAGGTCTGTCGGCGTGGCGCGCGCCGCGCTCGAAGCCGCGATGCAGTACGCGCAGCAGCGGCAGACGTTCGGCAAGCCCATCGCGGAGCATCAGGCGATACAGCAGAAGCTCGCTGACATGGCGACGCAGGTGAAGGCCGCGCACCTGCTCGTGATGGACGCCGCGCGCAAGAAGGACCTCGGCCAGCGTGTCGACCTGGAGGCCGGCATGGCCAAGCTCTTCGCCAGCGAGACGTGCCTGAACGTCGCGACCGAGGCGATGCGCATCCACGGGGGCGTGGGCTATACGCAAGACCTCCCGGTCGAGCGCTACTTCCGCGACGCTCCGCTCATGATCATCGGGGAGGGCACGAACGAGATACAGCGACAGGTCATCGCGCGGAACCTGCTCCGCAACTACTCCTCCGGCGACTTCCTCTTCGAGGCCGGCCTGTGAGCATGCCGCTGGAAGACGTCCGTATCCTCGAGCTCACCTCCGTGCTCGGAGGACCGCTCGCAGGGCGGCTGCTCGCCGACCTCGGCGCGGACGTCATCAAGGTCGAGCAGCCCGGCTCCGGTGATGCGTCGCGCAAGCTCGGCCCCTACTTCCTGAACGGCGAGAGCGCCTACTTCCTCGGGTTCAACCGCAACAAGCGGAGCGTCACGCTCAACCTGCAGACCGACCTTGGGCGCGAGGCATTCTATGCGCTCGCTGCGAAGGCGGACGTGGTGCTGGACAATTTCCGTCCTGGCGTCCTCGAACGGCTGCGGATAGACCACGAAACGCTCAAGAAGGCCAACCCATCTATCATCTCCGCGTCGCTCTCCGGTTTCGGGCAGAACGGCCCCTACTCAGGGCGTCCCGCGTTCGACGGCGTCGTGCAGGCGCTCGGCGGCGCGATGAGCGTGACCGGCAACCCGGGCGACGACCCCGTCTACATGGGCTTCCCGATGGGCGACGTGGGCGGCGGCTGGGGACTCGCGTTCGGGGTGCTCACCGCGCTCCAC
>DAOUHT010000017.1:0-21070 GCA_034428375.1 Dehalococcoidia bacterium | reverse complement strand
CGCCTGGCCCTCCTCATTCGTGCCGAGGAACTGCTGCGGGCCGATGTCGATGCCGAGGATCGTGACCTCATCGCTGCGTTCGTCGTAGACGCGCTGGAACTCGGGCAACTCGGCGCGGCAGGGCGGGCAGAGCGCGGCCCAGAAGTTCAGCACGACGGGCTTGCCCTGGCCGACGACCGCCGAGAGCGTCGTGGTCTCGCCCCCGAGGACGTCCTGTCCCTGGTAGGCGCTGATCTGGATGTCCGGCACCTCCAGCGCGACGGAGCCGGACGCGTCGGTCGCGGAGGGTTCGCCGCCGCTGCACGCGGCGACCGCCAGCAGGGCGGCCATCGCGGCGGCTGCGATGAGAGTGCGTTTCGGTAGCGAATCCTTCATATGTACAGGATACCGGATTTGGTGGTGGTGGGAGGACTCACATGGATGGACAGGGGAGGGAGGATGGGTATGGGGCGAGTGTTGGTATAGTCTGCAGCCCGATGGTGCTATGGCTGAGGAGGTCTTTGTGATGACGGGAGACACGCTGGAACCGGTGGATGAACGGCCATTCGAAATCGAGGATGAGTTCTACAGCCAGCTTCCCAGGGGAGCCGTACGCGCGGCCGCGAAGCACATTCTCGACGTTGCTCGCGAGAGTGGTGCGAAGGTTGTGTGGTTTGGCGAAGGACTTTCGATACGGGTAGACGTGCCGAAAGAGATATGGGGTCAACCGGTAGCATTTGCGTGGCTCTTCCCGGAGCCGGGCAGGGTGTACTGGGCAGGGCTCCGGGACTTCTCATTCGGCGCCGCATACGCCGATTACGGCAATGAACGGCTGAACGGCGTCATGCGCAGGTGGGCTGACTATTTCCCTTTCGGCGGGGGGATCACGTTCGACGGTGAGAATGGTGGGGGGCGGACGCTCTCGCACAACGAGGTCGTGGAGTACCAGGACGCCCTCGCCAGCGGCCTGGCGACCGTAACTGCCTGGTTGCGGAAACTGCGTGAGTGAGGAGAACTGTCTCGTCGTTAAAGAGAAGAAGCCCCTGCGAGCGCAGGGGCTTCTTGATGTGAGCCGTGGGACGTTTGGACTAGAAGTCCATGTGGTCGCCGTGCGGCATGCCGGCGGCGGCCGCGGGCGGCTCGGGGATGTCGGTGACCACGGACTCGGTGGTGAGCACCATGGCCGCGACGCTGGACGAGTTCTCGACCGCTGCGCGCGTGACCTTGGCCGGGTCGACGATGCCGCGCTCGATCATCGGGCCCCAGACGCCGGCGTCGGCGTCGAAGCCCCAGTCGTCCTGGGAGATCTTGGCCTCGGCGATGATGACGTCCCCGGAGTGGCCGGAGTTGGATGCGATGGTGCGGATGGGCTCCTCAAGCGCACGGCGGACGATGTTTGCGCCGGTGAGTTCGTCGCCGTCGAGCGAGAGCTCGGCGATGGCCTCGGAGGCCCGGACCAGGACGGTCCCGCCGCCGGGAACGATGCCCTCCTCAACCGCCGCACGGGTGGCGGAGAGGGCGTCCTCGACGCGTGCCTTCTTCTCCTTCAGCTCGACCTCGGTGGCCGCGCCGACCTTGATGATGGCAACGCCGCCGGACAGCTTCGCGAGCCGCTCCTGGAGCTTCTCGCGGTCGAAGTCGCTGGTGGTCTCCTCGATGCGGGCCTTGATCTGGGCGATGCGGTCCTGGATGGCCTGCTCGGTGCCGTGGCCCTCGACGAAGGTGGTCTCGTCCTTGGTGGAGACGACCCTGCGGGCGCGCCCGCAGTCCTCGATGGAGGCGGAGTCGAGCTTCCGGCCGACCTCTTCGCTCAGGACGGTGCCGCCGGTGAGGATGGCGATGTCCTGCAGCATCTCCTTGCGGCGGTCGCCGAAGCCGGGCGCCTTGATGGAGAGGCAGTTGAGCGTGCCGCGGAGCTTGTTGACCACGAGGGTGGCGAGCGCCTCGCCTTCGACGTCCTCAGCGATGAGGACGAGGTTCTTCGTGGTCTGGAGGATCTTCTCGAGGGCGGGGAGCACGTCGCTCACCGCGGAGATCTTCTTGTCGGTGATGAGGATACAGGGGTCGTCGACGGCGGCTTCCATGCGCTGGGAGTCGGTGAGGAAGTAGGGGGAGATGTAGCCGCGGTCGATCTGCATGCCCTCGACGTACTCGGTCTCGTAGCCGAGGCTCTTGCCTTCCTCGACCGTGATGACGCCGTCCTTGCCGACCTTCTCCATGACCTCAGCGATGAGGTTGCCCATCTCGTTGTCGTGGGCGGAGAGGGACGCGACCTGAGCGATCTGCTCCTTGCCGCTGACTTCCTTGGCCTGCGCGGAGATGCTGCCGCGAACGGCGACGACTGCGGACTCGATGCCGCGCTTGATGGCCATGGGGTCGGCGCCGGCGGCGATGTTGCGGAAGCCCTCGCCGATCATGGCCTGTGCGAGGACCGTGGCGGTCGTCGTGCCGTCACCGGCGACGTCGTTGGTCTTGGTGGCGGCTTCCTTCAGGAGCTGCGCACCCATGTTCTCGTAGTGGTTCTCGAGCTCGATCTCCTTGGCGATGGTGACGCCGTCGGAGCAGACGTTCGGGGGGCCGAACTTCTTGTCGAGGATGACGTTGCGGCCGCGGGGGCCGAGAGTGACCTTGACCGTGTTGGCCAGGGTGTCCATGCCGACCTTGAGCGACTTTCGCGCCTCGTCGCTGAAAAGGATCTGTTTCGCCATTTGATTGACTCCTCTTTCTGTGATGCGCGCCCGCGGGCGCGTGCTGCACGGGCCTAGCCGACCTTGGCCAGGATGTCCGTCTCCTTCATGATCAGGTACTCTTCGCCGTCGTCCTCGAACTCGGTGCCGGCGAACTTGGAGTAGATGACGGTGTCACCCACCGCGACGGACATCTCGAGACGGTTGCCGTCGTCGGTTATCCGGCCGGGGCCAACCGCGATCACGCTGCCCTCCTGGGGCCGCTCCTTCGCGCTGTCCGGGATGTAGATACCACTCTTGGTCTGGGTCTCCTGCTCTACCGCTTTCACGACGATCCGGTCGCCCAAGGGCTGCAGACTTCTTGCCACGGCTACCTCCTTTTCGCATCCGGCAGGTGCATCTGCTAGCACTCGCCTTAATAGTCTGTTAGCAGTCGAATAGCATGACTGCTAATCCGCCGCGCATCGTAAGGGTAGTCGACGGGGGCTGTCAAGGGTTGCGTGGCAAAGGGTGAGGGCAGGGGGTCCCATGGATGGCGTTCCACTGGGGCTATACTTGGAGTAGTGGGCCGGACCGTCGAAATCACGGACGAGTTGGATGGATTCCATGAGCGGACATCACCCATTCGCTGAGCTGACCGCACACTTCACCCCTGAGCAACGGGAGCGCATAGAAGGGAAGAAGGCCGAGATGCGTGCGAACGGCATGCGTCCGGTGCACCCGGGTGAGATCCTGCGTGACGAACTGGACGAACTTGAGATTTCCCCTCATGCGCTGGCCAAGGCATTGGCTGTGCCCCCCAACCGGATAACGGCGATCCTGAAGGGCCAGCGCGGGGTTACAGCGGACACCGCCCTGCGCCTCTCCCGCTACTTCGGCACCACGCCCCAGTTCTGGATGAACCTGCAGCAGACGTTCGAGCTGCGCACCGCTGAGGAGACCTCCGGCGCCGAGGTTGCCGCGACCGTGCAGCCTCGCCTGCCCGTAGGCCGTCGAGCCGGGACATGACCACCGACAACGCCAAGAGCATCGCACGATTCACGCTCGACGCAGACGCTGCCGCGCTGACCGACGCGCTCCTGGAACTGGACGCGGACGACGATGCGCGCGTGATGCTGCTCTCCGGCGACTGGAGCGCCATCGGCGCGTCGCTGCGCGACGGGGCGGACGACGACCCCGTCGCCGCTCTGGCGGCCCTCCGCATCCCCGTCGTGACGTGGGTGGACGGCGACTGCCACGACGAGGCGCTCGAACTTGCGCTGGCGGCTGACATCCGCATCGCGGGGGAGTCGGCGGCGTTCCGCATGGGACACGCGCGCGAGGGACGCATGCCGTCGCACGGCGGGACGCAGCGGCTCACGCGAGCGGTGGGGCGGGGACAGGCGCTGCGCCTGCTGCTGGCAGGCGAAACGCTCGACGCAGACGACGCGCTGCGCATCGGGCTCGTGCACGACGTCGGCGACTTGGAGGACGCCGAGGCGCTCGCTGCGTCCATCGCGGACGCCGGGCCCATCGCGGCGCAGTACGTGAAGGAGGCCATCGCCGCATCGCCCGACCTCCCGCTGCGCGAGGGGATGCGGCTGGAGGCCGACCTGAGCATCCTGCTGCACTCGACCGCCGACCGCGCCGAGGGGCTGCGCTCCTTCGCGGAGAAGCGCAAGGCCCGGTTCGAGGGACGATGAGCGGCTTCACCACGCTGCGCTACGAGAAGCGTGACGGCGTTGCGGTCGTCACGCTGTGCCGCCCCGAGGCGATCAACGCCTTCAACGTGCGGATGCGCGACGAACTCTCCGAGGCGCTGAGCGCGGCCCGGGACGACGCCGACGTGCGCGGCCTGCTCATCGTTGGCGACGGCGAGCGAGGCTTCTGCGCGGGCGCGGACCTCACCGAGTTCGGCACTGCGCCGTCGCAGGCCATCGCCCGCTACGTGCGGTGGGCGCGCGACCTCTGGACCGCACTGGCGGAGCTGCCGAAGCCGACGATGGCCGCCGTGCACGGCTACTGCTTCGGCTCCGGCCTGGAGATCGCCGCGCTGTGCGACCTCCGCATCGCGTCGCAAGATGCGACGTTCGCGCTGCCGGAGGCGTCGCTCGGCCTCATCCCCGCCGCGGGCGGCACGCAATCGCTGCCGCGCATCGTTGGGCTGCCGCGCGCGATGGAGATGTTGCTCACCGGCAGGCGGATGACGTCGGGCGAGGCGGTGCGCGCCGGGTTCGTCGACTGGCTCGTCCCGCGCGAGCAGTTGTACGTCGTGGCCGAGGCGCGACTGCGCGACGTCGCGTCCGCGCCAGCCGAGGCGCTCGCGCTGGCGAAGCGCGCGGTCACCGAGGGCGCCGACCTGGCGCTCGCGGACGGCCTGCGGCTTGAACGGCGGCTCGCCGCTCGGCTACGCTAGCCTGACGGGCGCGTTCCGCCCGCCGGAGAACCACCCTGCACACACACGACATCCTGACCATCGCCGCCGCCATCGTTCCCGAGCGTGCCGCGCTCGTCCACGACGGCGTCACGCTCACCTACGCCGGACTCGCCGACCGCGCCAACCGGCTCGCCAACGCGCTCGCCGCGAACGGCGTTGGCCCGGGCGACCGCGTCGCCGTCATGGACGTTAACACGCCCGTCCACTTTGAGGCGTATTTCGCCGCCGCGCGGCTGGACGCCGTCTACGTGCCGCTGAACTTCCGGGGCCACGGCGAGGAGGTCGGCTACCCGCTGCGGCACGCGTCGCCGAAGGCCATCGTTGCGGGCGAGCGGTACGCGACGCTCATCGCGGGACTGGGCAGCGAGGCCGCATCCGCGAGCGTCCTCGCCGTCGACAGCGGCGCGCCGCCGGACGGCTGGCGCTCGTACGAGGCGCTGCTGTCGGAGGGCGACGCGGACGAAATGCTTTTCCCTGAGGGATCGCCGGACGAGACCGCGGTGCTGCTCTACACGGCGGGCACGACCGGCCAGCCGAAGGCGGTAATGCTCTCCCACGACAGCTTCACGTCGTTCATGCTCGCGAACATGGAGCCGCCGGACCCGGACGTGGAGGAGCGCACGCTGCTGACGCTGCCGCTCTACCACATCGCGGGTCTGCAGGCCGCGCTCGCGGGGACGTTCGGCGGGCGCACCGTCGTCCTGCAGCGCCAGTTCGAGCCGCGCGAGTGGTTGGCGCTCGTCCAGGAGCACCGCATCGAGCGCGCGCTCATCGTCCCCACGATGCTCAAGCAGCTGCTCGACCACCCGGAGTTCGCGGCACACGACCTCTCCAGCCTTCGCGTGCTGACCTACGGCGGAGCGTCGATGCCGCCGCCCGTCATCGAGCGGGCGGTCGCGGCGATGCCGGGCGTGCAGTTCATCAACGCGTTCGGCCAGACGGAGACCGGCTCGACCATCGCGATGGTGCCGCCGGAGGACCACGTCCTCGACGGGCCCCCGGACGTCGTCGAGAAGCGGCGGCGCCACCTGCGGAGCATCGGCAGGCCGCTGCCGGACGTCGAGGTGCGCATCGTCGACGAGGACGGCCACGAGCTGGCGGCGGGTGAGCAGGGCGAGATCGCCGCGCGCGGCCCGCGCCTCATGCGCGGCTACTGGGGGCAGCCGGAGGCGACGGCGCAGACCGTGCACGGCGGCTGGCTCTTCACCGGCGACCTCGGCTACATGGACGAGGACGGCTACATCTACCTGACCGGACGCGCCAAGGACTTCATCAAGCGCGGCGGCGAGATGGTCGCGCCGGAGGAGGTGGAGCAACTGCTGCACGCCTGCCCCGGCGTCGAGGAGTGCGCCGTCATCGGCGTTCCGGACGAGACCTGGGGCGAGCGCGTCATGGCCGTCGTCGTCCCGACGCCCGGCGGCGAGCCGTCGGAGGAGTCGCTGCTCGACGCCTGCCACACCCTCGCGCGCTTCAAGCGCCCGGAGCAGGTGGCGTTCGTGGCGGAGCTGCCGCGCAACGCGCTGGGGAAGGTGCTCAAGAACGAGCTCCGCAGCAGGTTTGGGGGTTAGGGCGTCGTTCTTGCCCTTCGCGGTGCTAGCGAAGGCTAACGCCTAGATTCATCGACGGGGTGAATCAACCTGTGTGCTAGACTGCTACTACCCCGAGGTGGCAAACCTCATCCCGGATCTGTTTGGCAGACCACTTTCGCTAGAGGGGGAATGTAGTGACGACCGGAACCGAACACGAGATTGGGTTTGAGCTGATTGGCCTTGGCAGTGTACTCAAACACAACCGTTTGATCGTTCCCCCTAACCAGCGCGACTACGCTTGGGAAGAGAAGGATGTAACGAAACTCTTTCAGGATTTTCTTAAGGCAATAGGAACCGACTATTTCCTAGGCACAATTGTCACCATTCCACAGAGCGACGGGACTATTGAAGTCGTCGATGGCCAGCAAAGACTCGCTACCGTTGCGATACTCTTTGCCGCAATCCGAGACTATCTGGAAGACAATACCAGTGAGCCTGCGATTGTTGAATCTATCAACAATGAATTCTTGACTGGAATAGACCGACAACAAAGAGTTCGAATTCCGAAACTAACGCTCAATGTAGACGATGATCTATTATTTCACAACATCATTACTCGAGAACAGCCTGTTAGCTCTGTGGCCAATGTGAGACGCGATTCTCACCGGCTATTGATTGAAGCCCAGCGCCTAGCGAAGGACCATGTTGCGAATCTGCTACTAAACCTTGACCGTAGAGACCACGGCGATCTTCTAAACGAATGGTTAGACTTCGTTGAGCGTCATGCTTTGGTTGTCTTGCTAAAAGTTTCCAACGATGCAGACGCCTACCGGATGTTTGAAACTTTGAACGACCGCGGAGTTCGCACCTCCCAGGCTGACCTAGTCAAGAACTACCTGTTTGGCAAGTCAAACAGCCGATTCAATGAAGTGCAGACTCGGTGGTCCTATATGCGTGGTGCACTGGAATCCATAGATGAAGAAGAGATCACCATCACATTCCTCAGGCATGCGCTCACAGTTACAGGTGGATTTGTGCGTGAAGCCGACGTGTACAGTCGTGTACAAGACGTAGTCAAGAGTGACTACCAGGCTGCTTCATTCGCAACGCAGCTTGATGCTTTAGCCCAGGTCTACGTGGCTCTACACAATCCGGAACATCAACACTGGAATCCGTACACAGAGAAGGTTCGACGTTCATTGCAGGTTTTTGAGCTGCTCAACATACGACCCATACGCCCATTGACCCTAGCGATTGCAATGAAGATGACTAGGGCAGAAGCAGCTAAGGCGTATCAGTATCTGCTGTCGCTAGGAGTGCGGTTGCTGATAGCTTCTACTACCCGTAGTGCTTCGGTTGAACTCCCACTGGCAGCCGCAGCCCACGAGGTATTCAACGGAAGAATAACGAAGGCGTCAGCACTGAAACGGCAATTAAGTTCAATTACTCCGTCAGACTCCGAATTTCGTTTGGCAATGCGTACCGCTCGCGTGTCGAATGCAAAACTGGCTAGGTACTATCTTCGGTCTATGGAAATGACGGCCAATCAGCAAGCCGAACCATGGTTCGTTCCGACACAGGACCCATCTATAATTAACTTAGAACACATCCTCCCTAAGAGACCCGAGAACAATTGGCCTCAGTTCTCGGTAGACGAAGCTAATGTCTATGTCAACAGACTTGGCAACCAACTGCTCATGGAGGCTTCAGGTAATTCTCGCATGGGAAGTGCAGCATTCGCTTCGAAAAAGTCGGCATACGCCCGATCTCCCTACGTATTGACTCATGACGTGTCAACCCTTCAGGATTGGACGGCTGCAGAAATTGATGTGAGGCAACAGAGATTGGCTGACCTTGCAGTGCAGACGTGGCCTGTGTAGTGAGGGTATGTGGGTTGGAAGACGATAGTAAAGGAGCTGATGGGAGATGCGAATAGTACATCCCCACTCCCGCTGTGACACCTGCCCCTTCTCCCACCTCCGTATCACCCCGTACGCTGTCTCCGTCACAGGCCAGCCGGATGGACGAGCGGAGAGCGTCGGGGGCTCAAAAGGGCTCAGAAGGGCTTGGGAATACGGCGGATGAGCTGTTTTGGACCCCTGCCAGAGGCTCATAAGGGGTACATGACTCAGAGGTAAATGAGCCCTTTTGAGCCCCTCGTTACGAGTGAACCGCGAAAAACTCTCCTGCTCCCCATCCTATCCATCCATGTGAACGCCGGGTTGGAGGTTTGTGACATCCGCCCCTTACGAGGTCGGGGAGGGCGGGTGTAGGCTGGTTGTACAACCTATCGAGTGGGGATGACCCCACGATCACTGCGCGAGGGGACGAGCCCCCGGTCATCAGACGAGGCCGGGGGCTTTCTGCGTCTCCGGCGCAGATCCCTCGGCGCATGCGGGCGCTCGGGGCATCACGCACTAAGGAGGAGAGCAGATGGCAGACGACCAACGACGGAGAAGCGACTACGCGCCATCGGTGCGACCGCGGGCGGCGAGGCAGGACGGACTGCGGCGCTATACGCCCGGCTACCTGGTGGACCTGTCCGACACGCAGACGATGTTCTTCAGCGATTCGGCGCGCTCAACGAGCCGCGTCACGCTGCTGCGCCCCGGCACGGGCAAGCGGCTGCGGCTCATCAACATCACCATCCACCAGCCGACGTCCGACAACCTCCATTTCTGCGAGGTCTACTTCGGCACGGGCGCAACCATCGCGTCGAGCCCGCGGAAGGCGATCGACTACATCCGCGTGCCGGACCACGGCTCGGGCTCGACCCGCACGTGGGGACGGGGTGCGGGCCCGGCGGGCGCGAGGAACGAGCCGCTCAGCTTCCGCTGGATAACCCGGCCGACCACGTCCCACAAGTTCATCGTCGAATACACGGAGGAGCGCTGATCATGGGCACGGAAGCATACCGTTCGCTGTATGGAGACCTGACCAAATTGAAGGACACGTCGCTGCTGGACAACCCGGCGGGCGGCAGCGGCGCGGATGTCGCGCTGCTCAACCTGCTGCTCGCCGTCTCGGAGGCGGCAGACCGCTACTGCAACCGGCACTTCTACGCGCTCTCCGAGACGCGCTATTTCGACGGCACCGGCGATGCCGTGCTCCCGCTGCCGGACGTCATCGCCGTCTCGTCGCTGCGCTCGGACGACGACGAGAGCGGCTACTACCGCACGGCGTGGGCGTCGTCGGAATACCACCTGCTGCCGCTGAACGCCTCGCCGGACGAGCACTGGGGCAGGCCGCACAACGCGCTCCGGATTCGGGGCAACGGCCCGCACCAGCGGTTCGATCGCGGCCCCGCGCGCTACGAGGTGCGCGGCAGGTGGGGGTTCGGCGAACGGCTGGAGCACTCGCGCTCGCGGCTGCGGAGCAGCCTGAGTGAGACCGCAACGCTGCTGGACGTGACCAACGGGTCCGACTTTGCGGTGGGGCAGACGATAGCCGCGGGCTCGGAGCGGATGCTCGTGCGCACCGTCTCCTCCAACCGGCTTACGGTGACGCGGGGGCTGAACGGCACGTATGCGCAGCAGCACGCGCTCAACGACGCGGTCTACATCGTGCGCTGGCCCGCGCCGGTGGAGCGCGCGGCGCTCATCAA
Source organism: Dehalococcoidia bacterium (assembly GCA_034428375.1). Classification (GTDB taxonomy): domain Bacteria; phylum Chloroflexota; class Dehalococcoidia; order Lucifugimonadales; family Australimonadaceae; genus Bin16. Next base: position 10,855 of record DAOUHT010000017.1, on the reverse strand, counting down.
CGCTGCGCGGCTGTGGACGCGCGCGCCTGCCTTTGAACCGTTCTACGTCGACGCGGACCTCGATACGGACGTCCGCCTGCTGCTGGAGCCCTACCGCCTGGGAGGTGTTGCATGACGACTGTACTGACGCAGAAGGAACGGCTCGCCGCGCTGGAAGCGGAGAGCGAAGCGCATACCCGCGAGCACGAGCTTACCGAGCGCGTCTGGTCCGCCAAGCTCGACGCGATCGACGCCCGCCTGCGCGGCATCGAGCGCTTCCTGCTCGACACTCCCGCACACGACGCCGACACCTACGAAGGCTGGCGCCTCCACCGCCGCGATCTCATGATCATCAGCGGCAGCGCCGGCATCACCTCGCTTATCTGGCTCTTCGTGGAGATCGGCATCCGCTTCGTGTAGACCACTCGTCATTCCCGCCCCCTCACTCGTCATTCCCGCGCAGGCGGGAATCCAGGTGCCCGACAGGGCACACGGGGTGGGGGAGGGAAGTGGGGTGTGTCATCCCGAGCGGAGTGCAGCGTAGCCGAGGAATCTCTCGGGGTGCGCCTCATCCGGCGGGACGTTCCGTGAGAGATGTTTCGGCTTCGCTCAACATGACAAGGGAATGGGGCGCGGCGGCCCCGTCGTACCCGCCCCCCCTCACCCGTCATTCCCGTGAAAGCGGGAATCCAGGTGCCCGACAGGGCACACGGGGTGGGGGAGGGAAGGGAGGTGTGTCATTCCGAGCGGAGTGCAGCGGAGTCGAGGAATCTCTCGGGGAACGCCTTATCAGTGGGACGTTCCGTGAGAGATGTTTCGGCTTCGCTCAACATGACAAGGGAATGGGGCGGGGTTCCTGCCTTCGCAGGAACGACGCAGCACGATCGGCGTAGGGGCGGTTTGCGAACCGCCCTGCCGCCCCTTACGCGGCCAGCAGCTTCTCGAACCGGGCTTGCGAGCGGTACGGACCCACGACGGAGAGCCGGTACGCGCCGGGCCCGAAGTACCGCCGCGCCGCAGCCGTTACCTCGTCTACGGTGATGCCCCGTATGCCGGCGACCACCTGCTCGGGCGTTCGCACCTCGTTCCGCAGCAACTCCTGGCCGCCCATCCACCCCATGACCGCGCGCGTGTCTTCCAGCCGCAGGCCGAGCCGCCCCACCGCGTACTCCGCGGCTCGCGAAAGCTCCTCCTCCGTGACGCCCTCCTGCATCCCGTACTGCTCGCGCAGGACGGCCTGCACCGCCTTGTCGGCGTTCGTGGTGTCGACGCCGCAACTGACGAGGAGCGCGCCGCAGTCGTGGTAGTGCATCGCGCTGCTGTGCACGTCGTAGGCGAGGCCCTGCCGCTCCCGCAGCTCCACGAACAGACGGCTGCTCATCCCTTCGCCGAGCACGGTGTTCATCATGTCGACCGCGTACCGGTCGTCGGCGTTCGCGGCGGGGCCGTCGACGGCGAGGCAGATGTGCGCCTGGTCGGTCTTGCGGTAGGCGACTTCGACGCGAACCCCCTGGCTGTCCTCGTCCGCTCGCACCGGGTTCATCGTGAGCGTCTCGTTCGCCCGCTCGTACCCGAGCAGCGCGCCGACACGCTCGACGACCTCATCGTGCTCGACGTTTCCGGCCACGGCGACGACGGTGTTCGAGGGCACGTACTGCCGCGCGTGGTAGGCGGCGAGCTGCTCCTTCGTGATGCCGCCGACGGACTCGCGGGTGCCGCCCACGTCGCGCCCCATCGGCTGGTCGGGCCAGAGCGCCTTGTCGATGAGCAGGTCTGCAAGGGCGTCGGGCTGGTCGTAGGTCATGGCCAGCTCTTCGAGGATGACGCCGCGCTCGCGCTCGACCTCGTCCGGCTCGAACAGCGGGGAGTTGTACATGTCCGTGAGCACGTCGAGCGCGATGTCGAAGTGGTCGCGCGCGACCTTGGTGTAGTAGAGCGTCGCCTCGCGGTCGGTGCTGGCGTTGAGGATGCCGCCGACGGACTCGATGGCCTGGGAGATCATCTGCGGCTCGGGCCGTTTGGCCGTGCCCTTGAAGAGCATGTGCTCCAGGAAGTGCGACGCTCCAGCGATGTCGTCGTCCTCGTACCGGGACCCCGCACCGACGAAGATGCCGGTGGCGACGGAGCGGACGTGTGGCATGGTGCTGGAGAGCACGCGGAGGCCGTTCGGCAGGACAGTGCGTTCGTACAAGGAGTCCTCCTCAGGTGGAACTATATGTGCTACGGATATAACCGGACCCAGCCTCTGGCTGGACGTCGCTGCCAGATGAAAGGTGGGGACTCTTTACTGAGCACGGCGTTTATCTTTGCCCAAGCTGCGCCGAGCGTTAATACCTTCATCCATGGCCTGGAACTGCCCCCATCGAGTACGAAGCACTGGACTCCAGCATCGATGACCGCACGCCTCTCACTCTGGTTGACCGCAATCTTCGTATCGTGGGTGATTACTACCCACCCTCTTCGGCCTGCCTCAGCAAGCCACTCTTCGTCTGAAGTGGTAGGTGCGAAATGCTGGTCATGCCAAGTCACGTCCATCCCCAGCCTATGCAGCGCCTGTGGGAGCCGGACGCCAACATTCCGATCGAAGAACAGGGTCATGCAGCCTGCTGGACTCCCTCAAATTCCAGTGCGGCGCTGAATTCCTCGGTTGTGACATAAGGGAAGTCCTCCAGTATCGACTCCCGAGGTTCACCAGCCCTGACCCGATTTGCCAGTACCCACGTGGCAATTCCCCGGTCTCTGACGGTGGGTACACCGAAAGAGACCCTTGGATCAACGACGATAGGCACGTTGCGTCCCCTCAGGTGCCAGCACATTGCCAAGTCGTGCTGGTAGTCGAATTGCGCGATTCGGTCGGACAGGATCTGCTCCCAACCCTCCTGGCCGTAGCGGTTTGCGACGATGAGGCCTCCCCCATCTGGCATCTCTTTGAGGATGTGGACGCCATCAGTTTTGAGTTTGAGCTGTGCGAATGGGTATTCGGCGCTAAACATCTCGGAGAGGTAGTCCCTGGCTCTCCTTATCTGTTGTAGAGACACACCTGCGGCGCGGAAAGAAGCAACGAACGCACCTTCGACGAGTTGAAGATACGAGAGGGGTGAGCGGTCCTGCCTGTTTGGCATAAGGGGTTTGGGGCCACGGAACCAAGAGGCCAGAGTCTGGGGATGAGCCCGCGCCATGCGAGCACACTCCGCTATTCGATAAGCGGGCAACTGTAAACGCTCAAGGAGCTCGGATGAGAGGTGATATTCCGTGGTGGCCATAGCAATTGCCATGCTACTCAATAGCGTGGGGCCGGGCAATTGGCCAGCGTCACAGCGGGTCGAGCGTCTGCTGGCCGCCCATGTAGGGCACGAGCACGTCTGGCAGGCGGACGGAGCCGTCCGGCTGCTGGTACGTCTCCAGCAGGGCGATGAGCACGCGGGGCAGCGCGAGGCCCGAGCCGTTGAGCGTGTGTACCAGATCGGGCCGCGCGCCGTGCTCCTTCCGGTAGCGGATGTTGGCGCGCCGCGCCTGGAAGTCGGTGCAGTTGGAGCAGGAGCTGACCTCCAGCCACTCCTCACTGGCGGGCGTCCATATCTCCACGTCGTAGCTCAGCGTCGACGCGAAGCCGATGTCGCCGCTGCAGAGCTGCAGGATGCGGAACGGCAGGCCGAGGCCGCGCACGATGTCCGACGCGTGCTCCACGAGTTCGTCCAGCGCGGCGGGCGACTGCTCCGGCTCGACGAACTGGTACATCTCGACCTTCTCGAACTGGTGGAGCCGCTTGAGGCCGCGCACCTGCGCGCCTGCGGCGGCGCGCTCGCGCCGGAAGCAGGGCGTGTGCGCCATGTACTTGATGGGGAGCGCCCCCGGAGCGAGTATCTCGTCGGCGTGCAGGCTGGTGAGCGGCACCTCCGCCGTCGGGATCAACCAGAGGTCCTCCTCCGCGTCGTGGTAGAGGGCGTCCGCGAACTTGGGGAGGTTGCTGCTGTTGACCAACGTCTGCCCGAGCACGAGGAACGGCACACCGCGCTCCTCGTAGCCGTGGCGTTCCCGGTGCAGGTCGAGCATCCACTGCACGACCGCGCGCTGCAACCGCGCCCCCGCCTCACCGAGCGCGTAGAACATCCGACCGGAGAGCTTCGCGCCGCGCTCGAAGTCGGTGATGCCGAGCGACTCGGACAGCTCCCAGTGCGGCTTCAGCTCGAAATCGTAGGAGCGCTTCTCGCCCTCCTCGCGGACGACCACGTTGCCGGTCTCGTCCTCGCCGTCGGGGACGGCGTCCGAGACGATGTTGGGGATCGTGAGCATCGTGTCGCGGAACGCGGTCTCGAGCGTGCGTGACTCGTCCTCCAGCGTCTTGAGGCGCTCGCCGAGGACGCGGACCTCGTCCTTGCGGGCGTCGGCTTCCTCGCGCGCGCCGCTCTTCATCAGGTCGCCGATGGCGCGGCTCGCCTCGTTCCGCTTCGCGCGCAGATCTTCGAGTTCGCTCAGCGCCTGCCGCCACTGCTCGTCCGTCCGCGCCAGCTCGGATACGACGCCGGAGTCCTCGCCCCGTCGCTCCAGCGACCGGGCGATGGTCTGCGGACTGCGGCGCAGCAGGTTCGTGCTAAGCATCCGCCTCTCCCATGTGGCGCACCTGCGGGAAGAGCATCACGTCGCGGATGGTCGTCTGGCCGGTGAGCAGCATGACGAGCCGGTCGATGCCGATGCCGAGCCCGCCGGTGGGCGGCATGCCGTGCTCCAGCGAGACGAGGAAGTCCTCGTCCATGCGGTCGAGGTCCTCTCCCTGGTACTGCTTCCGCAGTTCCTCCTGCTCGGCGAGGCGCTCGCGTTGCACGTCCGGGTCGTTCAGTTCGGTGAACGAGTTGGCAATCTCCATGCCTGCGGCGAACGCCTCGAAGCGCTCCGTGTACCGCGGGTTGTCCGGGCTCGCCTTGGCGAGCGGCGACATCTCGACGGGGTAGTCCACGAGGAACGACGGCTGTACGAGCTTCGGCTCGACGAACGTGCCGACGAGCTTGTCGATGAGCCTGCCCCGGCTCTCTGCGTAGGTGGCGGCGACGCCGATGGCGCGCATCCGGTCGGCGAGCGAGGCGGCGTCCGGGTGGTCGTCCAGGTTGATATCGGCGTACTGCTCGATGGCGTCGTGGAGGGAGACGCGCGGCCACGGCCCCGTGAGGCGGATGACCTCGCCGCCGTACTCGATGTTCGTGCCGCCGGTGACCTTGAGCGCGACCTGCGGCACGAGGGTCTCCACGAGCCGCATCACGTCGTTGTAGTCGGCGTAGGCCTCGTACGATTCGAGCGAGGTGAACTCCGGGTTGTGCGAGGCGTCGATGCCTTCGTTGCGGAAGACGCGGCCTATCTCGTAGACCTTATCCATGCCACCGACGATGAGGCGCTTCAGGTAGAGCTCCGTCGCGATGCGGAGGTAGATCTCGCGGTCGAGCGCGTGGTGGCGGGTGACGAACGGCTGCGCCATCGCTCCGGCGGGGATGGGCACGAGCACCGGCGTGTCGACCTCCAGGAAGCCCCGCTCGTCGAAGAAGGCGCGGATGGCGGAGATGATGCGGCTCCGGGCGCGCATCGTCTCGTGCACCTCGCGGTTGGAGATGAGGTCCAGGTAGCGTTGCCGGTAGCGCTGCTCCACGTCGCGCAGGCCGTGGAACTTCTCCGGCGGCGGACGGAGCGCCTTCGCCAGCAGCGTGAGGCTCTCCACGGCGAGCGATATCTCGCCCATCTTCGTGCGGAGCAGCGTGCCCGACGCGCCCGCGAAGTCACCGAGGTCGAGATCCTCCAGCAACGCATAGCCGTCGCCCAGCGCGTCGCTGCGGATGAACAGCTGCAGGCGTCCTTCCGAGTCCTCGACGTCGGCGAACGACGCCTTGCCCATGCGGCGCAGACGCACGATGCGTCCGGCGACGGTGGCGGCGGGGCCGTCGCCGCCCACGGCTTCGGCGTCGGTGAAGGCGCGCGCGGCCTCAGCCGTCGTGTGCGTTCGATGGAAGCGGGCGGGGTAGGGGTCTATGCCGCGTTGGCGCAGCCGCTCCAGCTTGGCTCGGCGGCTGGCGAGCAACTCGTCTCCGCGTTGGGGCATCTGCCTCTCCGGGTGAGAAGTTCCGTTCTACTGAACGGAGACGATGGTGATGGACTGAGAGCCGGAAGGCGTCTTGAACTCCACCTTCTGCCCGGCCTTCCTGCCGAGGAGCGCCTTCCCCAGCGGGGACTCGTTGGAGATGCGCCCGTCCGTGGGGGAGGCTTCCGTGCTGCCGACGATGGTGTAGGTGCTGGCCTTCTTCCCCTTCCCCATCTGTATGGCGACGATGGAGCCGAGTTCGACGACGTCGGAACTGGCCCCGGCCTTGGAGTGGTCGGGGATGATGACGGCGTTCGCGATCATCATCTCCAGCTCCTGGATGCGGCCCTCCACGAACGCCTGCTCGTTCTTCGCTTCCTCGTACTCGGCGTTCTCCAGCTCCCCGACTTCCTTGGAGTCCTGGATGCGTTCGGCGACTTCCTGGCGCCGCACGCTGCGGAGTTGGTCGAGCTCTTCTTCGAGCTCGTGCAGCCCTGCGGTCGTCAGGTATGTGCCTTCCAAGGCCATGGGCAGTCCTCCGTTAGGTTGGGGAAAGCCGAACGCCCGTGGGGTTTCCCCGCTGCGAGGCGCTCGGCTCGCCTATTCTACCCGTAGCCCGCGGGTAAGTAAACGTCAGCGCAGACGCCAGCTACTCCTGCTGGTCCATGTGTTGCCCCGGCCGCCGGGTCATGCCCCAGAGCGGAATGCCGTTCGGCAACGTGGACTCCGCCGTAACCCGGAAACCGAACCGTTCGTAATAGCCGAGGTTGTCTGGTGCGGACGTATCAAGGAACGTGGGCAAAGCATCGTCGTCAATTCGAGCGAGCATCCGGTTGAGGAGCGCGCCTCCCAGTCCCGCACGCTGTACTGATGGGTCGACGCCGATGGCGTTCAGGTACCAGCATGGTTGGGGTGACTCTAGGGCTGCGAGCACAGAACTCAGGGAGCGACGGCGCAACCAGGCAGGTAAGCCGAGTCGGACGGGCGTAGACCACAGGCCGGACCTTAGGAGCGTAGCGACGCTGTGTGGGCGTTGTGTCGGCGAGTCCCATATCGCGACACCCCGTACCAAACCGCCAGGCTTCTCCTGCGCAGTGTGGACGACTCCGCCCGATAGCAGACAAGCGCGTATGACGGCTCCCCAGTACCAGCGCAACTTCGCCTGACGTTGCGTGTCTCTTGGAACGAGGAATCTGAAGCGGGGAGCCTCCGCGAAGGCACCTGCCATCGCATGAGCTGCTTGCGGAATCTGGTCGGCCCGTATTGGAAGGATCAATGGCTCGGTCATCCTTATAGCCTATATCAGCGCACGGAAGCACTGCCGGGAATCCCCTGCTAACCAGCGAGCTAGTTTCATTGAACAGAGATTCAAACCAAGTCTAGACTTTGTGCAAAGTTCAAGGCGGCAGGACGACCTGCCGGACAGGGGAGCGGCGCTGCGGATAACGGGCGGAATGGCAAGAGGCGTACCGCTGAGTTCGCCCAGGGCGCCCGGCGTGAGACCCACGACCGACAGAGTGCGGAGCGCGTTGTTCAACATCCTCGCTCGGTACGGCATCGAGGACGCTTACGTGGCCGACCTCTTCGCGGGAACAGGCTCCCTGGGCATCGAGGCTCTCAGCCGGGGAGCGGCCCATTCCGGGTTCGTCGAGGCAGACCGGAGGCAGATAGCAGTGATCAAGGCCAACCTGCAGACAGCGGGGTTCGCGGACAGGGCGGACGTTCACGCGGCGCGCGCCGAGGACGCCCTCGACCGCCTGGGCCGCCGCGACTTCCTGCTGATGGACCCGCCGTACACCCAGCCGTTCCCCGCCGCCCTCATCACGCGCATCGGCGAGGCCGGCCTGCTGCGGGACGAGGGCATCCTTGTCTGCGGTCACGCCAGCAGGACGGCCGCCGACGACCGCTGCGGCTCGCTCGCGAAGTGGGACGACCGCCGCTACGGCGACGTATCGCTGGCGTTCTACAGCCACGCGGAGGCCGCGGCATGACGACGGCTATCTACCCCGGCCGCTTCGACCCGGTGACTGCGGGACACCTGGACATCCTCCAGCGCGCCTCCTATCTCTTCGAGAAGGTCATCATGGCCGTGTTCGAGGCGCCGCAGAAGCAGACGATGTTCTCCACTGAGGAGCGCGTGCGGCTGATACAGGAAGCCGCCGCCGGGCTGTCGAACGTGGAGGTACGCAGTTTCAGCGGCCTGGTCGTGGACTACGCGCAGGCCCAGAGCGCAACGGCCATCGTCCGGGGCATCAGGATGCACGCGGACTTCGAGTCCGAGTTCGAGATGGCGCTTATGAACCGGAAGCTCGCGCCCAACGTGGACGTGGTCTGCCTGATGACGGACGGACGCTACCAGTTCGTGCGGGCCTCTCTCCTCAAGGAAGTGGCCATGCTCGGTGGCGACATACGGGGACTTGCACCGGACAACGTGATCGCGGCGCTCGCGGAGCGCTACGGACAACAGAGATAACAGGACCGAGGAACCAAGGAGGAAATCATGGAGTTACTGGACCTGGTGGACCGGCTGGAGAGCATGGCGGCTCAGTCCAAGAAGATGCCGATGACGAGCATGTCCATGGTGGACACGGAGCACATGCTCGGGCTGATAGACCAGCTCCGCGTGGCGGTGCCCCGCAGCATCCACGAGGCGCAGGAGTTGATCGAGCGCCGCGAGCAGATCGTCAACCAGACGATGATCGACGCCCGCCGCATCCGCTCCACCGCCGAGGGCGACGCCCGCCTGCTCGTCGACGAGACGGAGTTGGTCAAGGCCGCTCAGCAGCGCGCCGATGAGATCGTTCAGGACGCCAACAGCAAGGCCGACCGGATCATCAGCCTCGCGGAGCAGGAGGCCCAGCGGCGGCGCGACGGCGCGGACGACTACAGCCGCGACTGCCTGCACACGCTGGAAGAGCACGTCTCCAACATGCTCAACGAGATCCACGCGGGCCAGCGCGCCCTGCTGCCTGCGGTCAGCCTGTCCCGCTAAGCGCCGCGATTCCTCCTCCGGAAACGCGCGCCCCTCCCACCGTTCAGCCGGTGGGAGGAGGCTGGTTAGTCTCTTCTCATCTGAAATAATACGAAGATGGCGAATGCGCGGCGGTCGGCGCGGTCGACCTGCCTGAAGTCGGCAATGGCTGCTTTCGTCTCCTCGATCAACTGGAGGACAGTGGAACGAGTAAAGCCCTCGTAAGGATCGTAGTCAGCCAGGTTGACGTTCTCGCTGCATCCTTACGAACTGCTCTGCGAAATCCCGTATAGCCTGAGGAAACGGCGCTCGGTGCATTGCCTGCTGACCTGCCCGTGATCTAGCGCTCGGTACGTCTGCCTCCATGCCTGCTTGATTGGGGTTGATGACCTGCCCCCCACGAGCAGGTCCGCGCAGTTGCCGGCCAGGGTGTGGAACAAGGCATAGTAGGCAGCGCTGACGCTTCTTCGCAGTTCGGCTTGTCTGGGTTTCCCTACCTGGTGTCCAAGCCTGCCGGAAGCAAGGCTCTCGGCAATCTCGATAAGATCGTCGGGATTCACGCCAGGCTCTTTCTCCAGGGCGGGCCACTCGGATCTCTTGACGAACAGCTGTATGGGGACGCCGGGATACCCAAGCTCCTCAGCGTGTGACCACAAGAGGTTGGATAACCTGAGCGTCCCCCTCGGGTCCAGCTTCTGCTGGTCTCCCTGGAAGACGATGTATGAGTGCAGATATCCCTCACCGTCGTCATCGAAACGGGGCATTACGACTATAGGGCCGAACTCGAACTCGTTCCTGAATCGTTCGTGCAGTAGGCCCTGAATCCTCTGTTTGAATTCCTCCGTTGCTTCGTCCACTACCATCGTCTGCCTCCGGCGCAACCTCTCGGCTCACCTGAACTGCAACTGCATAGTAGCACAAGGCGACGCCGGTTCCGCAGTTCATGCGTCGGTCAGCGCAAAGAACAAGGGCGGTACTGCCATCCTGCCCCTCCATGCTGATTCACCCGCTATACTCCCCTCCGTATTCTCGTACGGAGGCTCGATAACTCATGTCCGCCACGCAATCCCTTGCCGCTTACGTCGCGAACGCGAACACGGAGGACCTCCCTCCGTCGATGCTCCACGAGGCGAAGCGCACGCTCATCAACATCCTCGGGGTCTCGCTCTCGGCGTCCGCCGGTGGGAGAGCGGCGCGCGTCCGAAGGTCGCCGCGTTGAGCGGCAAACGCCCTAGTGGTTGTCGCTACTTAGCCGAACGTACACCAGGCATGCAATCCCTATGAGTCCGCCGATCAACGCGCTCCATCCGAACAGCGCGACCGCGCAGTACATGGCGATGTGCGGGTAGGAGTCTTGGCTGTTCGCGGCGGTATACAGCACTCCGGCACCGAAGGTGGCCAGCACGATTGTGCCGACCACTTTCAACACCCACTCCCGCTCCCAGCTATTGTCGTTCATGTTCAGGCCCTTCTATGGACGAGTGGGGATGGGAAGGAACTGACACTCCCCCACCCGCAACCACGATACTACGAGGCCGGTCGCCACCAACGCTCGCAGCGGAAGTAGTTGACGGGTTCCGCAAAACCGCCCTGCGTCGTGCATGTTGAGACGAACCGGTTTGATCCGGTCACATAGCCCTTGATCCGCTCAGAACGGTAATGAGGCGCAGCCGCTATACTCCCTCCGCACTTCTCGTACGGAGGCTCGATACTCATGTCTGCCACGCAATCCCTGGCTGCTTACGTCGCGAACGCGAACACGGAGGACCTCCCTCCGTCGATGCTCCACGAGGCGAAGCGCACGCTCATCAACATCCTCGGGGTCTCGCTCTCGGCGTCCGCCG
>DAOUHT010000016.1:0-8826 GCA_034428375.1 Dehalococcoidia bacterium | reverse complement strand
GGGAGACTCTATCACGTCGCCCCGGCTACAACCCCCTCACCCTCGGCGCGACGTCCGATGCCAGGAACTCCGGCACGGTGTCGTCGTGGAAGTCGAGATGCTGGAACTGCACCTCGCTGATGCCGAGCTCCGCGAGCCTGCCCAGTTGGTCGATGACCTCCTCCGCGCCACCGGCAAGCGAGCCGCGCTCACGGAGGGCGGCCTTCCTCTCCTCGAGAGCACCCACTCCCGTCATCCTGGGGAAGTGGTCCATGTTGCGCTCGATGGTTGCGTCGTCCGGGCCGACGAACGCGAACGTCATCATCGTCTTCCGTATCGACGCCGGATCGCGCCCGAGCGCTTCGCAGTGCGCGTCGAGGATGGCGATGCGCTCCGCGAGCGTCTCCGGCGGCGCGTTGACCGTGTTCCACTCGTCGGCGTACTGCGCGGCGTACCGCAGCGTGCGCTTCGGTCCGTTGCCGCCGACGAGTAGCCACGGACGCCCCGCCGCGGGCTTCGGCAGCACGTCGATGTCACGTAACTGATAGTACTTCCCATCGAACGAGACCGGCCCAGGCCCCCACATCGCCCTCATCAGCTGGATGGCCTCGCCCAGCCGTGCCGCACGCTCCGCAGGCTCCGGGAAAGGGATGCCGTAGGCGTCGTGCTCCGGCTGGTGCCAGCCGTTGCCGACACCCATCACGAACCGTCCGCCGCTGAGCAGGTCGATCTGCGCGGCCATGCGTCCCACGTCGACGGGGTGCCGGAACGTCACCGGCGCAACGAGCGGCCCGAACCGGATCGTCGACGTTTCCCTCGCAGCAACGGCGAGCGAGGTCCACGTCTCCAGCGACGCTCGCTGGTCGTTGATGAAGTAGTGATCGGAGCGGAACACCGACGGGAAACCGAGCCGCTCCGCCAGGTGCAGGATGTGCAGCCACCGGTCCCAATCGAGATCGTGCTGCCCCTCTATCATCAAGCCAACGTCCATGTAGCGCCTCTTTCTACAGATGATCGCGCGTAGTGTACGGGAACGAGAGTAACTGTTCAGAGTCAGGAGGAGGTCCCGTCATTCCCGCGCAGGCGGGAATCTCGCCCCCTGTCTGCGGGGATGGGGCGAGGCTCCACTCTCACGCGAAGGTTGCGGGGTTGCGCGCTAAAGCGCGGGCCTCCGCAGGAACGACGAACTCATCAAATCTGAACAGTTACGAACGAGATCAGTGGTTGGACGGCTTGCTTCGCCGCCGCATAGCCTAGCGACAACGCACCTGACTTCAATCAGAGACACGCGGGTTTGACTCCCACCCGCTACGGGCCACCTATATGGCAAAGGTAGAAGTAGAGCGAGGGCTGGAAAGGAGGAGCGATGGAAAAGGTAGCCCTGATAGCAATGCTGATTGTTGCGCTGCTGCTGACGGCAGCATTCGTGGCTTTACGGAAGCCGCGACACCTGACCTATACGAGCTGTGCTGTCCTCGACCTCAGCACAGGCGTGCTGACGCCGTGCGAGGAAGAGGAGGGTAGTCGAACCGTTCATACCCAGCCCTGCTGACCAGACACCTTCCAACAGTAAACACGGTTGGGAAGTGACGAATGCAGGGGCGGTTCGCGAACCGGCCCCACGCCACACATGACGCACCGCCCCTGCGCCCCGGCATGACGACTCCCCGCGTGCGGTGTAGGATTGCGGCGTTGCACAGCATTCGTTTCCAAGGAGGGCTGCGATGGCAGAGCGCGTGTGGGAGAAGTACCTGAGCGAGGCAGACCTGGAGCACGTTGCAGCGAGCGGACACCAGACCCGCGGGTTCGGGTCGCGGCCTGCGCTGCTGATGATCGACCTCTACCGCTGGGTGTTCGGCGACAAGCCGCAGACGGTGCTGGAGGCGAAGGACGAATGGCCCGGCAGCTGTGGGCTCGCGGCCTGGGAGTCGCTGCCGCACATCCAGCGCCTGCTGGCCGCCGCGCGCGAGACCGGCATCCCCGTCGTCCACGTCACCGGCCTGCCGGAGAGCGAGTCCGGCGTCATCGGCTGGGCGTCGTCCGGGCGCAAGGACTCGGGGCGCGCCGGCTACATGGGCGGCGGCGCGAAGCGCGAGGGCATGTATGACATCATCCCGGAGGTCGCGCCCATCGAGGGCGAGGTCTTCCTGAAGAAGACGTCGCCGAGCGCGTTCTGGGGCACGCCGGTCACCGGCCACCTCACGGCGCTGGGCGTCGACACCATCATCGTCGCCGGCGAGAGCACCAGCGGATGCGTCCGGGCGTCCGTGGTCGACGCCTGTACGAACCGCTACAAGGTCGTGGTTGCCGAGGAATGCGTGTTCGACCGCCACGAGGCGCCGCACGCCATCAACCTCTTCGACATGAACCAGAAGTACGCGGACGTCATGGCGCTCGACGAGATCATCGAGTGGATGCACGAGTGGCAGGCGCCGGAGGGCTTCGGCGACGCCGAGTGACGATGGGTTCGGTGTAGGGGCGTCCCTTGTGGGCGCCCTTCGGGTGAGGGCTCGTTTGGCGATGCGACGGCCATGCGCGTATGCCTGGGTACCCACGAGGGGTACCCCTACACCAGACATCAGGCACTGCCACTCCTAGTGCCTGAAGGTAGGCGTGCGACCGGGAGCCACGGGAACAGACGGAGGAGCGTATGGGACGACTCGACGACAGGGTGATCATCGTGACGGGGGGCGCAGCCGGCATCGGGCGGGCGTTCGCGGACGGCTTCGTGCGCGAGGGCGCGTCCGTCGTGCTGGCCGACATCAACGGTGAGCAGGCCGAGCGCTCGGCGGAAGAGATCCGGCAGGCGGGCGGGCAGGCGCTCGGGCTGACGGTCGACGTGTCGGACCAGGCGCAGACCGAGACGATGGTGGCCGAGACGCTCTCGCACTTCGGTAAGGTGACCGGGCTCGTGAACAACGCCGCCATCGCCATCCGCGTGCGCCACACGCGCGCGCCGCTGGAGGAGATACCGCTGGACGAGTTCGACCGGATGCTCGCGGTCAACCTCAAGGGCGTCTTCCTCTGCTCGCGCGCGGTGCTGCCGCACATGAAGGAGCAGGGCTACGGCAAGATCATCAACATGAGCTCCGGCACGTTCTTCAATGGACGTGAGAACCTCGTGCACTACGTCGCGTCGAAGGGCGGCGTCATCGCGTTCACGCGGGTGCTCGCGCGCGAAGCCGGCCCGTCCGGCATACGAGTGAACTCGATAGCGCCAGGGCTGACGGCGAGTGAAACCGAAGAGCACTCCCTGGAGGAGTTCGCGGTGCGCATCCCGAACCGGGCCATCAAGCGCATCGAGGTGCCCGAGGACCTCGTGGGCGCGGGCATCTTCTTCATGTCCGCGGAGAGCGACTTCATCTCCGGCCAGACGCTCGCCGTCGACGGCGGCGTCGTGGTGCACTAGGCGGCCATGTTATTCCGAGCGGAGCGCAGCGGAGTCGAGGAATCTCTCAGGTGGCGTGTGGTGCTTCACCGGCGTTCCCCGAGAGATGTTTCGGCTTCGCTCAACATGACACAACTACCGTCTTACCCCTCCATGTGGCCTGACGGCCGCTCTGGATTCCCGCCTTCGCGGGAATGACGGGAACGGCGGAAACCAACGAGAGGTAATCGCATGGGCAAGCTGGACGAGCGGGTGATTATCGTAACGGGCGGTGCACAGGGCATCGGGCGTGCGTTCTCGATGCGGTTCGCGGAGGAGGGTGCGCGCGTGGTCATCGCGGACATCAACGGCCCCGCCGCGGAGAAGACAGCGGCGGAGATCGGCGAGGCAGGCGGCGAGGCGATCGCGGTGCCCACCGACGTCTCCGACCATGAGTCGACCGAGGCGATGGCGCAGGCCGTGCTCGAGAAGTGGGGCCGCATCGACGGCCTCGTGAACAACGCGGCGGTCTTCCAGCGCCCGCAGATAACGCGCGGGACGGTCGAGGAGATAACGGCGGAGGAGTGGGACCGCGTCATGGCGGTGAACGTTCGCGGGCCGTTCCTCTGCTGCCGTGCGGTGCTGCCGCACATGAAGGCACGCGGCTACGGCAAGATCGTCAATATCAGCTCCGGCACCTTCTTCTCCGGACGCTCCAGCACGCAGTACGTGGCGTCCAAGGGTGCGGTGGTCGGCATGACGCGCACGCTCTCGCGGGAGGTCGGCGACTTCAACATCACGGTCAACTCGATAGCGCCGGGCTCCACGGCGAGCGACCCGGAGCGCGACGAGTCCAACTACCAGGGACGCGTGCCCGACCGCGCCATCAAGCGCGTCGAGCGCCCGGAGGACCTCGCAGGCGCGGGCGTCTTCCTGATGTCGTCGGACAGCGACTTCATGACCGGCCAGACCATGATCGTGGACGGCGGCGCCGCCCTGAACTAAGCCCTGGCCATCATTCCTGTCCCTCACAGCCATTCCCGCCCCTTCCGTCATTCCCGCGAAGGCGGGAATCCAGAGTGACCGGCAGGTCACACGTGCGCGTAGCGCACACCCCTTCCTTGGAGGCACAACACATGACCTCAGCATTCGACGCCTGGCGCGAACAGATCGAAGCCCACGAGCGCGACGCCGCTGCCTTCGGCGGTGGGCACGGCCATGGGCATGGCCACGGGCAGGGCCACCGCGCCTTCAGGCGCGCCAACAGGGCTCTCGATCCCTGGCGCACCGACGATCCGGTGCTGAACGGCCTCTACGCGCTCCTCGGAGCGGATGCCGACGTCCTCGACGTCGGCGGGGGCGCGGGACGCTACGCATTGCCCCTCGCGACGCGTGCCAGGCACGTCACCGTGGTCGAGCCGTCCACGGAGTCCGTCGAGATGCTCATCTCCCGCGCGGCTGAAGCCGGGCTCGCCAACGTCACCGCCATCAGCGAGGCATGGGAAGACGCCGAGGCGCCGGCTGCGGACATGGTGCTCTGCTCGCTCGTGCTGCACCACGTTCCGGATGCCGTGCCCTTCGTGACGAAGATGCAGGAATACGCCAAAGACCGCGTCGTGCTCGTGGAGATGATGGAGACGCCGGGCGCGCTGGAGATCCCCTTCTTCGAGCGCGTGTACGGCTCGGCCCCGACGCCCCTGCCGGGGCTTCCGAGCGTGCTGGACCTGCTCTGGGCGATGGACATCTTCCCCGACGTGACGATGGCCAGCGCGGACGTCGCCGTGCTGGAGACTGACCGGGACGCGGCGCTCGACCAGTTGCGCGGTCGGCTGAGCGTGAGAGAAGGCACCGAGGCGGATGGCCGACTGCTCGCCGCAGCGGAGGAACTGCTTGAAGAAACCCCCAACGGCCTCGTGGTCAAGGGCGTGGCCCCCCAACGGCAGGCCATCGTCACCTGGAGGCCGGGTAGGGCTGGGCCTGCTAGTACATGATCATGTGCGTGAGGACCAGCCGCTGCTTCACCGGGTCCACTGCCAGCGCCAGACCCTCCAGCGTGTAAGCCCCTATCAGGGGCGGGCCGTCGTCTTCCCCGAATATGACGAGCGTTGCCACGTTCTCACCGTTGACGATTGCGCGCGCCTCGCCGTATTCCATGTCCACATGCCGCCCATCGGCCAGCAGGAGCCTGCGCTTGCCCAAGGGCGTGACGCCCAGATCGCGAAGCAGTCGGGCGGGCAACGTAGTGTAGGCCGCGCCGGTGTCGACCGTCGCCTCGATGTCACGGGAGCGCTGCCCGTCCATGGTGGATATCCGCAGCGGCCAGTTGAAAGTTCCCATCCGAGACCTCGCCATCTGTTCTGGAGGTTCATTGTAAACAATGCCGTGTGACACGCGCCCCTTCCGTCTTCGCACCATCGGCGCATACCCTGTCTCCACGGCCTCCACACCCCGGAGCAGGGCCGTTAGCATCAGCAGCGCAAGGATTGACCGGAAAGACCCGTTATGAAGCGCAGCGTCCCCCAAACACCCGTGGGTGCCTCAGCCGCAACCCGAGCAGAAATGAGCAGGAATGAGCAGATTTGAAGCAGAAATGAACAGCAAATGAGCAGGTTTGGGCAACTGAACTGCTCACCGCAAACGCCGGATCCAGAGGTAAATTCGGGCGGATGAGCAGAAATGAGCAGCAATTCCCTCTGAAGCCTTCTCCTTCGGGGGGAACGAACGCCTCGTACGCGCTGCCGTTGCGCCCGCCGCTCGCAAGCAGATACCCTCAACGGACAGGCGCTCACACGGACGCCGCCACACAACGTAAGGAGAGAGTCGTATGGGAGAGATCGTCTGGGCCGCAGGATCGGTGCACGCGCCACAGTTGCTGACGAGGCCTCCACAGGAGGACCAGGCGCAGCTGCAGGCAGGGATAGACGCTATGGGCGTGCTCGGCAGCGAACTGGACGCCACCCAGCCGGACGTGCTGATCCTCATCGGCATCGACCACGTCGAAACCTTCTTCCCTGGCTCGGTGCCCGCGTTCGCGATCATCACCGGCGACACCGCGACTGCGGAGTTCGCGGGGCATGAGTACGAGGTGCCCATCCACCAGGAGATGGCAACGGCGCTGCTGAACGGCCTCGTGGAGGAGGGGATAGACCTCGCCTACGCGCATGAGGGGCTGCTCGGCCATGCGTTCGCGACTCCACTGGAGTACATCCACCAGGGCAGGGCTATCCCCATCGTGCCGATGTTCGTGAACGTCTACCTGCCGCCGCTGCCGACGACGCACCGCTGCCTCCAGGTCGGCGAGGCGATGCGGAAGGTCATCGAATCGAGGCCAGAGAAAGTGGCGATACTCGCCAGCGGCGGGCTGTCGCACTACCCCGGCACGTGGAAGTACTTCTACCCCGAGTACGAGTTCGACCACTGGGTCATCCAGGAGCTCGAGGAAAGCAGGCCGGAATCGCTGCTGGAACTCAGCGGCGAGCAGTTGGACGAGGTCGGCAACACGGAACTGTTGCCCTGGCTGATGATGCTCGGCGCGACCGGCAACCAGCGTGGCGAGCTGCTCAGCTACCAGCCGACGTCCCACCACGGCCACGGCGTCATGCGCTTCATCCCGGACCGCGGCGGACGCGGCCAGGAGCCCCGCGACATCCCGAAGTTCGGCGGCTTCGAGTTCAAGGGCCAGGGCTACGAGTTCTACAAGTACCCTACGCTCGAGACGTACCCGCTGAACAAGGCCCTGTTCGAACTCCGGCGCGACGAAAGCCTGCGCGCGCGCTTCGTCCGCGACATGGACGGCGTCGCCGCAGAGCTTGGCGTTACGGGCGAGCAGGCCGCGGCGCTCAAGACGATGAGCACGGACGTGCTCGCGAAGGCCGGCGCCCACGGCATCCTCGCCATCACCACGACGCTCACCCTCCAGCGCTCCGCCAAAGAGGCCGGCATCGAGATTACGTCCGTAGCCTAGGGATTGTCTCAACAAGTCCGTCTCCGTCGTTCCTGCGGAGGCAGGAACCTCGTCTCCGGTTGTCATGTCGAGCGGAGCCGGAGGCGGAGTCGAAACATCTCCCGGGGAACGTTTGCTCGTTCAGACCATCCCTGGGACAAGGACCTCGTCATTCCCGCACAGGCGGGAATCTGACGTGCACAGTAGTGCACGCGTGCGCGGGCAGCGCACACGGGGGAGGAGTGGGGGTAGCGTATGAGGCAGGAACACGCCTACCGGAGCAGGACGACAAGGAAATGACTACTGACACACGCCCCCGCTGTCCGTGGCCGAGCGATGAACTGATGCTCCGCTACCACGACGAGGAATGGGGCGTCCCGACGCACGACGAACGCACCCTGTTCGAGTTCCTTGCGCTGGAAGCCGCGCAAGCCGGCCTCTCCTGGCGCACCATCCTCCACAAGCGCGAGGCGTTCATCCGTGCGTTCGACGGCTTCCACCCGGAGCAGGTCGCCCTCCTCGGCGACGCCGACGTCGAGCGGATGCTGCAGGACCCCGGCATCGTGCGGAACCGCCTGAAGCTGAAAGCCATCGTCCACAACGCCCAGCGGTTCCTCGAAGTGCAGCGCGAGTTCGGCAGCTTCGACGCCTACCTCTGGGGCTTCTTCGGCGGCGCGCTGCCACGCCCCGCTGTGCTCACCGATGACATGGTCCCCGCAACGACACCTGAGTCCGACGCACTCTCCGCAGACCTGAAGCGTCGCGGCTTCAAGTTCGTCGGCTCGACCATCGTCTACGCCTACATGCAGTCGGTGGGACTCGTGAACGACCACGTCACCGGCTGCTTCCGGGCACCGTGAGTGTCTGATCCCTTCCCCCTTGATGGGGGAAGGTTAGGAAGGGGGTGAACCGGTAGCGTGGGGCGGTTGCCCTCCCATTCCCCTACCGCTCCTCCTGCTCGCGGAGGATGAGCAGGGTGGTGGGGATGCCGGCCGCGATGATGAGCAGGATGGCGGGCATGGCGGCGCGGGCGAAGAACGCCTCGGATGCCGCGCTCCAGACGGACGTGGCAAGCGTCCGGAAGCCAGTCGGGCTGAGGATGAGCGTCGCAGGCAGCTCCTTCATCGTCAGCAGGAAGACGAGCGCCGCTCCGGCAGCGATGCCCTTCGAGAGCATCGGCAGCGTCACGAGCCGGAAGGCGTGGAACGGCGTCTTGCCAAGGCTGCGTGCCGCCTCCTCCAGTCGAGGGCTGACCTGCTTCAGCGCGGTCTGCGTCGCCCCTACGGACGCTGGGAGGAACAGGACGACGTAGGCCGTCACCAGCAGGAACGTCGTCTGGTAGACCGGCGTGAGCACCGACGCACCGAAGAAGACGAACGCCAGCGCAACGGCAAGGCCCGGCAGGGCGAACCCAACGTAGGCGAGGCGTTCCAGTACGGAGGAGACCCATCCGGGGTAGCGCACGGTGAGGAGCGCAACGGGAGTGGCGGCCAAAGCGGCGGCCCCTGCGGCCAGCGCGGAGACGTAGATCGTGCTG
>DAOUHT010000015.1:0-14855 GCA_034428375.1 Dehalococcoidia bacterium | reverse complement strand
CAGCGCGGCGCCTGCCCCCGTCGTTCCTGCGGAGGCAGGAACCTCGCCTGAGTGTTCGGGCGCCCTGCTCGATCCCTTCCCCCCTGATGGAGGAAGGTTAGGATGGGGGTGTCCGCCCGGCTCGCTGGTCAAAACGCCCTCGGCCCCGTCGTTCCTGCGGAGGCCCGCGCTTCAGCGCGCAACCTCGCCTGGGTATTCGGGCGCCCTGCTCGATTCCTTCCCCCTTGATGGGGGAAGGTTAGGATGGGGTGTCCGCCCGGCTCGCTAGTCAAAACGCCCTCGGCCCCGTCGTTCCTGCGGAGGCAGGAACCTCGCAGCCCTGTTCCCTGTCATTCCCGCACAGGCGGGAACCCAGAGTGCGCGGGCAGCGCACAAGGGGCGGAGTGGAAGGGCGGGGCGCGTCCTGCTCTCTACTGCGTGACGCTATGGGGGTGCCCGCCCTGCTCCCGCTAGTCAAACACACCCTTGGGCCACGGGGGCTGCGGGCGCTTCACTTCGCCGACGAACACCTCGTCCCGCATAAGCCCCAGCAGCGAGTTGAACGCGCTGAGCGCCTGCTCGTTCTCCTGCGGCCTGATGAGCTTCAGGAACGCGGAGCCGCCGCCCTCGAATACGAACGTCGGGGTTCCGAAGACACCCAGCTCCTCGACGGCGTGGGTGTGACTCTCGGCGATCTCGTCCAGCATCGAGCGGTCGTTCAGGTCGGCGGTGAACTTGTCCACTTCGAGACCTGCCTCATCGGCGAGCCGCTGGAGCACGGCGACGTCGTTCAGCTCCACGCGGTCCTGGTGGCGGGCACTGAGCAGCAGAGGGAGGAACGCTCTGAGCGCATCCTCGCCCTGGCGCCGCGCGGCCTGTCCCGCGCGCAGCCCCCAGAGGCTCTGGTCGAGACTCTCGTCCGGTTCGTTCCAGGCCCTGTAGTCAGGGTCGCCCGTCTTCTGGTTGATCTGCGCGAGTGAGAGCGGCTTCCACGTGACCTCGAGCGGCGCCTCGCCGTTCATCGCTTCTGTCACTTTATCCAGCCACACGGCTGCATTGAAAACGAACGGTCAACGGAAGTCGTAGTAAACGTCTGCCTTCTGCGTGGCCATAAGCGCCTCCGGTGCGTTGGAGTAATTCCATCCACCGCGATTGTACCCTCTTGCGCAAACCTCCGCCCAGCCTTCGCAGGAGTCCTGATTCGCGGCGGCTTCCTGGGCAGATGCTGCCGGTAGGGAGCGGGGCGGTCGTCCCGTAGAGGAGGCTCACTCCTCCAACATCACCAACCCACTGCGAGGGTCGTGCGTGAGTCTGAAGTGGCTGAGGAAATCCTGGCCCAGCAGGGACGGGACTTCCAGCAGCCTGCCATCCGACGCCGTTGGCTGGGGGCCCAACGGCAGGTCGAGTCCTACTTGAATCGCCTTGATGCGGCCTGACACCGGATTCAGGATTCGGATGTCGGCTTCAACGGTGTTCACTGCCATTGAGGCGCTGACCCCGTCCATCTCGTCAATCACCCCAGGCAGTGCGTGCGGGTCGATGCGGAGGTAGTCCATATCGGACCAGCCCATCATGCTGGTGTCTGCCCCCGTGTCCACCAGAAAGTACACCCACCCGATGAAGTCGGACACCTTGACCGACGCTCTAACGACTGGCCGTCTGTTCCCATCGAAGTGCCCCTACCACGTGATGGGGGCTAGACGACCAACTTCCGGCGCTTCTCGCTGACGTAGTGGATGGCCGTGTTCTGAGGAGGGATGCCCTTGCGCTGGAGTCTATCGAGGACTACTTCGCGGTCAGGGGATGCGGCCCTGACCCTCCCTTTGAATACCGCGACGTAGCTGTCGGGGTACTTCGCCTTGAGTTCCTCCCAGTGCGCCTTGAAGTACTGGTCATCCTTGATGAACTGCTTGTACTCGACCATGAGCACGTCGTCTGGGGGAAGATAGTAGGTAGTCATGGCGCTCTGACTCCGTCCAACCTGTCTCTTGTGGGAACAGGGTACCGTAGTCTACTGCTCCTTCCTAGAGGAGCGGCGCATACGCTGAACTACGCCATGCGGCGTCTAGCATTGGCCGGTCGTCGAAGCCCCCTGCCCGCTATACTTTGAGGCACCGTGGTGCCTGATCCCTTCCCCCTCGATGGGGGAGGTTAGGACGGGGCGAAGGAGAGTGCCTTGGTAGATTTCCGCCCGTTCAGAGCCGTTCGATACTCGGAGGCAGCAGGCTCGCTCGACAACCTCATCTGCCCACCCTACGACGTGATATCCCCGGCTGCTGAGCAGGACCTGCTCGACCGCAGCCCGCACAACATGGTGCGGATGGAGCTCGCGGAGTTGGACGGCCCTCCGCCGCCCGACCGCTACGACAACGCTGCCGCAGCACTCCGATCGATGGTGAGCGATGGCGTGCTCGCGCGCGACGACGCCCCGGCCTACTACCTGCTGCGCCAGCGCTTCTCCGTTGGCGGCCCCGAGCGCGAGCGGCACTGCCTGTTCGGCGCGCTGCGCCTGGAGGAACTGGGCTCAGACGTGCTCCCGCACGAGAACACCGCGGCAGGCCCGAAAGAGGACAGGCTTGCGCTCATGCGCGCGGCGCACGCCAACTTCAGCCCCATCCTCATGCTCTACCGGGACGAGATCGGCACGATCGCCCGGACGCTCGCCGAGGCGGCTGCCGCGCCGCCCGCAGCCGAGTTCGCGGCGGGTGATGAGAAGTACGCACTCTGGCTGTTGCAGAGCCCGTCTGCCGTGGACGCGGTTTCCGGCGCGCTCGCCGACGAGAAGTTGTACGTTGCGGACGGACACCACCGCTACGAGACGGCGCTCGTCTACCGCGACGAGGTGCAGGACGGCGCAGAGTTCGTACTCACCGGTCTCGTTGCCTTCGACGACCCCGGACTTCTCATCCAGCCGTACTACCGCGTCGTCCGCAGCGCATCGACGGCGCAGATGGCGAAGCTCGACCAACTGCTCTCGTACTACTTCGTGTCACGTCCGTCCGGGACGCCTTCCGGCGAGTCCGCGCAACTCGACGCCGTCGTTGCCACGCTGGGGCAGGGGCAGACCGTGCTGGGCGTCGTTCAGCAGGGGCAGCCCCCGCGGCTGCTCACGCCCGCGAACGACATCATCCCCGAGCCGGACCCGGATGCCCCGCCGGAGACGCAGGTGCGCTCTGTCGAGGCGTTCGTGCTCCAGGAGATGCTCTTCCGTCCAGTCTTCGGCGACGCCTTCCCGGAGCACGTGGAGTACGTCCACGACGGCGCAGAGGCGATGGCGATGGTGGAGCGCGGCGACGGGCAGGTCGCCTTCTTCGTGAAGGGCCTTCCGCCGGACGTCTTCCGGGCAGTGGTTGGCGCGGGCATTCGGCTTCCGCGCAAGAGCACCTACTTCCACCCCAAACTCCCGAGTGGCGTCGTCATCAACCTGCTGGACGAGCCCACTCCCTCGTAGCGTCCCGGCTTTGGCGCGCAACCTCGCAGCCGGCCCTGAGAGCGGGCCGGTTGGGTGGGTTGTTTGGATCATTCCCCTTTCGGTTGTGCCGGCCAGAACGAGACCAACCCCCCGCGGGCGGGCCGCAGTCCGTTGCGCAGTTGCAGGCGCCCCGCGCTGTCCGTTCGCTTGATCTCGCTGGAGAACTCCGCGCACCACACCAGGATCAGCGAAACGATGTAGAAGAAGAGCATGAAGACGACGATCGTCGTGATGCTCCCGTAGACGAGGTCGAGCCGGGCGACGTTCGCCAGGTAGTAGGAGAACACGAGTTTCGTGAGCTCCAACGCGGCGCCGGCAAGGACGCCTGCGGGAACGGCGTCGCGCCAGCGCACGTGCACAGCCGGGACCAGCCGGTACAGCAGGACGTACAGCGTCGTGTTCAGGAATAACGGCAGCACTGCGAAGGCCAGTTCCCACGGGACCTCCACCGGGAGAACGTCCGTGGAGACTGCGACGGCGCGTCCGATGGCGCTTCCGACGGCGGTCACCATGAATATCGCTACGGCGCTCACCGCCGCTCCTATCTGGAGGAGTTGGTCCCACAGGAAATGCGGCGGCTCCGCTACCCTCCACGCGCGGTTGACCACTCGCCGTATCGCGCCGAACACAGCCCTCCCTGCCCAGATGAGTCCCACGAGGGCGATGGCCCCGAACGCGCTGCGCGCCGCCACGAGGGTTTCCAGGTTGTCCCGTATGAAGGACGGGTCGCCGCCGCCCGGCAACTGCCGGTCCAGGAATGTGATCACTTCCGCCTGGAGGTCTCTGGACGTAACGATGAACTCGGTTATCGCGATCGTCGCCAGCGCGAGAGGAAAGAGCGAGAACACCGAGTAGTAGGCGACGCCCGCTGCCATGTGCGGGCCCTCGTCGCGGGCGAAGTTGCGGAACGTGCGGAAGATGAGTCCGGCGATGGAGCCTACCGCCGGGGGAGCAGGGAAGCTGTAGAAAAGCTCCCTGAATAGTCTGACTTTCGCCGCGTACCGCGCGCGCATCTGGCAATTCTAGCAACTGCCGGTGCCTCGACACCCTAGCATACGCTTGCGCGCCATAACGAATCCGCCGTCGCCGCCAGGAATCGCTCGTGGATGCGGGGCGCGCCCGCGGCGATGCTCCTGCTCTCCGGCGTCAGCGGCCCGCCGTTGAGTTCGGTGGCGACGCCGCCCGCCTCCCGGACGACGACGATGGCGGCGGCGATGTCCCACGGTTGGACGTAGTGGTGCGCGTAGAGTTCAAGCCGGCCGCAGCCCGCGTAGGTGATGCCGAGTGCGGCGGAGCCCATCATGCGCACGGACTGGAAGCCGGGCCATAGCTCGGCGACCGCGCCCAGCAGCAGTTTGCCCTCCGGTCCTTTGTAGCCGATGTCGAACCCGAGCAGCGCTTCCTCCATGCGTTCCTCGTCCGACACTGTCACGGGCGTGCCGTTCAGCGCAGACCCGCGCCCGGCTGCTGCGGTGAATGTTTCTTGCCGGATGGGGTCGAGCAGCACGCCGACCAGCGGCTCGCCGTGTCCCCAGAGGCCGACGCTGACGCAGATGTGGGGGAGCCCGCTCGCGAAGTTGCGGGTGCCATCGATGGGGTCGACGTACCAGCGGTAGGGGGAGTCGCCGCCGTGCGAGCCGGACTCTTCGCCGACGATCTCGTGGGCGGGGAATGCGGCAGTCAGCACGGCGAGCGCGGCGTCCTCGGCCGCCTTGTCGACCTCGGTGACGCGGTCGTTCCAGCCGCCTTTGGTGGTGAGGCCGAGCCGCTCCTTCGCGCCGGAGCCTATGGTGTCGGGGAGGCGCCGCTCGATCTCAGCGCCTGCCGCCTGCGCGACCCGCACTGCCACCTGCAACGCATCGCTTCCGTCCGGTGCGAGCGGCAGGGCAGGGCGCTCCGCCATGCCTAGCGCAGCCCCATGCGGCCGTAGACTTCCTCCACGGTCGCGTTCGCTACGGCCTGCGCTCGCTTGGAGCCCTCGTGCAGTATCTCCCGCACGCGCTCCGGCGACTCCGACAGCTCGCGGCGGCGCTCGCGGAACTCGCGCAGGTAGCGGTTGATGCCCTCCGCGAGGTCGCGCTTGTCGTCCACGCAGCCGATGCCCGCGGTCGTGCAGAGGCGGTGTATCTCGTCCGTCTTGTCCGGGTTGAATATCTTCTGGAGGGAGAAGACGTTGCAGACCTCCGGCCTGCCGGGGTCGGAGCGGCGCGCGCGCTGCGGGTCGGTCACCATCGCCATCGTGCGCTTCGTCGTCTCTTCGTCGGGAGCGGCGAGCTCGATCTGGTTGTCGAGGCTCTTGCTCATCTTGTTCCGGCCGTCGGTGCCGACGATCATGGGCGATTCGGTCAGCAGCGCCTGCGGCTCCGGGAACGTCTCGCCGTAGAGGCGGTTGAAGCGGCGGGCGATCTCGCGGGAGATCTCGATGTGCGACGCCTGGTCGATGCCCACCGGCACCTTGTCCGCCTTGTAGATGATGATGTCGGCGGTCTGGAGCACGGGGTAGCCGACGAGCCCGTACGGGACGTGCTCCTCGTCCTCGCCCATCTGGCGCAGGCGCTCCTTGAACGTCGGCACGCGCAGGAGCCAGCCGAGCGGGGTGCTCATGCTCAGCAGCCCGTGCAGGACGAGGTGCTCCGGCACGTGGGACTGTACGAATATGACGCAGCGCTCAGGGTCGAGCCCGGCGGCGAGCCAGTCGAGCACCATCTCCTGGGTGTCCGCGCCGATGGACCGCACCTCGTCTCCGCCGGAGAGCGTGGTGAGCGCGTGGACGTCCGCCACCATGTAGAAGCACTCGTACTCGTTCTGGAGGCGCACCCAGTTCTGCAGTGCCCCGAAGTAGTTGCCGAGGTGCAGCCTGCCGGACGGGCGCATGCCCGAGAGTATCCTGCCGTCAGTCATGCTCATCTTCCGTGTTGCGTGATGTTGCGCGCCGGGCAGGGCGGTTCGCGAACCGCCCCTACGGGTTCCTGTTCCCGCCTTCGCGGGAATGACGAAGGGAGGGCGGGAATGACGGGGAAGGCACTCCCATGACGGGATGCCGACCCCGACGGGGAAGGGCGCTCCTCAAGGATAGCGTGGAGCGGTCCGGTCCTGCACGGGCTTGTGCCTGCGCGTTGTCATGTCGAGCGGAGCCGGAGGCGGAGTCGAAACATCGCTCGGCGGGCGTTCGCTCATGGCGGGGCTCTCCCGAGAGATTCCTCGGCTGCGCTTGGAATGACAGGGGGCGCTGCGCTCGGAATGACAGGGGTCGCTGCGCTCGGAATGACAGGGGGCGCTGCGCATGGCACGGGAGGGACCGGGCTGCGAGGTTCCTGCCTTCGCAGGAACGACGGACGGGAACGTCATACCCAGATGTCCAGGGATGGGGGTTCCATGAAGGCTAGGGCGAGGGCGTCGGCGCGGTCTGGGGAGGCGACGCCGCGGTGGCGGAGTTTGGTCTTGCTCTCGAGGCGGATGCGCCCGGTGGAGGAGACGTCGTAGCGGAGGGCGAGGAGCTGGCCGACGAGGACGGAGTCGTTGGGGATGGAGGCGGCGTCCTCGCGGAGGAGACGGGCGACCTCCCAGAAGATCTCGGCGCGGAGGTCGGCGAACTGGGATGGGCGGCGGGCCTTGCCGCCTACGTCGACGCCGATGACGGGGACGCCGAGCTGGCTGAGCCGGTCTACGACGCCGGTGCCGACGCCCGTGCCGTCCGCGAAGACGGCGTTGATGCCGAGGGCGTCGGTCCATGCCTTCACCTCGTCGGCGACCTGCATGTTGTCGAGGCCGCGCCTGAGGGG
This sequence comes from Dehalococcoidia bacterium, assembly GCA_034428375.1. Taxonomy (GTDB): domain Bacteria; phylum Chloroflexota; class Dehalococcoidia; order Lucifugimonadales; family Australimonadaceae; genus Bin16. The sequence continues at coordinate 7,622 of DAOUHT010000015.1, read as the reverse complement.
GATGAGGTGTTCGACGCGGTAGCCGCGGCGGATGCAGATGACGGACTCGTTGTCGCCGAAGCGGGCTACGTCGACGCCCATGCGGTAGGGGAGCGGGCGGCCGCGTTCGTCCAAAGGCTGCGAGGTTCCTGCCTCCGCAGGAACGACGGAAGTTGCCGCGTGGGTGTCCGAACCCTCACCCGCCCCGCTGTCGCGCGGCGACCTCTCCCAGAGGGACAGGTTGTCAGGCGAGGTTCCTGCGCTCCGCGCGGGCTGAAGCCCGGGAACGACGGAAGTTGCCTCGTGGCGGGCGATGGCTCGGTCGACATGGTTGCGGGTGGTGAGGGAGTCCTCGAGGGCGTCGGGGAACTGGCCGAGGACGGACGCGACGTAGAGCGGGGAGTCGTCGCCCCAGTCGCGGCGGTGGTGTTCGACGTCCTCCGGTGTGACGAGCCCGGGGATGCGGAAGCGCTTGCGGCGGAAGTTCGGGGAGTCGAAGGCGGAGATGGTGATCTGGTGGTAGAGGGCGGACTTGGCGTGGTGGGACTCGTAGAGTTCGCCCTCGTGGGCGAGGGGGTTGCCGATGAGGAGGACCTTCGTGGGGTTGAGGCGCTTGATGGCTTCCATGTAGACCTGCTTGACGCCCTGGGCCTCCGTGACGATGACGAGGAGGTTGGGGGAGTGGAAGCCCTGGATGTTGTGGTGGGAGTTGGAGGAGAAGGCGATGGCGAAGCGGTCCTCGTCGACGACGTACTTGTCGTTGGTGATCTTGCCGGGGAGGGCGTCGCCGGCGGCCGCGACGGCGATGCGGAGCTCGTGCCAGAGGATGTCCCTGATCTGGCGGCGGGTCGGGCCGGTGACGACGACCTTGGCGTTCGTGCGGGTGTGGAGCCACCAGACGATGGCGCGTGCGGCGGCCCAGTCCTTGCCCGAAGAGTTGCACGCGGCGACGGAGACGCGGGGCTGTTTTGCGAGGGCTTTCAAGATCTCCTCCTGCTTGTCGTAGGGTCTGCCTGCTGCGCCGAGGATGTCCTTGACGAAGCCGACGGGATCCTTCTTGTACCTGGCGAACATGGCGGCGGCCTTCTCCACCCGGTTAACGAAAAGCCGCCCGGCCTTGTGCTTGCCGGGCGGCTCGTCCGCCTTCGGGGGTCCTGTGGGTTATGGGGTCTGTGACATCAGTGTGACGGAGGCGCGTCGGTTGCGCAAGGGGGGCGTGTCACATTGGGGAATTTCACATCGATGGACAGGATAGGGGGATGGGGTGGACAGGCGCGTTCGCGTGGGATACTAGCTGCGTGAGCGCGGCGATGACCGGCGGCGGGCGTCCCGCTCCAACTGCTGCAGCGTTCCCACGTAGGTCGGCGGCGATGCGTCCTGCGGGATCAACTCCGCCGCTGCCCAGAGCTTGGCGTTGAGCGCGCGGGCAGTGTCCACGCCGTGGCGCATGTCGTCCTCCGGCACGTGGTCCTGGTAGAAGTTCGTGTGGTAGTCGGAGACCGCCCTGAACAGCACGTTGATGTCGCCGTCCCGCGACAAGCGGCCCAGGTACGACTTCATCGAGTCGGCAGCGCGCGGCCTGCGGAACACCCATCCCTGCGCCGCCGCTACCGCCTTCAGCGTGTGCACCACGGCGCCCCATATCTTCTCCGACACCTGCAATCTGTCGGCGGCGGTCAGCCTGTCCTTCCGCAAGAGCGTGTCGGCGTGTTCCAGCAGGCCGTCTGCACGCGCGCGATGCTTCGCGCGCCGCTCTGCCAGCGGAGCATCGCGCCCGATAGGTTCTTCGACCCGTGTTGTCATCCGGCTGCTCTCCTGACGCCCTCAGCATACCACGCAGGGTGGGGGCCACGACGCCAGTGTGGACGGCTGCGCGCCGCTCGCGCAATGGGGGCGTGTCGCAGGGGAGGGGGCCATATTCCTGTGGAGGGCTACGGCAGCGGTTCGATCGTTCCGGGCGACTCGTGACGTTGGGCGCGCTCCCAGGCTGTCCGTAGATCTTGCCGGTGGAGCGTGGCCCACTCCATAACGAGGCTCAGCGCCCGAGGAGGAAGCCGGCCTTCGCCGATCACAAGAGCCTCTATGTCGATCGTGGCGCCTGCGCCTTGGTAGACCGCGTGAAAATGAGGCGGGCCGTGGTCATCGTAGTACATGCGGATAATGATTCCGTAGAATCGTGAAAGTTCAGGCATTCGCCGTCAGCCGGCGGAAGCCCGGCATCAATTCCTCTACCGTCCTGCCGGTGAGGTCCATGTAGAGTTTGTCCGGGCAGAGGTCGATCTCCGTGCCCCAGGCGACAGCTCCGTAGTCCGTGACGTGCACCGACTCGAAGAAGGCGCGGTTATTCCACGCCTTGAAGACGCCCCGGCCAGCGAGGTGCGAGAGGTCCACTTCGCCGCTTGCGCCATCGTCGTAGCAGAGCCATATGCGGTAGCCTTCCCGCGCCTCTACACGGGTCAGGCTGGGAATGGCCGATCCTGTCATGCCTGTCACCGTGCCTCCGCAGGCCAGTATACAGGCTTGCTCATAAGGTGCGCTCCTTCGGCATTGGCCTCACGCCCATCCCTGCATCGAGTGCGGGGCAGGCTCTAGCCTTCCCCCATCAGGGGAGAAGGGACCAGACAGGTCACGCGGTCGCCCACTCTCCTGAGAGCACTTCGGCCTGTTCCAGGACGGTGCGGGTGGCTTCTTCCTGCTTGTCCGGCGGGTAGCCGTGCTTGCGGAGGATGCGGCGAACGAGGGTGCGGAGGCGGGCGCGGACGTCTTCGCGCAGTGTCCAGTCGATGGTGACGTTCCTGCGGACCGTGTCGACGAGTTCGCGGGCGATGCCGCGCAGCGTTTCATCGCCGAGTACCTGGACGGCGCTGTCGTTGACGCCCAGCGCGTCGTAGAAAGCCAGTTCATCGTCCGACAGGCCGAGGTCTTCCCCGCGGGCGTCGGCCTCCCGCATCTCCTTCGCGAGTTGGATCAGCTCCTCGATGACCTGCGCCGCCTCGATGGCCCGGTTCCGGTAGCGGCGGAGGGTCTGCTCCAGCATCTCGCTGAAGGAGCGCGCCTGCACGACGTTCCTGCGGCTGCGGGTGGCGACCTCGCCGCGCAGCAGCTTCTGGAGCAGTTCGACGGCGACGTTGCGGTGGGGCAGGTGCTGTACCTCGGCGAGGAACTCGTCGGAGAGCACTGCGATGTCCGGTTTGTCCAGGCCCGCGGCTGCAAAGACGTCCAGCACGCCCTCGGACGCCACGGCGCGCGAGATGATCTGGCGCACGGCGAGGTCCAAGTCTTCCTCCGGTCGCGCTTCTCCCTCGGTGCGCTTGGACATCGCCGCCCGCACCGTCTGGAAGAATGCTACATCGTCCCTGATGCGTGTCGTCTCCTCGTGGGGGACGGCCAGCGCGAACGCTTGGGAGAGCTCCCGCACGGCGGCCATGAACCGTTCCTTGCCTTGGGCCTGCGCCAGGATGTGCTCCTGGGCGGGGGGCAGCAGCGCAAGCTTCTCCTGGGGCGTTCCCGGTAGCCATTTCGTGTAGTCGAACCCATGGAAGAGGTCGCGGCAGACCTCGTACTTCTCCAGCATCACGGCCACGGCCTCGCCCTGATCGAGAGTGGTCTCTCCCTTACCTCCGCTCTCCGTGTAGACGTTGACGGCCTGCTTCAACTCCTGGGCCAGTCCCAGGTAGTCCACTACGAGGCCGCCGGGCTTGTCGCGGAAGACGCGGTTGACGCGGGCGATGGCCTGCATCAGGCCATGCCCGCGCATCGGCTTGTCGACGTACATCGTGTGCAGGCTCGGCGCGTCGAAGCCGGTGAGCCACATATCGCGCACCAGCACGACCTTGAGCGGGTCCGCGTCGTCGCGGAAGCGGTTGGCCAGCGCCTCGCGGCGGGGCTTGTTGCGGATGTGCTGCTGCCACTCCGGCGGGTCGGACGCCGAGCCGGTCATCACGACCTTGATCTCACCGTGAGCGTCATCGTCGTGGTGCCAGTCCGGGCGTAGGCGCGTGAGTTCCCGGTAGAGGTCGACGCAGATGCGACGGCTCATGCAGACGACCATCGCCTTGCCGTTGAGCGCTTCGAGGCGCTGCTCGAAGTGCTCAACGATGTCTTGCGCAATCATCCTGACGCGCTTCTCCGCACCGACGACCGCCTCCAACTGCGCCCACTTCGTCTTGAGGCGCTCCTTTCGCTCGATCTCCTCGCCCTCGGTGGCCTCCTCGAAGTCCGGGTCGATGGTGGGCTGCTCGGCCTCGTCGAGCTTGAGTTGGGCCAGGCGGCTCTCGTAGTAGATGGGCACCGTGGCCCCGTCCTGCACCGAGCGGCGGATGTCGTAGATGCTGATGTAGTCGCCGAAGACGGCCCGTGTGTTCGCGTCCTGCAACTCGACGGGCGTGCCGGTAAAGCCGATGAACGATGCGTTGGGGAGTGCGTCCCGCATGTGGCGGGCGAAGCCGTCGATGAAGTCGTACTGGCTGCGGTGGGCCTCGTCCGCGATGACGACGATGTTGCGCCGTTGGGAGAGCGTGGGGTGGGTGTCGCCCTTCTCCTCGGGGAAGAACTTCTGGATGGTGGTGAAGACGACACCGGCCGACTCGACCGACAGCTTACCGCGCAGGTCGGCGCGGCTCTCCGCCTGGGTCGGCGGCTGGCGCAGCAGGTCGTGGCAGCGGGAGAACGTCGTGAAGAGCTGATCGTCCAGGTCGTTGCGGTCGGTCAGCACGACGATGGTGGGGTTCTCCATGGCGGGTTCGCGGACGATTGCCCCCGCGTAGAAGGCCATCGTGAGGCTCTTGCCGGAACCCTGCGTGTGCCAAACCACCCCGATGCGCCGGTCGCCGGGTAAGCCGCCCGGCATCCTGCCGGACATGTAGGCCCCCTCCTCTTCTCCGGGGCCAGCGCCTGCCGCGGCCTGGAGTTGGACGGCGCGCAGCGTCTCTTCGACGGCGAACTGCACCGCGTGGAACTGGTGGTAGCCAGCCATCTTCTTAACCAGCGCGCCGCTCCCGTCGTCCTCGAACACGATGAAGTCCCGGATGAGCCGGAGGAACCGCTGCGGCAGACAGACGCCCTCCAGGAGCACCTGCAATTCCAGCATGCCGAGGTCCGCCAGCGACTCGCCGGAGACGGTGCGCCACGGCTTGAACCACTCCTTGCCGGCCGTGAGCGTCCCGACGCGGGCCTCGAGGCCGTCCGACACCACGAGCAGCTCGTTGCAGGCGAAGAGCGACGGCAGCTCCGCCTTGTAGGTCTGGAGTTGCTGCCAGGCCGTCCAGATCGTGGCGTCCTCGTCCGCGGGGTTCTTCAGCTCGATGATGCCCAGCGGGAGGCCGTTGAGGAACAACACGACGTCGGGGCGGCGCGTGTGCTGGCTCTCGGTGACGGTGAACTGGTTGACCGCGAGCCAGTCGTTGGCCTCGTGGTCGTCGAAATCGACTACCCACGCCTGCGCGCCGCGTATGGCGCCGTCGGCTGCCCGGTACTCCACGTTGACGCCTTCCAGAAGCGTCCGGTGGAAGGCCCGATTCCTCGCTTCCGTTCCCGCACCCTCCGGGCGGGTCAGCCTGCGGAAGGCGTCTTCCAACGCCTCTACAGGCAGTTCCGGGTTGAGCCGCGCGAGCGCGTCCCGCAGCCGCTGGGCCAGCACGACCTCGCTGAAGTCGGCGCGTTCCGGAGCAGCACTGCCCGGCGCGATGTCTGGGCCGTGAGCAGTCTGCCAGCCGAGGCCACGCAGCCAGTCGAGGGCTGTTCCCTCGACGGTGGATTCGTTGAGGGTGGTCACGAAGTGCCACCTCGGGCTACACGCGTTCTGCTTGAGGCCTTGTAGTGTTCAGGCGTATTCGGAACCAAGCCGATTTGGTATCGTCGGCGATCGATTACCTCTAGGAAACCAAGTAGATGTGCTTCGTCAACCTCAACATTACCACCGCTTTCGTCAAGCAAGATGCCTTGGGAGGCGCACAGCTCTGTAAGCGCAACTCTATCAATGTTGACTGCAAATTCTTGCGTACGGATCGACGCAAGAAGGCTGGCGGCTCGGGGATGGTCAAGTGCGTATTGCTCTATGCTGCTCCAGTTAACAAATGGGGCAGCTGACGCTATAGCAGCGACATTTCGCGGTACTGCTTGTGCAATCTCATCATCAACATTGGCCAACGCACGAAAGCTTGAGGGATGCAGAATGTGAACATGCTCCGAATCTATAACAATGTCGAAGCCTGCATTTAATTGCATTATAGGGTCTTCAACAACATGCAATGCATCTGAGAAGACCGTCATTAACCTTCCTTGCTGTCCTAGGGTTGATTTGAATTGCGCTGCTCGGTTGATTGCAGTCAATCGCCTACCGCTAATATCTGTGCCCCGCAAGAAATAGCAAGAAGCGCTTTGAAGACCTTGCCTATTTGGAGACATAACTGGCAAGTTGTTCGCCTCATGAAATTCCATTAGAGAAGCAGCCAACTCATGACCGACTGGTAAGATTAGGTATTCCTGACCTGCATATTTTTCGGCTGGATCGAATTGAAGCGGATCTTGTTCCGTCTTGGCGATTCTGTCCAAGGTTAACTCTGTTTCTCTACGAAGAGCGCCCTGTACTGTATTGTCGATGGGCACCCAAGCGTATTGAATCGATTGCCCTGTCCTTTGGCCTACACCAAACTCAGTAGTATCAACTTGTGTAGCGTCAAAGTTCACGTTCATGAAGACTTCTCCAGGTACATGGTATTGGTGAGCCGTAAGGCAGTTATCTTCTCACCGAGAGTCAGATTGAGACGCCGAGTTATTAGGATGAAGCTATCTCTCCCAGTATATTTGTTGTCTTGGCCGGATGGATGGATGGTGAATACATGGAATCCCCTTATGGCAAACAAGACGTTCATGTAGTGAAAATTTAGATGCCAGAACAGGAAGACAATAAAGGCGAGTGCGGCCAAGAGGGCAGAGAACTCTCGCCAGCTATCCACGTCCTGTCTATAGAAGGGGAGCAGTATTGCGAACAGATACACCAAGACGTGGCCACGATGGTCTTCAACTAGTCCGATAGTCAGCGGGCGTGAGTCACGGTGCCTCAAGGCGATTCTCTCTCGCAGAAAGAGAACGGCTGTAGGGAAGATTGCAAACAATGCGCAGCCCGTAACGAAATAGCGGTCAGGCAAGAGACTGGTGCCCTTTATGGACCAAAGCAGGAAAAGCGGAGCGATGCTGCTGAGTACGAGCATGATTCGTAAAATGCTCAGTCCCTGGGCGCGTATCTGAACCGTAGGCATCTGCTCACTCCCACCGAAACCGGTCACTAGACCAACCTCACGTCTCCCTTCACCAACTTCGACAACAGTGCGTCGCGCTGTTCAGCGAGAGCGCGGGACTCTTCATGATTGTAGCGTATCTGGTGAAATAGCAGGCTGCCGAAATCCGCGAACGCCGCACTTGCCTGCTGGGAGGGAAGAAGGAAAGGCACGACCTTAAGGTTGGTCTGACTCAGTTTTGGTTGGACCGCTCCCGTGATGTATGGCGCGATGTTCGTTTGCTTGAGGTGCAAAAAGAGATGTTCCAGACTGATGCCATTCCGCGCCTTGAGTACATGGGCGTGGTTGTTGACCCAAAACTGTCCTCCGACGTATTGAACTACTGGATAACCTTCGTCGTCAGCC
>DAOUHT010000014.1:0-27768 GCA_034428375.1 Dehalococcoidia bacterium | reverse complement strand
AGGAACGACGGACCTTAGCCACAGATGTCCTCGTAGAGGTCCCGCCACTCCGGGTTCAGCTCCGCGATCAGCCGTTCCTTCCACGCTCGCTTCCATCTCTTCAGGGCCTTCTCCCGCGTTATCGCGCTCTCCATCGTTCCGTGCGGTTCGTACCACACCAGCGTGGCTGTGTTGTAACGGTCTGCATGGCCGCCGGCCGCATGGGACCTGTGCTGCCAGACGCGCTGAACGAGGTTGGAGGTGACGCCGACGTACAACGCCCCGCCAGGCCTGCTCGCGAGCATGTAGACGCACGGGAGACGGGGTTGGGAGGTCATGCGCCCAATATACAAGACAGGATGCGAGGTCCTGTCCACACCGGGGGGCGAGGTTCCTGCCTTCGCAGGAACGACGAGATACCCACACAAACCCGGGGGGCGAGGTTCCTGCCTTCGCAGGAACGACGAAGGCACCCGCACACCGGGGGGCGAGGTTCCTGCCTTCGCAGGAACGACGGAGAAAGACAGGGAACGACGAAGAAAGGCAGGGAACGACGAAAGGGGGCGCAGGAACGACACGGACCCGCACCATCACCAGACACCGAAGTTGAGGGGCGTGTCGCGGGTGGAGGGGTAGTCGGTGGAGTCGCGGACGGGGCGGGGAGACGAGGTCCCTGCCTCCGCAGGAACGACGGACGGGGGGCCGGTCCAGATGCCGAGGGAGGGGGGCTCCATGAAGGCGAGGGCGAGGGCGTCCGCCTTGTCCGGCGAGCGGAGGCCGCGCCTGCGCAGCGAGGTCTTGCTCTCCATCTTCACCTGACCCGCGCTGGTGACGTCGTACTTGAGGCCGAGGAGCTGGCTGATGAGCTCCTCGTCGCGCGGGATGGCGATGAGGCCGTCGTTGAAGAGGCGGCGGAGCTCCCAGAAGATCTCGGCGCGCATGTTGGCGAAGCGTCCGGACTGGCGGGCCTTGCCGCCGAACTGGACGCCGTGCACGGGCGCGCCGAGCTCGCGCAGGCGGTCCACGACGCCCGCGCCGAGGCCGCCCTCGTCCACGAAGACGGCGGGGATGTCGTGGTCGCGCACGAGGGTTACGGCCTCGCCCGCGGTGCGCATGGTGTCGATGCGCGTGAAGGAGCGCAGTGACTCGACGCGCCAGCCCCGTCGCACGCAGAGGGCGGTCTTGTCGGAGCCGAAGCGCGCGACGTCGACGCCGAGGCGGGGTTCGGTCCCGCCCCAGGGCTGCGAGGTTCCTGCCTCCGCAGGAACGACGAGGGGGGGCAGGGGCTGCGAGGTTCCTGCCTCCGCAGGAACGACGGGCATGGGGGTATCGTCATTCACGCGAAGGCGGGAATCTCGTTCCCCGTCGTCTCCATGGGGCTGCGAGGTTCCTGCCTCCGCAGGAACGACGGGGCGCCCCTCCCAGCGGGCGACGGCGGCTTCGATGGCGGTGCGGGAGAGGAGGGAGTCGTCCAGCATGTCGGGGAAGCGGGCGAGGACGGAGCCCTGGTAGAGGGGGTGGTCCTCGCCCCACTCGAGCTTGCGCTCCTCGATGTCTTCCTCGGTGGGCATGCCGGGGACGCCGCCGTTCTCGCCGGTGAAGTTGGGGGTGTCGTAGACGGAGACGACGATGCCGGCGTAGATGTGGCGCTTGGTGTGGTGGGAGTCGAAGAACTCACCGTCGCGGGAGAAGGCGTTGCCGGTGAGGAGCATGCGGGCGGGGTAGAGGCGCTTGAGGGCCTCCATCTGGTCCTGCGGCATGGCGTGGGCCTCCGTGACGACGACGAGGAGCTCCGGGGAGTGGAAGCCCTGCAGGTTGTCTGCCCTGTTGGTGGAGAAGCCGATGGCGAACCGGTCGTCGGCGATGTTCCACTGGGAGCCGTAGAGGCGGCCGCCGAGGGGGACCTGGGAGGCCTTGTGCGCGGCGCGCAGCTCCCGCCAGACGATCTGCTCCACCTGGCGCTGGGTGGGGCCGGTGACGAGGGCTATGGCGCGCGGGCGTGTGGCGAGCCACCAGAGGACGGCGCGCGCGGCCGCCCAGTCCTTGCCGGAGCCGTTGGCCCCCACGACGCTGACGCGCCGCTTGACGGCGACGGTCCGGAGTATCTCCCGCTGCTTCTCGTAGGGGGGCGGCTGGCCCAGCACCTGCTCCACGAACCCCACGGGGTCGTCTCTGTAGTTTTCGAGCGCCACGGTCATGTGTTCTTCTCCACCGGGTTTCTGTGTCGTCATTCCTGCGAAGGCAGGAATACCGCCTTCCTGGGGCCTGGGGAACGAGGTTCCTGCCTCCGCAGGAACGACGGAGCACCCCGCCGCTCCCCGATCCTGGATTCCCGTTTTCACGGGAATGACGGACGCCCGGTTAACAGAGAAAGCCCCCTGGTCTCTCAGGGGGCTTTCGCCTGCCTGCGGCTCGTCCGCAGGGAATGGGTCCGGGTATTCGGTTGGGGTGTCGCCTTCCATGATGCGGCAGGGAGGGACGACCGCGCAATGGGGCCGTGTCACATACTTGTCATTCCGAGCGGAGCGCAGCGGAGTCGAGGAATCTCTCGGGGCGCGCCTCCGCTCGAAATGTGACACCTGCCTCACGACAGCATGGCAAAGCGCAACTACACTGGTCCCGTGAGAGGAGCACAGCGATGGCCAAGCGCTATTACGTGTACATGGCTACCAACGCATCCCGAACGCTGTACGTGGGCGTGACGAACGACCTGCCTCGACGAGTGGCGGAGCACCAGGTGAAGACCTACGGGGGCTTCACGGCACGCTACAACATCGGGCAACTCGTCTACTTCGAGGAGACTGCCGACGTACGCGAAGCTATCGCACGGGAGAAGCAGATCAAGCGGTGGTCACGCCGCAAGAAGATCGCGCTCATTGAATCGTTGAATCCTGCCTGGGCCGACCTGGTAGCGGTGGACCGGGAGGGCTGAAGCCTCTCGTAAAAGGAACGTTCCCCGAGAGATGTTTCGGCTCCGCTCAACATGACAAGGTGGGATTGTCATTCCGAGCGGAGCGCAGCGGAGTCGAGGAATCTCTCAGGGCGCGCCTCGCTTAGACGAACGTCCCCCGAGAGATGTTTCGGCTCCGCTCAACATGACAAGGTGGGGGCGCTACATGACAAGGTGGGGATGGCAAGGCGGGATTGTCATTCCGAGCGGAGCGCAGCGGAGTCGAGGAATCTCTCAGGGCGCGCCTCGCTTAGAAGAACGTCCCCCGAGAGATGTTTCGGCTCCGCTCAACATGACAAGGTGGGGGCGCTACATGACAAGGTGGGGGCGCTACATGACAAGGGTGGGGGCGCTACATGACAAGGGTGGGCTCTACATGACGAGAAAGCCCCCTCCGTTGCCGGAGGGGGCTTCTGTGTGTCGCTGTGCCACCCTCACCCCGTGGGGCGAGGTTCCTGCCTCCGCAGGAACGACGGGTGGTCGTCTTACGGGACGAGGGTGCCTGGGCGGGTGCTCCAGACCCAGTAGCCCTTGCCGTTCGCCACCATGTGCGGGTTGCCGTCCGCGTCCTTGCCTTCCGGCAGGAGCTTCATCCAGCGGTTCTGCTGGGTCTCGAAGCTGTAGGCGACGCGCCAGACGTTCAGGCTCGTGAAGTACTCGTCCGCGTCGTGCGACGCGTCGTCGTCGCCCACGCCAGCCTGTTCAGCGTCCACGACGCCCAGCAGGTTCCAGCCGGAGATGACGGGCACCGTCGGCAGGTTGGAGGTCGGCAGTATCGGCGGGATCACGGTCTCGATGTCCTCGACCGCTGTGGTCCGCACCCAGTATCCGTAGCCGCCCACGATGTCGCTCAGCGTGCCCTGCCAGCGTCCGTCCTCGTTCTTGACGGCGGTTACCCACTCGCCGCTCTGGTAGCCGAGCACCGTGTCCGCCCTGAGGTCGGAGCCGATGACGTTGCCCACGGCGGGGTTGAACGGGTCGCCGGGGAAGGAGATGAGGTTCCAGCCGGGCTGCAGGGTGATGTCGTACGGCTGGCGCTCCAGCACTTCGAACGTGAACTCCACGTCCTCTACCTCGTTGCCCACGTCGTCGTTGGCCGTGTAGACGATGGTGTGTTCACCGATCTCCAGGCCCTGGACCGCGAGCACGTATGTGTACGGGTCGACCTCGACGAAGGCGTCCTTGTCCAACTGGTTCTCGCCGTTGAGTTCCAGTTTCGTCATTGCGACGCCCCGGTGCGAGTCCGTCCTCGCCGTGTCGCCATCGCCGATGTCGACGGAGGAGGCCGTGCCGTCATCAGCGGTGAAACCGGCGTCATCCGCGTCCTCAGTGCCATCGTTGTCCAAGTCGCCGTCGTTGTCGATGACGTCGATCCCATACTCGTTGAGCTCATTCTCGAACTTAATCTCGATGTACGGGTTCATGCTCTCCGTCTGGTCTGTAACCTCGCCGGGGTCGACGGACGGCAGCACCGTGACTGTTGCCTCGGCCAGTTCGCTGTCGATCTCCAGCAGGAAGCCGCCGGCGTCGAGTTTCGCGAAGTTGAGCTTCTCGTTCAATTCGGGAGTGTCGTCGCCATCGCCGTCCGTCCAGCCGGCGCTGTTGCCGCTGTTGTCTGCCTCGTCCTCGGCCGTGATGATCACCGCCACGATCCGGTCGCCGGAACCCTCGATGTCGTCGTCCTCGAACGTCTTCTCCCAGACGTTCGATTCCTTCTCGGTCAGTTCCTTGCCCAAGCCGGGGGTCGCCGAGGCGATCGTCAGGCCGGAGGCTGCGCCGAAGCTCTCTCCGTCGTCGGTCGGTGCCCCACCCTTGATGGTGGCGAAGAAGAGGCGCGGGAACGTGTTGAGTTCTTCGTCCGAGGTGACGCGCACCGTGAAGGAGCCCTCGTCGTCCGTGGCCGTGCGGCCGGTGGCGCCGCTGCTGCTGGTGATGGTGATGCCGATGCCCGGTGCGATCTTGTCCTGCACGTCCTCGAGCGACTGCGTGATGTTGCTGTTGCCCGCGATGTCCTTGAAGACGCCGCCGAGCAGCTGGATGGTGGGCGTCTCGTCGGAGGCGAGTTCGTCCGCCAGTTGCAGGTAGATGCGGGCGCGCGGCTCGAACTCGCACTTCTCGGCAACCTCCGACCTGACTTCATTGACGGGGTTGATCCCGCCCGGTCCCTGACCAGCCGGAACCAGGACCTTGTCCCCGCCGTCATCCGCATCCAAGGCGGTGATGTTCTTGTCGGACTCGTCTTCGTCATCTGTCCGCGGGTCGTCGCCCTTACAGATCTTCTTGTCGCTCGGGACGAGCGCATTCATGACCGTGTGGCCCTCGACCGTGAAGTCGGACTCCGTGACGGTGGAAGCGTCGATGCGGTCGGCGCCGCCGCTCTCGTCGTTGACGAAGGTGAGCGCGATCCAGGAGCGGTCCTCGAACTCGCCCTCGCCGGACTCGTAGCCGATGCCGGTGCGCGCGCCCTCAGGGGGAACCTTCGGGCCCTCGTCGTCAACGGTGAAGGAGAAGGGCTGGTCGCCGTCCTCGTCCTCGTCGGAGTCGGTGGTGGCCATGTTGCCGACGCGGTCCTTCGCCGTGATCTGCCAGAAGTACTCGCCGAAGTCCTTGCCCACGAGCCGCATGTCGAGGTCGTACGTCACGCCCCTCATGCGCTGGGTCCAGTCGTTGCTGCCGTACTGGGAGACATCGTCCGAGGCAACGAAGTTGATGCGGTAGCCCGTGTAGTCAGGATTGGGCAGATTAGGCACAGCCGGATCGACGCTGGAGTCTAAGGGATCATCCACCTGTAGGCTGGTATCCGACTGGAGGAGATACGGCTTTTGATCGCCCACATCGTCCGTGTCGAACAACACCATGATGTCCATGGTGCTGCCGTCGCCGTAGTCGAACACGGGGGTGGCCGCGCCGGGGTCGTGGGTCGGGCCCACGCTCGTGATTGGCTCGTCGAAGCGCTGGTCGTTGTCGCCGTTGTAGGGGGCGAGGTCAGGGTCGCCGCTGATGCCGGACTCGCCGTCGTAGCGGAGGCCGGAGCCGTCGTCGCTGACGGTGAAGCCGAGGTTGACGGTGGTGCTGTTCTGCGTGCCGCCGGAGGAGGGGGTGATGTTGTCGATCTCAGGCTCGTCGCCGTCGACGACGAGGCGGATGCTGCCGCTGACGCCGTCCACCGTGATGGTGATGGTGTCGCCGTCGCGGGCGGGGATGACCGCGGCGCTGGCCGTTGTCCAGCCGTCGTTGCCAGCGGGGAAGTAGGCATCACGCTCATCTTCAGGCGTGGTGTTGACATCTGTTATGCTAGCGGCCGCGGCGTCGAGCTTCTGCTGAGCAGAACCCACGTACTTGGTGGGGTCGGTCATAACGGGACCAGTACCACAGGGGCCGTCGTGGTCCTCGATGGCGTCTTCCTGGTCCCAGACGACGGCGATGCCTTGGTAGATCGTCCTGTCATTAAGGGGTGCCGACTCCACATCAGCAGTGTCGGCGAGGTAGGCCTTCACCATTGCGCCGCTGCGGTCGTTCCTGATGGTCGCGACGGCGGCATCAACGGTCGCACCACAGGGTTCCACCCCGTTGGCAGCATCACCGTCGTCCTTGTCCGCCAGGTCTATATCCCTGACCGCGGCGGTGATGAGGATGGTGTTGTATGCATCTTCCTGGTTGGAGATGTAGAGGTTGCCGTCGTAGAAGGTGTCCTTCGCGTCGAACGGGTTGGTGCCGGTGGCATGCGTCGGGTCGTCATCAATCACAGGGACACTCGACACGCCAGCCACTGTGTCAGTGTCGGTTGTGATGTCCTCGATGTTGTCGGCGACGCGGGCGTCGATCCAGGAGCCGACGGAGAGGCGGCCGTCGGTGCGGTCGCCGCTGACCTGTGCCAGCGTCGGGAGAACGATGAGCAGCGAGAGCGCCACTGCCATCAATGTCGCTATGAGCGGAATCTTGGTGAATCTCACTTCTACCCCCCTTATGGAGCTGTAGTCTTGGGCTTGGCGCTCTCTCCGAGAGCAGGGTGGTCCGTTATTCCTCTGTGTCCGTACCTGACGCGCTACGCGTTATTCCACTGCGCGGCATGGCAGGGATGCTATTGTCCAACGACAGCCGCCGCCCTTGCAATAGGATGCAAAGGGCAGTTCTGGCCAAACCGCTCGTATATGTATCTGCGTCAACACGCAACGTTCTTTCTACCAGCGTCCGGCGTGGTGTGTCAATGCGCCACGGTGCGGGGTTCGCTCGACAGGGGCGAGGGAAGATGGGATGAGCCTCCGTCGTTCCTGCGAAGGCAGGAACCTCGTTCCCCAACGCCACCGCTGCGAGGTTCCTGCCTTCGCAGGAACGACGGAGGCTGATTGACACCCCGTGCCGGGGCTGCCTAGAATCTCCTTCGTGCAAGCGACGACGCCGCGCTCGGAAACGGTGGCGAGCCACCTGCGGCGTCGTGTCCCCTCTTTCGCAGCACGCCCCACGAGTGCCCTCAGCCTGACCCTCTCCCAGCGGGAGAGGGGATCAGGCGCGCCCCGGCGCGTGCGCGCCGCCCTCACCCCCAGCCCCTCTCCCAGTGGGAGAGGGGGGCAGGCCGGGGGCGAGGTTCCTGCCTGCGCAGGAACGACGGGGGCCGGGGGCGCCCCCATCCAGGGCACCCACAAGGGATGCCCCTACACCAGGCGCCACACCTCTGCCCCGCCACGAGCGGCTCGCTGCGCCGCTCCCTGGATTCCCGCTTTCGCGGGAATGACGGAAGGGGCGGGGATGACGGTGGGGGGGATCACGGGGGCCGGGGGCGAGGTTCCTGCCTTCGCAGGAACGAGGGGGGCCGGGGGGGCGCGATGACGACGAAGTACATCTTCGTGACGGGGGGCGTGGTGAGCTCCATCGGGAAGGGGATCTGCGCGGCGGCGATCGGGCGGATCCTGAAGAGCCGTGGGCTGACGGTGGCGGTGCAGAAGCTCGACCCGTACCTGAACGTCGACCCGGGGACGATGTCGCCGTACCAGCACGGCGAGGTGTTCGTGACGCGCGACGGGTGCGAGACGGACCTCGACCTGGGGCACTACGAGCGGTTCATCGACATCGAGCTGACGCACAACTCCAACATCACGGCGGGGCAGGTGTACACGCAACTGCTCGGGGAGGAGCGTCGCGGCGACCACCTCGGCGGCACGATACAGACGGTGCCGCACGTTACGAACGTCATCAAGGAGTTCATGCTTCGGGCACAGCGCGGGACGCCGCGCCCTGCCGGCCCCACCAGGGGGGAGATTCCCGCCTTCGCGGGAATGACGGAAGGGGGGGCGGGGATGACGGGAACCGGGGGCGAGGGCGCGCCGGACGTGGTGCTGGTGGAGGTCGGGGGGACGGTGGGGGACATCGAGGGGCAGCCGTTCCTGGAGGCGATACGGCAGATGCGGATGGCCGTGGGGCGGAACAATACGTTCTACGTGCACGTGACGCTGCTGCCGTACATCGGGGCGACCGGCGAGTTGAAGACGAAGCCGACGCAGCACTCTGTTAAAGAGTTGCGCGCGATAGGCATACAGCCGGACGCCATCATCTGCCGCTCCGACCACCCGATCCCCCATTCAATCAAGGAAAAGATAGCGCTGTTCTGCGACGTGGCCCCCGACGCGGTCATCCCGATGGAGACGCTGTCCAACATCTACGAGGCCCCGCTGGTGCTGGAGAAGGAGGGCGTCGGCAACATCCTGGTGCGCGAGCTCGGCCTCACGACGCCCAACGGCACGGACCTGTCGCGCTGGGAGGCGATGACCGAGCGGATGGCGAACCCGCACGGGCCGCTGCCCATCGCGGTCGTCGGCAAGTACGCCGACCTGCCGGACGCGTACCTGTCGGTCCGCGAGGCGCTTCGCCACGCGTCGCTGTTCCACGACCGCGACGTGAGCATCGACTGGGTGCGCTCCGAGGACATCGAGCGCGACGGCGCGGACGCGTGGCTCGGCCACACGCTGGGCATCGTCGTGCCGGGCGGATTCGGCAGCCGCGGCGTCGAGGGGATGATCCAGGCGGTGCGCTACGCGCGCGAGCGTCAATTACCGTACCTGGGGCTGTGCCTCGGCATGCAGGTGATGGTCATCGAGCACGCGCGGAACGTTCTCGGCCTGGCCGGCGCGAACTCGACCGAGTTCGATCCGGAGACGCCGTACCCGGTGATCGACCTGATGCTGGACCAGCGGAGCGTAAACGACATGGGCGGAACGATGCGCCTCGGCAACTACCCTTGCGTGCTCGCGCACGGCTCCAGGGCCGCGAAGGCCTACGGCAAGCCGGAGGTGAACGAGCGCCACCGCCACCGCTTCGAGTTCAACAACGCGTACCGCGAGCCGATGTACGAGGCGGGGATGCTCGCGTCCGGCCTCTCGCCGGACGGCACGCTCGTGGAGATCGTCGAGATGGAGAGGCACCCGTTCATGGTGGGGGTGCAGTTCCACCCGGAGTTCCGGTCCCGCCCGGAGCAGCCGCACCCGCTCTTCCGCGAGTTCGCCGCAGCAGCGACGCACGTCATGCGCGAGGGCGCGCAGCCGGAGCTGCCGATCCCCTAGGGTTCGTGCGGGCACGAACAGGGCACCCACAAGGGATGCCCCTACATCAGACACCACCCCCCTGCCCCACCGGTTCACCCTCACCGCGCGCTAAAGCGCGTCCCTTTATGTGTCATTCCGAGCGTAGCCGAGGAATCTCTCAGGGGGCGCTTCGTTGTGCGCAGCGTTCCCGAGAGATGTTTCGACTCCGCTCAACATGACACACCTGATTCCGCTGCACTTCGCTCAACGTGACACGCCCGTCCCCGCTCCCTCCGCCGCCGCGGGCCATTCCACGACCTCGAACGCGAGCAACTCGGCGTGCGTTGCTACGGGCTTGTCGCCATCGGGCTTTGCGTGGCCGCGGCGGAACTCGTCGCTGTTCACCCAGCGCTGGAAGTCCTCCTCGGAGCGCCAGCGGGTGTAGACGTAGTAGCGGGTCTCGCCGGAAACGGGGCGGAGCAGTTGGAAGCCTTCGAAGCCTTCCATGTGCTCCACTTCCCGCACGCGGTTGCCGAACCGCGCCTCCAACTCCGGCTCTCCTCCAGGCGCCGGGGTTATGGCGTTTATCTTCACGACGCTCATGTCTCTCTCCCTTCCGGTTGTTCGTCTTCGCTTCGATGCCGCCGGGGCGCCAAGTGCGGACAGAGGCACCGGGCTCTTGTTCGAACAGCGCCTGCGCCGCAGATCCGTCCGTCTGCGCGCGCGGCGTGACCATCATCCCGTCTGCGGTCGGTAAATGGCAACGCTTGTATGACCGTGCGGAAACGGGTGGCGCGCAGGGGTTGAAGTGTGTTGCGCGCACGCGTACACTTTCTATGTCAAGCATCGTTCGGATGCATCCTGCTTCGCGACAGTCCCCTCGGAACCCGCCAGGCAGTACAAACCCCATCCACGGCCCATACACCATCCAACAGTTTGCATATCCCTGTGGCGCAAGGTGCGCGGTTGCGCGCACGCGCATCTCATAGCACCGGAGAAGTCGCTCCATGAATCTCGCGGAACTCCAGTCCAAGACCTCTGAGCAGCTCCTTGCGCTCCTCGATGAGATGGAGCCTGAGCGCGACGGCCCACCGCTGAAGTCGCACGACGCTCTCCTCTACGGAGTCCTCACGTCCTGGGCGGACAAGCAGGACCATCAGCTCGCCAGCGGCGTGCTGGAAGTGCTGCCGGACGGCTATGGCTTCCTTCGCCACAACGGACGCTCCCGCAGCATGACGGACACGTACGTCTCCCAGACGCAGGTGCGGCGGTACGGGCTCCGCACGGGCGACCTCGTGCTGGGGCAGGTGCGTACGCCGAAGGAGTCGGAGCGCTACCACGGCCTGACGAAGGTCGAGGCGATCAACGGCTTGGACCCCGTCGTCGCGCGGCGCCGCAAGAGCTTCGAGCGCCTCACGCCCATCTTCCCCGACACGCAGATCAAACTCGAGACCACCTCGCACGAAGTCTCCACGCGGATGATGGACATCCTCGCCCCGGTCGGACGAGGCCAGCGCGGGCTCATCGTTGCGGCCCCCAAGGCCGGCAAGACCACGCTGCTGAAGCAGATAGCCGCCGGCATCACCGCCAACTACAAGGACATCCAGATCATGGTCGCGCTCATCGGGGAACGCCCTGAGGAAGTGACCGACATCAAGCGCTCCGTCGACGGCGAGGTCTACAGCGCGACGTTCGACGAGCCGGTCGAGGACCACTGCCGCGTCGCCGAGCTCTGCCTCGAACGCGCCAAGCGTCTCGTCGAGGACGGGCGCGACGTCGTGGTGCTGCTCGACTCGATCACGCGCCTGACCCGCGCGTACAACGTCGCGGTGCCGACGAGCGGGCGCACGCTCTCCGGCGGCATCGACCCCGTCGCCCTCTACCCGCCCAAGCGCTTCTTCGGTGCGGCGCGGAACACGGAGGAAGCAGGTAGCCTCACCGTCCTGGCCGCGTGCCTGGTGGAGACCGGCAGCCGGATGGACGACGTCATCTACGAGGAGTTCAAGGGCACCGGCAACATGGAGCTGCACCTGGACCGCCGCCTCGCCGAGCGCCGCACGTTCCCGTCGATCGACATCCAGCGCTCCGGCACCCGCCGCGAGGAGCTGCTGCTCGACGAGCTGACGCTGCGGCAGGTGTACCTGCTGCGCCGCATGAGCTCACTCATCTCGACGGACGCGATGAACCCGTCCGAGGCGGCGGAGCGCGTCATCGAGCGCATGAGCCGCACGAAGAGCAATCAGGAGTTCCTCGCGACGTTGACACGGGAGATCTAGCCCCACCAGCCTCCCCTGCCCCGTCTACGCCCGCGCAGCATCCGCCGCGCGCCTGTATGCCAGGCGTACGAACCCGTCCAGCGTCGGCAGCATATCGAGCGGAACGGGGAGCAGCGCCGATTCGCCGGTCGCGAGGTCGAACACGTGGCAGTGCAGCCCCTCGCCGTGGGCCGTGTCGTAGCGGAGGATGTCCTGCTCCGTGGATGCAAACCACGCGTGGTAGTTGTAGTCGATGCCGCGCACCTGGGGTGCGTCGCGCAGGTAGCTAACGGCGAGGGTCTTGTCCACCCGAACGGCCACGTCGAGATGGCAGTGCAACCTGCCGAGGATACGGATGGGCTCCGGCCACCGTTCACCCATGTCCGCGACAGGCAGGATAGACAAACGGGCTTCCACGACGAAACCTTCGGCCTCCAAGCGCCGGATGCGGCTGAAGTGGATGTTCAGGTAGTCGTCGAAGGGGTGCCAGTCCTGTTCCCAGACCGCCCCTCCAACATCGTCAGGAACCGGTAGTGAGAGAGCCACTCTGCTATGTCCCTCGTGTCGTAAACCTCCCCACTCCTCACCGCCTCAGCCATGTCGTGAGAACTGCACCCGTAGCGCTGCTCGTAGTCCGCGATGATCGGACGCAGTTCTTCCATGTACTCCTCGGTCGTGACCTCACGGATGTTGAGATGCTTGCGCAACTCCTCCATGGACAGGCGTTCGATGCCCATCTCTTCCAGAAGGTCGCGCTTCTTCTTACGTTTCGTGTTGGTCATGGCTCGCTCCGTCCGTCTACCGCCTCATCATCCTACCACTCGCATCTACTACCGACCGCAATCAGTCGAGGATGACGTTATCGATCAGCCGCACGCTGCCGATGCGGACGGCGGCGGCGAGCATGCAGGGGCCGTGGCCGGTCCAGGGCTCCATCGTGTCGGGGTCGACGCCTGCGACGTACTCGACCGAAGCGAGCCGCGACGCCTCGATCATGCGGCGGGCGGCGTCCTCCAGTGCGGCCATGTCCTGCTGTCCCGAACGGAAGCGGTCGCGGGAGGCCGAGAGGGCGCGGAAGACGACGGGCGCGGCGGCGCGCTGCTCGGGCGTGAGGTAGGCGTTGCGGCTGCTCATGGCGAGGCCATCGGCCTCACGGACGGTGGGGACGACGACGATCCCGGTGGGGATGTCGAGGTCGCGGGCGAGGCGTCGCACGACAGCGGTCTGCTGGCCGTCCTTGCGTCCGAAGTAGGCGCGCTCCGGCAGCGACTGCAGCAGGAGTTTCGCCACGATGGTCGCCACGCCGTCGAAGTGGCCGGGCCTCGCGGCGCCCTCCAGCGGAAGCGCGGGGCCGTCGAGGTGGATGGTGGTGGTGAAGCCGGGTGGGTACATCTCGTCGACGGAAGGCGTGAAGACGCAATCGACGCCCTCCCGCTCCAGCAGCGCGAGGTCGGCGGGGAGCGAGCGGGGGTAGCGTTCGAGGTCCTCGCCGGGGCCAAACTGCGTGGGGTTCACGAAGATGGTGGCGACGACGGTTGCGCACTCGCCGCGGGCGGCGCGGACGAGCGCGAGGTGGCCGTCGTGGAGCGCGCCCATTGTGGGCACGAGGCCGACGGGGCGGAGGGCGTCACGCAGCGCTGAGCGCAGCGCGGCGACGGTCTCGACCTGCCGCATCGCGTCAGCCGTCCGCGCCGGGCAGCTCCGCGACGACTGCGGCGTCGGCCTCGGTCGTGTGGTCGGCGGTGGGGAAGGTTCGGGCGCTGACCTCGTCCTTGTAGGCGCGGAGGGCATCGAGCGTCACCGCGTTCAGGTCCGCGTACCGCTTGGCGTGTCGCGGCTGGCGCGAGCCCAGCCCGAGGATGTCGTGCAGCACCTGGATCTGGCCGTCGCAGCCGGGGCCTGCGCCGATGCCGATGGTCGGTACGGTAAGCCGTTCGGTCACGGCCTGTGCAACGTTGCCCGGCACCGTCTCGAGCACGATGGCGAACGCGCCCGCGTCCTCAATGGCGAGTGCGTCGTCGAGCAGGCGCCGGGCCTGGTCGGCGGTGCGTCCCTGCACGCGGTAGCCGCCGAGCTGGTGTACGGACTGCGGCGTCAGGCCGAGGTGTCCCATCACGGGGATGCCGTTCTCCGTCAGGCGCCGCACGGTCTCAGCAACGAAGGCGCCTCCCTCCAGCTTCACCGCCTGCGCGCCGCCCTCCTGCAGCAGCCGCCCCGCGTTGCGCAGCGCGTCCTCGGCGCTCACGTTGTAGGTCATGAAGGGCATGTCGGCCACGATGAGGGCGTCCTTCGCGCCGCGGACGACCGCCCGCGTGTGGTGGAGCACGTCGTCGAGCGTCACGGGGAGCGTGGAGTCGTAGCCGAGCACGACGTTGCCGAGGCTGTCGCCAATGAGGACGACGGGGATGCCGGCCTCGTCCACGAGCCGGGCCATCGAGTAGTCGTAGGCGGTCACGCAGACGATGGGCTCGCCCGCCTGCTTCATCTCCATGAGCTTCGAGGTGCGTACCCTCACGAGCTTGCGCCTCCTTCCTCGTATTCGGCGAACAGGGGGCCCCAGTCCAGGGTCGCGCCCGGGCGGCCTGCTTCCCGCGCCAGTTCGACGGAGCGCAGGCAGATCTCCCGGTAGAGCGGCAGCAGTTCCGGCGCGACGTTTCGGACGGAGTCCAGGTGCAGGCGAACCGTGCCCGCGTCGCCGCGGGAGGTCGGGCCGGTGAGCGCCGGCGCGGCGCCGATGCGTTCGATGTTCGCCACGGTTGTGCGCGCGATGTGCGCTATCGCCTGGAACGCCTGCTCCGGCGGCAGGCCGGCGCGCGTCCAGAGCGTTCGCGCCTCGCCGAGGAGCGTCGTCAGGTAGCCGCAGCTGAACACGGAGGCTGCGTGGTAGAGCGCGCGGGCCTCGGCGGGAACGCGCAGCGGGTGGCCGCCGACCTCTGTCGCGAGTCGCTCCAAGAACGCGAGCAGTTCGCCGTCGGCCTCGATGCCGAACGTGACGCCCACGAGCGAGGTCTCGCCGCCGAAGGTCTGGAACGGGTGCCACGAGCCGACCGACGCTCCGGCGTCGCGGGCAGGCGCGAGGGGTTCGCACGTCAGCGCGCCGCTGCAGTGGACGACGCCCTGCCCTGCCCGCCATGCGACGGACGACGCCACGTCGGCTATGCCGCCGTCGGACGTCGTGATGAAGACGACCTCTGCCGCATCGGAGGCGTCCTGCGCCGATACTGCGCTGCAGCCGGGTACGAGCGTCGCGACGCGCTCCGCCGACTCGGGCGAGCGGCTGGCGACAGCGGGAACCGCATAACCAAGCTCTGCGAACGCGGGGGCGAGCATTCCCGCCACGCGGCCTGCACCGATGAACGCGATGGCTGGACGCTCATCCATGGCTCATGCTCCGGTAGGTGCGCGTACTCCCGTACGCGGGGTAGCCGTGCAGGTCGGTGGCATGCTCGATGGCCGAGACGACAGCGCTGGCGACGACTGACGGGGTCAGCGCGCAGAGGCGCGTGAACTCCTCCGGCGCGTCGACCTCGCAGGTGGCGAGCGCGAACATCGTGTCGCCGTCGTGGACCGTGTGCGCGGGCCTGATGGCGAGTGCGAGGCCGTCGTGGGCGAGGGTCGCGAGGCGGTTGGCCTGCGTCTTGGTGAGCCGGACGTTCGTCGCCACGACGCCGATGGTCGTGTTGCCGAGGGCGGTCGGCCCCTGCGCCGGGATCCTGCCGTAGTCGTGGCTGGCGTAGAGAGCGGTGCTCTCGATCGGAGCGCCGTCCGCGCCGCGCGAGCCCGCGAGCAGCGCGCCGGTATCGGGGTCGTGCACACCGCCTACGGCGTTGACGACGGTCAGCGCCGCGAGGACGACGCCGTCGCCGAGGTCGAGCGACGCGCTGCCGACGCCGCCCTTCATGGCGCGCTCGCGTCCCAGCGCCTTGCCGACCGTCGCGCCAGTGCCCGCACCGAGGCTGCCCTGCGGCACGGGGGCGCCGGTCGCGGCTTCAGCCGCCGCGTAGCCTTCGGTTGCCGTGGGGCGCACCATGCCGTTGCCGACGCCGAGGTCGAAGATGATGGCGGCGGGGACGATGGGCACGATGTGGCCGCCCACCGGATGGCCGACGCCGCGTTCCTCGAGGAAGCGCATCACGCCGTCCGCAGAGCCGAGGCCGTAGGCGCTGCCTCCGCTGAGGACGACGCCGTTCACGCCGGCGACGGTGTTCTCGGAGCGGAGGAGGTCGGTCTCGCGGGTGCCGGGGGCCGCGCCGCGCACGTCAACACCGCCCGTCGTGCCCGGGGGCGTGAGGACGACGGTGCAGCCGGTGCCGTTGTCGGCGTCGGTGTAATGCCCGGCAAGCAGGCCGGGCACGTCGGTGAGCGTGCCGTTCATAGGGAAGCCCTTGTCCGTGTTGCCGTACCGGTCTGTTGCGATCCGGTCGGCGCTCCGGGCCCTCCGGTGCGATGAGGCTCGCCGCCCGAGCGCCGGGTCGGCGGCGGGGTGAGGATACGGAGGTAGGGGCGTGAGCGTCAAACGAGGGGGCTTACGGGTCCAGGCGGCGCGGGCGGCTGTCGGTTCAGCGCGCCGCCCAGAGCCGGACGCTCATCCTCGCTATGAGGACGACGAACAGGGTGTCTATCAACCCCCAGAAGAACAGGTTGACCTCCCCTTCGTTGCCCCCGCCAACGATCAGCTCGTTGATCCAGTTCGAGAAGTAGAGGACCACCAGCACCGCGGCAGCGTAGAACGCCGTGTTGGCGGCGATGTACGTCCGGGCATCGCTGTCGTCGGCATCGGCGCTCTTCTTGTCAACGTAGGTCACTACCAACGCGACCACGACGGCGAAGGCCATGAACCAGTTGAGCACGGACCATACCGACTCGACATCCAAGGCGTCTTCATAGAACGGCGCGAATACGAAGTTGATGAGGACCCCGAGGGCTGTGAGACCGAGGATAACGGAGAGGGGCTTCCCGAGTTGCTCCATGGCTGCCTCCCTAGGATCAAGCTGCGCACCATTATAGGTGCCCCGCCAGCCGAGGAATGTTTGTACTGCAAACTGGTTTGCGATGTGTTAGTTTGCAGTACAAACCAAGCGGCCACGCTATGCGGAGGAGGCCGGAGGAGGTGCGCGATGCAGGCAGCGAACGGGGAGGGACAGGGGCTCACGCCCGGAGAGGGGTGGGAGGCGATCTACGCGACGATGGAGCGGGGGCGGAGCTCGATGTACCTCGCGGGGACGACGGCGATCCTGCTGTTGTGGGGTGTGATCGTGTCGCTGGGGTACTTCTCGCAGTATGCGGTCGAGACATTCGCACCGGGATTCGCGGACGAACGTCCCTGGTTCCCGGGTCCGGTGTGGGGTGTCCTGGGGGCAGCGGGGATGGCCGGCAGCTCCATCATCGGGCACCGCGCGAGCAAGGGGCTGGCCGCAGGGGCAGCAGCCCGCAGCGCGGGCCTCCGTGTGTTCTCGTTCTGGATAGCCATCGTCGTGTCCGCGTTCGTGATCACGGCGGGCGCAGGCATGTGGAACGAGGAATCGGGCGACCAGATACCGGGCGTCGTGATCGGCGTCGTGGGGCTGGGATACGTTCTGTTCGGCATCATGACCCGGCCGATGCTGGCGGCGGTGGGCGTTGGCATCGCGGCGGCGTTCTACCTGCCGCATCATTTCGCTGGCGACGCGGCGCTGGCGGTGTCGGCGGCGGCCACGCTGGCTGTGGCATTGGTCGGCGCGCTGTGGATGCGCAGGGGCGGCACACTGTGACCGACGAGCCCATCGTCCTCAACGAGACGATCCACCAGTCGACGCGGCTGCGCATCATGACGCTGCTGGCCTCCGTGCCGGAGACGGACCGGCTCGCGTACACGTTCATCCAGCAGACGCTCGGCCTGACCGGCGGGAACATGACGACGCACCTGCGGAAGCTGGAGGAGGCGGAGTACGTCGCGATGACGAAGGAGTTCCGGGAGGCGAAGCCGCGCACGTGGGTGGAGGCGACGGCAGAGGGTCGGCTCGCGTTCGCGGAGTATCTCGTCAACCTCGAACGTGCGCTGGGCTGGCGTCCCGGCGGGTAGCGGGGAAATCGGAGGGGGCGGCAGGCGCAGGCCGCCTCAAGCGAGTGCGGGCGTCACGCTGTCCAGCCTCCCTGAGAGGCGGTCCTCGGCGACCTCGAGGTCGTAATGGCTCTGCAAGCCCATCCAGAACCCCGCCGAGTTGCCGAAGAAGCGCGAGAGCAGCAGCGCCGTCTCCGCCGTGATGGAGCGTTCCCCGTGCACGATGGAATGGATACGGCGGGCATCGACGCCGATCGCCTTGGCAAGCCGGTACTGGGTGATGTTCATCGGGAGGAGGAACTCTTCGCTGAGTATCTCTCCCGGATGGATGGGAGGCAGTTTCTCGGTCATGGTCGCTTGCGCTCCTCGGCTCGCGCTCAGTGGTAGTCGACTATCTCCACCTGGTAGGCGTCTCCCTCGTTCCAGACAAAGCAGATGCGCCACTGGTCGTTGATGCGGATACTGTGCTGACCCTCTCTGTCTCCTGACAAAGCTTCCAAGCGATTCCCGGGCGGTACTCTCAGATCGTTCAGGCTCATGGCGTTGTTCAGAATAATCAGCTTTCGCTGTGCCCGCCGCTGGATATCCTCTGGAAGTCTCCTTACGCGCCGCCGCTCGGCGATGGCCTGCGTATCCCTGTCCCTATAGCTCCGAATCACTAACCGATAATAGTACGTCGCACTATTAAGATGTCAACCTCCATGGTGACTCCCTCGCAGCCGTTGGTGCGAGGCAGTGGCAGGCGAAGCGCAGCCGCCGTATCCTCACGCCGTCAGGAGATCCGGCTCACGCGAGGAGGGGTCATGGCAGTCATCGATTGCGACGCGCATGTCGAAGAGGGGCTCGAGACCTGGGACTACCTGGACCCGGGGTTCGAGAGGCAGCGGCCGTTCCCGGTGCAGTTCCCGGACGAGACGGTGTTCGGCGCGCACAACGCGGCCTGGGTGATCGATTACAAGATACGCCTGTACGGCGGCACGCCCACCATCATGAAGCGGGCGTTGCAGAAGGGCGCCGAGATCGGCGTGCAGGAGCTAACGGACATCGAGGGGCGCATCGCGGCGATGGCCGAGGCGGGCATCGACAAGCAGATCGTGTTCCCGACCATCTGGCAGGGGCCGGTGGCCGAGAACCCTGAGCTGGAGGCTGCACTGGCCCGGAGCTGGAACACGTTCATGGCGACGCAGTGCGCGAAGTCCGACGGGCGTCTGTTCTTCGCGGCGGTCATCCCGTACCGGCGGCCCGACCTCGCGGTTGCCGAGCTGCAGCGGGTGAAGGCGTTGGGCGGCGCGGCGGGCATCTACACGCACGGCATCCCGTGGGACATGCCGCTGAGCAACCCTGATTTCATGCCGATCTACGAGGAGGCGGCGCGGCAGGAGCTGCCGATCCTCATTCACACGGGCAGCACGTCGCCGGCGCTGCGGCACATGGTGGAGCCGTACCCGCGGCCGGACCGGCAGCAGTTCCCCCAGACGAACCCGTACAGCGGCGGTCTGAACCAGGTCATCTACGGCTTCTGGCAGCTGATGGACTCCGGAGCGATGGAGCGGTTCCTTGACCTGAAACTCGTCATCCTGGAGATCGGGTGCGACTGGACGCCCTGGATCGTGAAGGGCCTGCGCTCGCGCACGAAGAACCGCATCGACGACTGGCTGGGCGACCGCATCTTCGTGTCGTGCGCGGTCGGCGACGACCTTTCGTACGTGGTGGACCGGCTCGGCGACGACTTCCTCGTGACCGCGAGCGACTACCCGCACGGGGACGCGTTCCGCGAAGACCACCTCGCCGAGGAGCTGGACCGGCGCGGGGACCTGAGCGCCTCGACCATCGACAAGATACTGTCGGTGAACCCGCAACGGGCGTTCAGCGTGTTGGGGTAGCGCTGCGCACGGCGCGAGCGTGGGTCTTCCCACCCACCCGCCCGGTACGCCTGTGGGGGCACCCCCACATTTCCCGGCAGAGGGGATGCTCCCCTCTGCATTCCCCCGTGGGCGCTCCCTGCACTATCGAAGGAGAAGGGGCGCGCTAAAGCGCGGGAGGGCGCCCACAAGAGACGCCCCTACACCGGGCATACCTGAGAGATGCCTCGTCGACATACCTCCTCGCCCACCACCCAGCCACGTGCGCTGCCCGCGCACCCTGGATTCCCGCTTTGTGCGGGAATGACGGTGGTTCGACAGGCTCACCATGAGCGGAGGTGGGCTCACTACCTAGCGAAACCAAGTTCACCATGAGCGCGGACATGGGATGCGGTATGCTCAGCGTATGGCAGAGGCGATCGGAACGCATCCGAGCGATGGACGGCCTATGGTGCTCGTGGAGACGCGGGGGGAGTGGCGGGCGTGGCTGGAGCGGAACCACGAATCGACAGGCGCGTGGCTCGTGTCGTGGAAGAAGGCGACGGGCAGGCCGTTCATCCCGTATCCGGAGACGGTCGACGAGGCGCTCTGCTTCGGCTGGATCGACTCGCGCCCGAACAAGCTGGACGACGAGCGCGCGATGCGGCTGTTCACGCCGCGCAAGCCGAAGAGTCCGTGGTCGCGGCTCAACAAGCAGAAGGTTGCGCGGCTGTCGGCGCAGGGGCTGATGGCCCCGGCGGGCATGCGGATGGTCGAGACGGCTAAGGCGAACGGCTCCTGGACGGTGGCCGACGAGATCGAGGACGTCGTCATACCGCCCGACCTCGCCGCGGCGCTGGCGGAGGATGAGCCGGCGCGGGGGTTCTTCGAGCGCTTCCCGGAGTCGTCGAAGAAGGCGATCCTGTGGTGGATCAAGACAGCGAAGAGGCCGGAGACGCGGGCGGGGCGCATCGCGGAGACGGTCTCGGCAGCGGCGCAGAACCGGATGGCGAACCACTTCGCGGGGCGGGACACGGGGCCGGGGTTGTAGAGGGGCACGCCCACCCCCGGCTCACCCCCTTCCTAACCTTCCCCCATCGAGGGGGAACGGATCAGGCGCCCCTCCACGTCCAACCCCGCCGCGTGCGGGAACGACGGGGGCAGGGCGCCCACAAGGGACGCCCCTACACCCGACGGAGTGCGCGGCTCCACTCGGAATGACCCCCTGCCCTACCCTTCCCCCGTGTGCCTGGCGGCACCTGGATTCCCGCCTTCGCGGGAATGACGAAGAAGGGGCGGGAATGACGGTGGTTCGACAGGCTCACCGTGAGCGGAGACGGGTTCACCATCAACGGGCCATCCCCTGAGAATCCTCAGCTCCGCTCGCGATGACACAGGGGGCGCACGCGCTGGGGGATTGGGGTAGGATACGCGGCGTCATGCGGATAGACGTTCATGCGCATTACATACCGGCGACGGTGCCGGAGTTGGCGAACCGGCGGGGCGGGTTCGGGCCTGCGGCGAACATGCGTGACAGCATGTCCGACCTCGACCAGCGGCTCGCCGATATGGACGAGCGCGGCATCGACGTGGAGCTGGTCTCCGCGCCGCCGTACGTCCAGAACTCAGCGCCGGACCTGTGCCGGCAGATGAACGACAAGACCGCCGAGGCGATATCGGGGTCGGAGCGGTTCATCGGGCTGGCGACGCTGCCGATGCAGGAGCCGGAGGCGGCGGCAGCAGAACTGGAGCGCTGCATCAAGGAGCTGGGCTTCCGGGGGTTGGAGATACTGACGAACGTGCAGGGCGAGAACCTGCACGCCGCCCGCTTCGCGCCGCTGTACCGCAAGATGCAGGAGTTGGACGTGGCTGCGTTCGTGCACCCGCAGAACGTGCTCGGCCAGGACCGGCTCGGCGAGTTCTTCATGAACAACATCATCGGGAACCCGAGCGACACCGCGGTCGCAGCGGGGTGCCTCATCTTCGGCGGCGTGCTGGAGGAGATGCCGGACCTGCGGTTCGTGCTCGCGCACGGCGGCGGGACGTGCCCGCTGCTGCGGGGGCGGTGGGAGCACGCGTGGCGGCAGCACCTCATCCTGGAAACGGCCATCCCCCGTCCGCCGTCTGAGTACTTCCAGAAGCTCTACTTCGACACGCTCACGCACAGCACGCCGGTGCTCAACTACCTCGTCGAGACGGTCGGGGCAGAGCGGCTGATGCTCGGCAGCGACTACCCGTTCGGGATGGGCGACTACACGCCGCCCGTGAGCGTGCAGGCCGTGCCGCGTCTGACCGACGCGCAGCGTGAGGCGATCTACTCGGAGAACGCCATCCGCGTGTTCGGCCTCGACCTCTAGCCATCCTGGATTCCCGCTTTCGCGGGAATGACGGGAGGTGGCGGGAATGACGGGAGGTGGCGGAAATGACGGAAGGAGGCGGTGCAAACGATGACAATCACAGAGAGCAGCCCGACGGTGCAGAGCGCCGACTTCCAGGCGGTCCTCTCGCGCATCGCCGACGCGGGCGACGCCATCGAGCGGGACCGGCAGATACCGCAGGACGTCATCGACGCGATGGTGGATCTGGGCCTCTTCCGGCTGCTCGTCCCGCGCTCCGTGGGCGGACTCGAAGTCGACTACCTCGACTACCTGGCCATCGTGCAGGCGGTCGCGACGGCCGACGGCAGCACGGCGTGGTGCTTCAACCAGAACAACATCCTGGGGACGATGGCGTCGCTGATGCCGGAGGCGCTGGCGCAGGAGATATGGAGCGACAGCCGGTCGATCCTGTGCAACGGGCCTCCCGCGCACTCCGAGTTCACGCAGGTGGACGGCGGTTACTCGGTAAGCGGGCGGTGGAACTTCAGCAGCGGCTCGCGGCATGCGACCTGGGCCGTGGGGCTGGAGCGCATCGCCGACCCCACCGCGCTGACCTGCATCATCCCGAAGGGCGAGTTCGCGTTCATCGACACGTGGCAGGTGAACGGCCTCAAGGGCACCGGCAGCTTCAGCTTCGAGGCGAAGGACGTGTTCGTTCCGTCCAACCGGGTCTACGTGGAGGCGCAGGCGCCGCACGAGGACGGGGCGCTCTACCTGATACCGCGCAGCCTCTTCTTCGGCTCCGGCTTCGGCATGGTGGCGCTGGGCGTGGCGCGCTCGGCGCTCGACGCCGCGATAGAGATCGCAACGCGGAAGAAGCCGCAGGAGCAGACGCTGCTGCGCGACCAGCCCGCCATCCAGCGCATAGTCGGTCAGGCCGAGGCCACCTGGGGCGCTGCCAATGCCTACCTGCAGGAGAAGGCAGCCAAGCTGTGGCAGAAGGCACTCGACGACCACGAGCTGCCGCTGGAGCACCGCATGGAGCTGCGGCTGGCGAGCAGCCACGCCATCCGGCAGGGCGCGCTCGTGTCCGACATGGCGTACTCGGTCTTCGGGTCCAGCGCGATCTTCGAGTCGAGCCCCATCCAGCGGAAATTCCAGGACTCCCACGCGATAACGCAGCAGATACAAGGGCGGCTGGAGCACTACGACAGCGCGGGGCAGTACCTCCTGGGATTCGAGCCGTCAGGCCGGATGTTCTAGGCACTCGTCACCCGACCCCCATGCCGATGCAGGGTGAGCAGAGCGGCGGGTTGCAGTACCGCATCCGCGCAGGCGTCATCGTGGCCGACGGCGACTCGATGCTCCTCGTCCAGCATCAGTCCGACGATTCATTCGGCGGGGAGCCGTGGTGGGTGACGCCGGGCGGTGGCGTCGAGGGGGAGGAGTCACTCACCGAGTGCGCCCGGCGCGAAGTCCTCGAAGAGACGGGGCTGAGCGTGAAGCTTGGTAGAATCGCCTACGTCGCGGTCCTGGTGGAACCGGGCTGGTACCACTGCGAGGTGTACTTCGTGGCGGACTCATACAGCGGAACGGTGCAGCGCAGCGAGCCCGGCACCGGCATCTTCGACCTCGACCACCTCATCAAGGACGTGCGTTTCGTCCATCGGAACGAGATGGCGGGGCTAATCGTTCACCCTGAGGAGTTGAAGACGACGTTCTGGGATGATCTGGAGAGCGGGTTCTCCGGCACCCGGTACCTGGGGTTGCGGAAGGTGGAAGGGTGATGGGGGCCGGAGGGCACCCACAAGAGGCGCCCCTACACCAAGAAGGCGAGGTTCCTGCCTTCGCAGGAACGACGAGATGGCGTGAGCATGACGGCGTGAGATAGAGGTACGTTGTGGAGACTGTGAATGAGAACGTCCGGTACGAGCCGGATGAGAGTCCTCCGCCGCTGATAGCGCTGGGCGCGGGCCTGCAGGCCGCGCTGGTGATCCTTGCGCCGGTGGCGCTGACCGTGGTCATCGTGGTGCGGATCGCGGAGGAGTCGGACAGCTACCTTGCGTGGGGAGTGTTCGCCGCCCTGCTCGTCAGCGGGGCCACGACCGTCCTCCAGGCCGCGCGGCTCGGACGCATCGGCGCCGGTCACGTCCTCATGATGGGCACGTCGGGCGCGTTCATCGCGGTGTGCGTGGCCGCACTGGTCACAGCGGGACCTGCCACGATGGCGAGCCTGATCGTGGTGTCGTCGCTGTTCCAGTTCGCCATGGCCGCGCGGCTGTCGCTCCTGCGGCGGATATTCACTCCGGTGGTGTCCGGCACGGTCATCATGCTGATAGCAGCGACGGTGATGCCCATCGTGTTCGGCATGCTCACGGACGTGCCGGAGGACGCTTCGCCGACCGCCGCTGTCGTTACGACCCTGGCAACCCTGATCACCGTCCTGGTCCTCGTGCTGCGCGCTCCCCCGCGATGGCGGCTCTGGTCGCCGATCATCGGCATAGCGGTGGGCTGCGCAGTGGCCGCGCCCTTCGGGCTGTACGACGCGCAGGGGGTGGTGGACGCAGCATGGGTCGGCGTGCCGCTGGGCGCTTGGCCGGGGTTCGACCTGAGCCCGGGCGCCGAGTTCTGGGCGCTGCTGCCCGCGTTCATCATCGTCACGCTCGTGGGCGCGATCGAGACCATCGGCGACGGCGTCGCCATCCAGCGCGTGTCCCGCCGCAGGCCGCAGGCGACGGACTTCCGCGTCGTGCAGGGGGCGCTCAACGCCGACGGCATGGGCAACCTGCTCTCCGGCCTCGCCGGGACGCTGCCCAACACCACCTATTCGAGCAGCATCGCCCTTGCGGAGGTCACCGGCATAGGGGCCAAGCGGGTGGGTATCGTCATCGGCGTCATCATCGCGGTGATCGCATTCCTGCCGAAGGTTGCTGCGCTGCTGATCGCCATCCCGAGCCCCGTTGCGGCGGCGTACATCACCGTGCTCCTGGGCCTGCTCTTCGTACAGGGGATGAAGATCGTCATCCAGGACGGCGTGGACCACCGGAAGGCGGCGGTTGCGGGCGTCGCGTTCTGGGTGGGCACGGGCTTCCAGAACCAGTGGATATTCGCAGACCAGTTGGGCGACGGGTTCCTGAGCGTGCTGCTCGGCAACGGCATGACGTCCGGCGCGCTCGTGGCCGTCATCATGATGCTGTTCATGGAGCTGACCTCTGCCCGGCGCAGGCGTTTGAGAGTGGCGTTGGCCACGGAGAGCCTGCCGCAGCTGGACGAGTTCCTGCGCGGCATCGCGGCACGGGCGAGGTGGAACGACGCCTCGACTGAGCGCCTGGTGCTGGTGGGAGAGGAGACGCTGTCGAGCCTGCTGGCGGAGGACGGCGAGAGGCCGGAAGGCGCGGGGGCGCGGCGGCTGGTGGTCACTGCCCGCGTCGACCACGCGAGGGCGGAGTTGGAGTTCGTGACGGGTTCGGAGGGAGAGAACCTGGAGGACCGGCTCGCCTACATGGGCGAGATGCCGGACATCGCGGACGAGCGGGAGATCTCGTTCCGGCTGCTGCGGCACTATGCGTCGTCGGTGCGGCACCAGAAGTACCACGGCGAGGACATCGTCACGGTGAGTGTCGCGGGGTCGGCGGGGGGTTCAGCGTAGGCGGCGAGACGAGGCGCAGGCTGAGCACCGGCGCTTCACCCCCATCCTAGCCTTCCCCATCGAGGGGGAAGGGGCGCGCTGAAGCGCGGCACAGGGCACCCACAAGGGATGCCCCTACACCAAGCACCCCCCACCCCGCCGTGTGACCTGACGGTCACCCCGGATCCCCGCTTTCGCGGGAATAACGGGAGAGGGGGCGGCGGGGTTCCTGCCTGCGCAGGAACGACGGAGGGAGGCGGGAGGGGCTATGATGCGGGCACCGTTCGCTGGCAGCATCATTTGAAGCGTACCGACCAACCTCCCCGCAAGCCCCGTTTCTTCTACGGATGGGTCATCGTCTTCGTTGCTGCGCTGGGCACGTTCAGTTCCAGCACGGAGACGTTCCCGGTGCTCAGCATCTTCCTGAAGCCGATCACGGAAGAGTTCGGCTGGACGCGGGCGCAGTTCACGGGCGCGATCAGCCTCGGCGGGCTCGTCGGGAGCGGGGCGGCGCTGGCGACGGGGCCCATCGTGGACCGGTTCGGGCCTCGGTGGGCGCTCACGTTCGCCTACACGCTCATCGGCGTGACGTTCATCCTCATGTACTTCATGTCGGAGCTGTGGCACCTGTACGCGCTGCAGATCTTCGCGCGGAGCATGAACACTGGCGTGCTGGCGGTCGCCTCCGCTGTAATCGTGCCGAACTGGTTCATCATCAAGCGCGGGAAGGCGACCGCTCTTGCGGGGCTGGGCTTCCCCGCCGGTTCTTCCATCATGCCGCTGCTCATCGCCTTCATCGCGGCGGCGTACAGCTGGCGGGAGGCGTCGCTCGGCGCGGGCATCCTCATCCTCATCGTCTCAGCCGTGCCCACCGCGCTCCTGCTGCGCCGCAGGCCGGAGGACATGGGGCTGCTGCCCGACGGCGCGCCGCCGGAGGCCGCAAGGGATATGCCGGCGCGCGACCTGCGCGTGGCCGACCGTTCTATGCGGCTGGGCCAGGCCGCGCGCCATCCCGCGCTCTACCTGCTCATCACCGCCATCTCGCTCTGGTGGTTCGGACGCACCGGCGTCATGCTCCACGCGGTGCCCTACATGACGGACACCGGCCTCTCCGACGCGGTTGCGGTAGGCGCGCTCGCCGTCCACTCGGCGATCGGGGCGCTGGGGGCGTTCGCCGCGGGGTTCCTGCGCGACAAGTTCAGTGTGCGCTACCTCATCGCGATCGATTTCGTGATGAACGCGGCCGCTTTCGCGCTGCTGCTGATGGTGGACACGCCGTTGCTGGCGATGGCGTGGGGCGTGTTCTACGGGCTTTCGCAGGGCGCGGCCGTGACGCTTCAGCGGCTCGCGTTCGCGGACTACTACGGACGCCGCCATCTCGGCTCGATCGAGGGCGTGGGGCGAGCGTTCACGAACGTGACGCAGGCGGCGGGGCCGCTCGTGGCAGCGCTGGTGTTCGACGTGACGGGCAGTTACAGCATCATCTTCACGGTGTTCGTGGGCACGAACATCGCGGCTGCGGTGCTGGCGGGGGTGGCGAAGCCGCCGAGGTACCCGGAGGAGGGGGAGCAGGGATAGGCTCCTCAGGATAGACCGGCGCTTGACGCGCTTCGCGAGTCCTCAATAGCATCCAGCGTCTCGTTCGTACCGCTCTTGCGCCAGACGACTGTCCATGTGTCTGTGCCGCGCCCTTCGTGTGGTGGACGGATGAGAGAACCTCAAA
Organism: Dehalococcoidia bacterium; assembly: GCA_034428375.1. Classification (GTDB taxonomy): domain Bacteria; phylum Chloroflexota; class Dehalococcoidia; order Lucifugimonadales; family Australimonadaceae; genus Bin16. Next base: position 519 of record DAOUHT010000014.1, on the reverse strand, counting down.
CCCATGTCGGAGGCACAGGCATGCCAACGGACCCGAAAGCACAAGCGGAGGCCCAGCTTCGGCGTATCGAGGAGTCCCTGGGTAAGACGGCTGCCGACGTGGCTGACGAGGTCGGGCGCAAGGGCATCGAGCGCCATTCGGAGGTTGTCGCGTTCCTCAAGGCCACTCACGGTCTCACCCACGGAAACGCCAACCTGCTGGCCCAGGTTGTGCGGGAACGGCTTGCGGGTGGGCCAGCGACGCCGGAAGAGCTGTTGGCCGCTCAATACGCAGGCCCGAAGGCGGCGCTGCTCCCCGCCTACCAAGTGCTTTCAGCCATTGCCGAGGGCGTGGGGCCCGACGTGATGAAGGTGGTACAGAAGACCGGCGTGAGCTTCCGCAGGAAGAAGCAGTTCGCGCTCATCCAGGCACCCTCGGCGAAACGCCTGCGGCTGGGGCTGAACCTCGACGCTACGCCTGACGACCCCCGGATCGTTGCGACGAGCGGGATGTGCACGCACAGCGTCGACCTTACGAGTC
>DAOUHT010000013.1:0-11365 GCA_034428375.1 Dehalococcoidia bacterium | reverse complement strand
GCAGTCCTGACGATGCTCTTCATCATGTTCTACGTGAACTCCGGCCTCATCGCGGGCGCGAAGCTGCTGGAGACGATCTTCGGGCTGGAGCATAACCCGAGCGTGCTGATAACCCTCGCGGCCGTCGTGTCGTACACCTTCATCGGCGGCTTCATGGCCGTCTCGCGGACGGACGTCTTTCAGTCGCTGGTCATGCTGGTGAGCTTCATCATCCTGCCGCTGACGCTCATCGCCGCCACCGCCCAGCCGTTCACGGGCGTCGGTGGCTCGCCGGGTTTCATGAACCCGCTGACCGACGCCGCGAACGACCCCATCACGTGGGTCTTCCTGCTCTCGACCGTCGGCTGGGGCCTCGGCGCGCTGGGCTCGCAGCGGGTGCTGCAACGCTTCATGGCGATAGAGAGCGAGGCGAAGATCACCTCCAGCCGCAACATCGGCATCGTCTGGGTGATACTCATCTTCTCGTTCGGATTCCTGCTCGGCGTCGTGGCGCGCCCTGCCCTGACGCAGATGGGGCTTATGGACCAACTCATCGGGGAGACGGGCATGCTCGACCCGGAACTCGTCTACTTCGTGGTGTCGGAAGCGTTCTTCATCCCCGTCTTCACCGGTCTGCTGCTCACGGGCGTGATCGCGGCAATCATGAGCACGGCGGACTCGCAACTGCTGCTGGGCTCCGCCATCGCCACCGACGACCTCCCGCTCATCAGGCGTCTCGCGCGGCGGATGGAGTTGACGCACGTACTCGGGGCGTCCGGCAGAGTGTGGCTGGGGCGCGCGCTGCTGCTGGCCATCGGGGGGACCGCCGGAGCGTCCGCCATCATCGCGCCGGACTCGATATCCAACCTCGTCGCCTACGCGTGGGGCGGCATGGGCGCGGCGTTCGGGCCGGTGACCATCCTCGCGCTCTATTGGCGCAGGTTCAACTTCTGGGGCGCGCTCGCCTCCATCGTCGCAGGCGCAGGGACGGTGACCGTCTGGCAGGTCGCCTCGGGAGGCCCGTGGGACGTATTCGACATGGCCATCGCCACCGCGCCCGGCTTCGTCGCCGCGGGCCTGGCCGGTGCCGCTGCCACGCTGCTGACGTCCCAACCCTCCACCGCGATCACCGAGCAGTTCGACCGCGTCAACGCGGACGCGCAGCCTGCATAGCTACCCTGGTAGTGGCCCTTCGCCCGTTCCCACAAAGCGAGGAGCGTTCGGCCGGTTCACACCGACACGATCGGCAGGCCACGCAGCCGCGCGAAGTGCCTCCGGTTGTTGGTGAGCAGCGTGAGGCTGTGACGGATGGCGGTGGCGCCTATCAACATATCGAAATCGCTTATCAGCGTCCCGGTGGCCCTCAGTCTCCGGCGCTCGTCTGCGAGTATCCTGCACACGGTGAGGTCAACCGCCAGTACGTCGATGTCGGCAAGGAAGTCCAGCAATGCGCTTTCGTCGGCCTTAGGATCATCAGCCCCCAGGACTCCCTCATACAGTTCGGCGAGCGACACGATGCTCAGGCCAATGCCTTGCGACCTCAGCTCGTCGAAACGCTGCGCTACTGCCTGGATGCCGTTCAGATAGTCGATGACCCAGTCCGTGTCCACCAGGAACTGCAACTAAGACAGCTCCTGAAGGTCCCGCGAGCCGGTTATGCGCGCTTCATAGAGCACGCGCTTCAGCCGTTCTCCGGCGTCTGGTCTTCCCCACGCACCAGCGGATGCCTTGGAACGCCGCCGTCTCTGCTCTCCGGTCTCAGCCAGCCCCGCGTCGAGTGTTATGAGCACCTCTGCGCCCTCTTCGAGGTCGAGGTGTTCCAATGGCTTGAGTACACCTTCTGAGAACCTGGCTTTCAGCTGCATGATCGCGCCGTTCCTTTCCGCCTCAATCCGCAACCAGTTTGCCGGATGGCGAAGGTCCGACGCAAGCGCAGCTAACCCTCGTAATCGTCAATCACGTTAGCTCGATAGGGAGGCCGACATCGCGGAGGTCCCCCTGAGCCGCAGTGTTATGAAATCAGTAGCCCGTGGTGAGCCTGTCGAACCACGATTTCATGACACCCGCCCCTTACGCGCCGCCCCTCCCCGCCCTACCATGATTCCGGTTGCGAGGCAGGGCACCGGCGCGAACCGTCGGGGCCGCTCAGGAGCGAAGTGGCACAGAATGTCCCGAATTGTCTCACCCAGCCCAAACGCAGGGGGCGGGACTCAGAGATGGCATGTTGCAGAATGTTGCAGATTGTTACAGGGCTCTTGAGGAGCGCTCCCCTGGCGGCCCCGTCCGCACGAGTGACCGGCATGCCTCATTGCGGAACATCAGCGCTCGCGGGGGTGCAGGCGGCGCTCATTCCCTGCCGTTCGGTGAACATCGTGGGATGCTTGCCCGTGCGGTACACTCTCCCCGCCCCTGAGCAAGCGTAGGAGGAGGGCAGCGTTGGAATACCGAGAGGTTGGCAACACCGGCGTCGAGGTCTCTGAGATCGGGTTCGGCGGAGGCGGCAACGCCGGGCTGATGGTGCGCGGCACGCACGAGCAGCAGCGCGAGGCCGTCGCGCGCGCCATCGAGCTGGGTATCAACTACTTCGACCAGTCGCCCGACTACGGCGACGGCGTCTCCGAGACGAACCTCGGACGGCTGATGAAGGAGCTCGCCTTCCGGCCGTACCTCACCACGAAGATCGAGGTGCGCGCCGACAACCTGGACGACATCGCCGGTCACGTGACCCGCTCGCTCGACGAAAGCCTGGAGCGCCTCGGCGTCGACTACGTCGACTTCCTCCAGATACACAACGGACCGCTCATGGAGCGCCCCGAACTCTCAGGCCGCGCTTACGCCCGGCTCTGGATCGAGGACTACCTCAGGCCCGGCGGCGCGCTGGAAGGCCTGCAGCGCGCTCAGAAGAGCGGCAAGGCGCGCTTCATCGGCTTCATCACGCGGGGCGGCGACGGCGACGCTGCGCGCCAGCTCATCGACACCGGCGTCTTCAGCCTCATCAACGTCTCGGTCAACCTGCTCAACCCGTCGGCCGGCATCAAGCCCGACGGGATGCGCTTCGACGCCGACTGGGACGGCATCCTGGACTATGCGGCAGCGCGCGGCGTCGGCGCCGCCATCTACTCTCCGCTGGCAGGCTGGTTCCTGACCGACAACGCGGCGGAGGGGGGCGCGGCGCACCCCCTCGCCAGAGGGTCGCGCAGCCCGGAGGTCGACGCGGAGGGGCTCCATTGCGCGCGGGCGCTGCGGTTCCTCTCGCGGAACCTCAGCCCCGACACGCAGGAGGACGACCACAACCTCGCCGAGGCCGCGCTCCGCTTCGTGCTCTCGCTCAACGGGGTGTCGACGGTCCTCGGCGGCTTCTCGGACGCCGGCCAGGTCGAGGAGAACGCCGCCTGCTCCGGCAAGGGCCCGCTCTCCGTGCAGAACATGAAGCGCATCGAGATGGTCTGGCGCGCCAACTTCGGACTGGATACGGCGGGGGCTGACGCATGATTCCTTCCCCCTCGATGGGGGAAGGTGAGGATGGGGGAACAGGTGAGGCTGCGGGAGGCAGGCTTGTCCAGGCCAGTCCTAGAACGGGTTGAGGACGGGAACACCCGTGGGTTCGAAGTGCCGGACGTTGCGGGTCACGACAGTGAGACCGTGTTCGAGGGCCGTGGCAGCGATGATCAGGTCTTCGCTCTGGTGGCCCAGTGCCCCGGACAGGATGCCCCAGCGCCGCGCCACGGCAAGGTCTACGGGCAGGATGTGTTCGCCGTACACGGCCAGCACGCCGTCCATCCAGGAGGCTAACGCCTGCGCGAATGCAGGGTTGCGGCGCCGCTGGCGGGTTATCCCTCGCTCCACCTCTGCGACTGACACCACGCTCACGTACAAGTCCGACATCCGCTGGGCCGACATCCATCCAGTGAGGTTGGACCGGTCATCCCCTTTTCGCAACGCCGACAGTACGTTGGTGTCCAGGAGGTACATCAGAAGTCGAACTCACGGGCCTTCCACGGGAACCGCTCGAATTCCTCGCCGTCCTGCGGCATGGAAAGCAGCATCTCAACGAACGTCGGAGCCTCTGCCTTCTCGACGCGCCGCATACGCTCGTAGTCCTCGACCGCCAGCACGATCACCGCAGGTTTACCCCGCCGGGTCACGCACTGGGGTCCCTTCTCAAGCGCGGCGTCGACCACGGCGCTGAACCTGTTCTTGGCGTCCTGTAACTGCCATTCGGTCATGAAATCCATCCTGTCCAAGTCCGCTGGCTAGATTGTCGTGCTGGCCTGCAATGATGTCAACGCGGTATGCGGTTTACTCCGTGGCGTCGAGACGGTTCAGGTTACCGGGCCAGCCCAGGATGCGCCGGTCACCCGTAACGAGCCGGTGTCCCTCCAGCGCAGTGGCGATGATGATGCGGTCGGCAGGGTCGCCGTGCAGGTCTTGCAAGAGTCCGGCTCGCACGGCGATGGAGCCGTCCACGGGTATCTCGATCACTCCCTGGTCCAGATTCTCCCTGCGCCACGTGTCGGCATCCTGTGGAAGCTGGATACGGCCTCGTGTAACGAGCATCGCCGCTTCCCAGTACGACATCGCCGAAACGGCCAGGTCGTCGTCCTGCCACGCCGCCTCTATCTCCCGGCGTGCGTGCGAACCCAGTCTCGGGTCTCCCAGCCGCAACCACACCAGCGCGTGTGTATCGAGCAGCATCAAAGCAGATCGTCCCAGTTCCTGCCGGACTCGGCCTCCCATTCCACGTCGATGGGTTCGACTATGTCGCCGAGTATCACGATCTTGTCGCGGTCGATGCCGAAGAGCGTTTTCGGTTTCTCCCGGTATGGTATGAGCTTCGAAACGGGGCGCCCATTCTTCGTGATGACGATCTCCTCGCCGGTGGCGGCAACCTCGTCCATGAGTTGCAGGCACTTCGCCTTGAACTCGGATGCCTTGATGGTCTTCGTCCCTGTTGCCATCTCACGCCCTCACGGTCAGTCTGTAGCGAGTATACCATGGTCATGACCATGGTCATATCAGCCGTTCACTTCCCTGCTCCACCCCATGCTACACTCCCGCCACCCTCCACCGGAGACGCGCGATGACCGACGCCACACCGACCCGGATGACCATCAGCAAGAGCGAGGCACGGGCGTCGCGGGGGATGGTCGCGACGAAGGACATCCACGCCACGCGGGCCGGGCTGCAGATGCTTGAGAGCGGCGGCAACGCGGTCGACGCGGCGGTCGCGGCGTGCTTCGCCGTCGGCGTTGTGGAGCCGGAGTCCAGCGGCATCGGCGGAGGCGGGTACCTCGTCTACCAGGTCGGCGGCAGGGGCGGCGTGGTCGGCTTCCCGATGCGCGGGCCGCTCGACGCCCGCCCGGACATGTACGAACTCACCGGCGAGGCTGCGGTCGGCAACTTCGGCTGGCCCGGCGTCGTCAACAACGAGAACCTCGACGGGCCACGGTCGATCGCAACGCCCGGTGCGGTCGCGGGGCTGTGCGAGGCGCACCGCCTGTTCGGCAGGCTTCCGCTGCGCGAGGTGCTCGCGCCCGCAGTATCGCTCGCACGCGACGGCCACTCACCCGGCTGGGAGAACATCTACTCGTGGGGGCTCCTCTCGCACCGGCTCTTCGCCTTCGAGGAGCTGCGCCGCATCCTCATGCCCGGCGACCGGCTGCCCGCGGGCGACGCGACCACTCCCGCGTTCCTCCGTCAGCCGGAGCTCGCTGACGTGTTGGAGGCCATCGGGCGCGACGGCCCGCAAGCGTTCTACGCCGGCGACATCGCCCACGCGCTCGTGTCAGGCATCCGTGACGGCGGCGGCATCCTCTCCGAGCGGGACCTTGCCGAGTACCGTCCGTTCGTGTGGGAAGGCGGGCTGGAGTTCGCATACGGCGATTGCACCGTGCGCGTGCCGCCGTTCGCCTGCGCCGGAACCACCTCCGCGATGACGCTCCGCCTGCTGGACGGCTTCGACGTGCAATCGATGGGCCACAACTCGCCCGACGCGCTCCACGCCTACATCTGCAGCGCCCGCCTCGCCTACGCCGACCGCTTCACCTACCTCGCCGACCCTGCGTTCGTCAGCGCGCCGTGGCAGGGACTCGTCTCCGACGGCTACTCCGATCTGCGGCGTGGCCTCATCGACATGCAGCGCCTCGGCCCCGCCGAGCCGGGCGACCCGTGGGCATTCGACGACGGCTCGCCCGGCGAACCTCTGCCCGCAAGTGCTCCGGCGCTCGACTCAGGCACGACGCACCTGTGCGTCATCGATGCCGAGGGCAACGCGGTCTCGCTCACGAACACGCTCATGGCGGGCTTCGGCTCCGGATTCGTGCCGAAGGGCACCGGCATCGTGATGAACAACGGCATGATGTGGTTCGACCCCGTGCCGGGGCGCGTGAACTCGATTATGCCGGGCAAGTACCCGCTCAACAACATGACCCCTGCCCTCGTGCTGGACGGCAACGGCGTACGCATGGCGGTCGGCGCGACCGGCGGTCGGCGAATCACGAACTGCGTCACGCAGCTCATCTCCAAGGTGGTCGACTTCGACATGGGCCCGCAGGAAGCGATCGACTCCCCGCGCGTCGACTGTTCCCAACCCGCCACGCTCTTCCATCGGGATCTGGACCCCGACGTCGCAGCGGAGCTCGAACGGCGCGGCCACCGCATCCAGGTCATCGGCGAAGGCCACGTGCAAGGCGGCTTCGCCAGCTTCGCAAGCCCCGTCGCCATCGTCCGCAACCCGGACGGCGCCTTCCGCGCGGGCGTGGACACGTTCCATTCAGCGTACGCGGAGGGGTTGTGACACCTCGTGCTTCCATGTAACCCAGCGCCTGTTGGAAAATGTCCACATGGCACGCACTACTATCGACATCGACGACGACGCATGCGCCGAGGTGATGCGGCGGTACAGACTCGCCACAAGGGAATAAGCGGTTAACTTCGCCCTGCGAGCGCTGGCGGGTGAAGCCGCGTCGCTCGACGAGGCCCGCGCCATGCGAGGAGTTGGTTGGGACGGCGACCTCGCCGCTATGCGCACCAACCGCTTGTGAACCTCACCATCATCGTCCCCGCGTTCAACGAGGCGGACTACCTCCCAGCGACGCTGGACGCGATCGAAGTCGCCGTCGAGCGCCTGCCTGCCCACACCGGCACTGAGGTCGAGACCATCGTCGTCGACAACAACAGCACCGACCAGACAGCCTACATAGCCCGGAGCAGAGGCGCGGCGGTCGTGCACGAGCCGGTGCAGGGCATCGCACGCGCCCGCAACGCCGGAGCGCGTCACGCACAGGGCGACGTGCTGGTGTTCGTCGACGCTGACGTGTTCGTGCCCCCTGCCCTCCTCGAGGCCATCCACGGCGCGATGAGCGACCCTGCCTGCGTGGGCGGCGGCGTGGACGTCGAGTACCGGCCCCGGCGGCGGTCCATGCGGCTCTATCTGCGTGCGTGGCGGCTGCTTGGACGCCGGATGAGGCTGGTACAGGGCGCAACGCAGTTCTGCCGCAGAGACGCCTTCGAGCAGGTCGGCGGCTACGACTAGGAGGCGTGGATAGGCGAAGACGTGGACTTCTACAGGAGCATTGAGCGGTTCGCCGGAAACACGGGTGGCACGGTGGGTTTCATCGAGCAGCCGCGCGTACAGGCATCCTCCCGGCGCTTCGACAAGTGGCCGTTATGGAAGACGCTGCTCTGGACCAACCGCTCTTCATCGCGCTGTTCCGTCGCCGCAAGGCGTTCTGGGCGGGCTGGTATCGGCGTCCTGTGCGCTAGCGCGTACCGCCGGTCTCCCTCACGAAGCGTCCAGTACCATCTCGTACGGGACCACGCAAGTTACGGTCGTGCCGCGCCCTGACTCGCCCGAAGACACTCCGAGCGTGCCTCCCATCTGCTCGGCGTCCGTTGCCATGTTCGTGAAACCGTGGCCGTGATCCGGGTAGTCCGACGGAAGGCCGACGCCGTCGTCGGATATCGACATTCGGAGCGCATCGTCCTGGAAGTCGAGCGCGATGGTGACTTTGCTGGCCGACGCGTGCCGAAGTGCGTTCGCCATCGCGTTATGCGCGATTGCGAAGAGCAGCCCGCGGGTCACCGTGGGGAGCGGAGGTTCCTTGCCGGAAGACACCACCTCAGTGGGGATCGAGGTGATGTTGGTGAAGGTCGCGGCGTGCGCCTCGAGCACCGTGCCGAGTTCCCTGCCTCTGAATATGAGGTCGATGTCTATGGGGTGCCGCAGCTCCCACATCGTGGACCTCGACAACTCATGCATCGCACGGAGCCGCGCGACCTGCTCCCGGTTCGACGGGTCCTCGGCTGCGATCGCGGATTCGATGCCAAGGCCAAGCACGTACGCTGACTGGGCGATGGTGTCGTGGATAATCTGCGAGAGCTGAAGTCGTTCCATCTGAAGCTGGCGTTCCCGCTCCTGTTCCCGCACCCGTTCAACGGCCTCCAGTCTCCTGACACGTTCGAACCCGGCGATCAGGGTGACCACTACCACCACTCCGTACATAGCGGTGATCCTCGCGATCAGCACCTTCTCTTCCTTCGCAGCTACATCGAGCCCGTCTCCGGTCGTCAGGGCCACCACGCTGTAAAGGACGGCAGTCATCGTTACCCACACGAAGCTGATCCTGAAAGAAGAGAAGACGGCGGCGAACATGCCCAGGGCCGGGTAATACAGCAGGAAGCACAACGTCCCCAGCTCTCCACCAACGGCAGTGCCCCCCGTGATAAGGACCACGTCCATCCCACTCAGCACGAGCAGACTCTGCCACCGCACGTTCCTGCCGGTCCGCAGCAGGAAGTGGACGTAGGCGTTGTAAGACATCGCAAGCAGAGCGAGGAGGGAATAGGAGACCTGGATAGCAAGCGTATAGTCCGGCCGGTAAGCCATCAGGCCCAGGGCGACGGCCAGGATCAACCAGCGCCCCCACACGGAGACCTCTGCCGCATGACGCAGGCCTGCGGGATCGGTCCATTCGGCGATTCCAGCGCGTTGTGGAGAGGAGTGGGTTTGCATGTTCATGAAGTCGAACGGCCTCGGGTTGCAAGGTTCGCCCGGGTGCGCGGATGCTCTGCCATTTTCATGGCCCAAGGATACTGGTACGGAAGCACGAGAGAACTCACAGACACAACACTGTCCCCAGCCGCGGCGGAGCGAGGCCGTCCCAACGCACCTCACACGCCCAGCAAGAGCGGTCTGACCTGGCTGACGTGCACAACGTGATGGTCCGGCGGTTCGACGCCGTCCGGCCACGACCGGCCCTGCGATACCCACGCGGTCGAGAGCCCCACGCCCTTCGCGCCAACCATGTCCGCAGCGACGTCGTCACCGACGAAGAGCACGTCGCGGCTCGCGGGCACGCCCAGGCAATCCAGCGCCGCGTGGAATATCGCGGGGTCGGGCTTGCGAAGGCCCACCTCCTCGGAGACCGCGACGCACCGGGTCAGTCCCTCCAGTCCGCGTGACTTGATAGTCGCGTGCTGCCCCGACGACGGTCCGTTGGTGACGATGCCCCACGGCACGCCTGCTGCATTGAGGTCCTGCAGAAGCGCAGCCACCTCTGCATCCGGCGGCGTGACGGAGCGCGACTCCCTCAGATACCACACGGCCAGCTCATCATGCGAAAGCCCGATGCCCGGCCACTCGGCAAGGGTGCGCGCCATCAGCCGCTCCCTCCCCGCCAGGCCCTCTTCGTCGAACGCGGCGAACTTCGCCGCGGCGTCCTCTGCGGTCGTGGCGTCGCGCACGGCGGGCCAGGTCTCGTGCAGCAGCCGGCCGGTCGCGCGGATGGCTGCATTGCGGTCCCAGAGCGTGTTGTCGAGGTCGAACAGTGCGGCGGTGTACAGGGGTGGCATCAGGTGATTCCTCGATTCAAGGGGTTTGTTCCGTTCCGTTGATCCCGAGAAGCGCAGGCAGTGAGGCCATATCGGTAAATCGCTCAACTCCCCTGGCGTCGGCGACGTCACTGGCGGGGCTCGCCACGTATGCCAGGACCCGCATCCCGGCTGCCAGGGCTGCCTGGACCCCTGCATCGCTATCCTCGATGACCACGCACTCCGAGGGAGAGAACCCCATCGTCTCCGCGGCGTGAAGGAACACATCCGGATGAGGCTTGCCGCGCGCCACCATCGCGGCGCTGAACATCCGCCCTTCGAACCAATGGTAGAGACCTGTGAGCTTCAGCCGCTGCGCTATCGCGTCAGGAGAACCGTTCGAACCCACGCAGATTGCAGTCCCCGAAGCGGCGACCGCGCGGACTGCGTCAGCGACACCAGGGATGGCCGGCAATCCATCCTCGGCGCCGACTCTCTCGGCTTCCTCGAACAGGCTCACGACGTCGTTCGGCAACCGCACGCCCCAATGCGCCAGCACCGTATCGTGGATCTGACCATTGGAGATACCGTGAAAGCGCGCCTGTATCTCGTCCAACCCCAGTTGCAGGCCGCAGCGCGCGAGGACGCGCTGCATGGCTCGAGAGGTCATGGGCTCACTGTCGACCAGCACGCCATCACAATCGAAGATGACCAGCTTGGGAGGGGTCGAGGTCTCGGTCTTGTCAGTCATTCGATTCCCAACATAACGGGATTATTGTAAGGCTTCCTCGCCGCTACCTCCGAATCGGGCAGAGCGAGCCCATGGCATGATTGCGATACGAGGCCAGGCCTGCTTCCAGCGGTCGGCCTTGTCCTGGTACTGCAACGGCAAGTCATGCACATAGTTGGGGCGGACGACCATCGCGAAGACGTCGTCGAAACCGAACGGTGCGTACACGTCGTAGCTGCCGCTGGCCGTCTTGCGCAGTCCATGGGCAGAGCATTGAGTGAGGAAGCCGTCGATGCCCTCGCGGGTACTGAGCAACGGCTCTTGGGGAACGCCGAATTTCTCGGGATACCAGAGGTGTACACGGGCCTGATTGCGGACCTGCACATCAGCATCCAGGTCTGCGAAGGCCGCCGCGCAACGCTGGATAACCCGGTCCTCCCCATCCCAACTGAGGTCGCTGAGGTCGCAATAGAAGATGTCGTAGTCGGTGATGCCGTGGGACGGTGGGAACCCACTGATGTGGTTCCATACGGTCTGACAGAGGCATCCGGCGGCGAGATAGCAGTCCGGCAGCTCCAACTCCACCAGCCGGTCCGTCAGAGCACGGATAGTCTCATTCGCGACAACGATGTCTACAAACAGGGCCCTCAGGTCAGGTTGCGGGGAGGTGGTCGTCATAGAGCCCAGCCAGTCGCTCTGGCTACCACCCCTCGATCCTGTGGTGTCTGAGCCCAGCCAGCGCCCAAACCCCGATGAACGCAATGAGGACCCCTGCAGCAACTATCGCGAGCCAGATCCCCAGGAACTGTACCATCACTCCCGCTAGGAACGCAGCGAGCGCAGCCA
>DAOUHT010000012.1:0-3669 GCA_034428375.1 Dehalococcoidia bacterium | reverse complement strand
TCGGTCAGCAGCCTGCGGTAGAGGATGATGCCCACGTCGGACTTGCCGAGCCGCTCCAGGTAGCGCTTGGCGACAGGTCCCTGCGTCTCCCAGGCCATCTTGTCCTGGTCCACCGTGAAGGCGGTGTCGTAGCGGCCTGAGGCGTCGCGGTGCGGAACGTACTTGTAGGGGATCCGCTCCTGCTTCGGCACCGGCTGCCCCGGCGCGACCCGCCACGAGTAGTAGATGAAGTGCAGCGTGTGCGTGCCGTCTATCGGCACGCGGTACTGGAGCGTCTTGGACTGGAAACCGCCCACGTAGAGGATCTGCGGGAAGAGGATGGGGTGGCCAACCTTCCAGTCATCGCTCTCCTTGGTGTAGCCCTCCAGCACGCGGCGCTTGATGATGCCGTGATCGAAGACGTCGAAGCCGATCTCCTGGTGCGGGATGCGCGGCGGCATCGTGGCCATGAGGTCGGGCGAGATGGCCTGCTGGTAGTTCGTGTAGAAGCGGTGCAGCCACTCCACGTGCACAGGGTCCAGCGAGTTCTCCATGCACTGCAACCAGTTGCAGTCCAGCGTCGTGATGCCCACGTCGTGCACGGCGTCGTCCCACTGGAACGGGTCCCAGACCGGGAGGAACGGCGCGGGCTGCGGCCCCATGTAGGCAAAGATGAGCCCGCCCATCTCCTGCACCGGGTAACCGGCGACCTTCACCTTCTCCTTGAAGCGTCCGTCCGGGTGGACAGTCTCCTCGAAGGGCTGCTCGATGCACTGCCCGGTCTCGTCCATCATCCAGCCGTGGTACATGCAGCGCAGCCCGTGCTCCTCCGGTATGCCGTAGGAGAGGTCGACGCGGCGGTGGGGGCAGAAGCGTTCGATGAGGCCGAGCGTGCCGGACTTGTCCTTGTAGAGGACGAGGTCCTCGCCGAGGATGCGCACCGCCTTGGTGGGGCGGTCGTCAAGCTCCGCTGTGGCGGCGACGGGGTGCCAGTAGCGGCGCATCAGCTCGCCCATGGGCGTTCCGGCGCCGACCTGCGTGAGGCGTTCGTTCTCCTGCTGGTTCAGCATGACGCGTCCTCCTCTTCCAACGTCTGTTCGGGTGCGATCAGCGGGATTGTAGCACCTGGGTGTTCGCCGCGACCAAGAGTGCCAACGGCAGCCCCGCCGGGCTGCGGGGTTCCTGCCTTCGCAGGAACGACGGGCACTCTTCCTCACAAGAACGAAGGGCGGGCATGACGAGGCCTACGCATCCTCCACGGCGATGCGGAGGCGCTTGTTGATGCGGCCCTTGCTCTCGTGGCCGACGACGCGGATGCGGCCGACCTCCGAGGTGTCGGCGACGTGGGTGCCGCCGTCGGCCTGCACGTCCAGGCCGTCGATGTCGACGACGCGCACCTCGGCGATGCCCTCCGGCAGCAGGTTGATCTTCGTGCGGATGAGGTCCGGATGCGCGAGCGCTTCCTCACGCGGCAGAAAGCGGACGCTGATCTCCCGGGCGAGGGCGACCTCGGTGTTAGCCAGCTCTTCGACGCGCTCCGCGAAGTCGGCGCTCATGCTCTCCAGCTCGAAGTCCATCCGCGCGGCGAGCGGCGTCATGTTGCCGCCGGTGACGTGGGCGCCGAAGTCGCGCCAGATGACCCCGCACAGGATGTGCAGCGCCGTGTGCGTTCGCATCAACTGGTGCCGGTGTTCCCAGTTCAGGGTGGCCATCACCGCCTCGCCAACGGCGGGCGCAGAGCCGTCCAACTCGTGCCAGACGTCGCCGTCGCGACGGCGCACGCCGACGATACGCCGCTCGATGCCGCTCTCGCACGCGATCGTTCCCATGTCGCACGGCTGACCGCCGCCTCCCGGGAAGAAAGCCGTCCTGTCGAAAGCCACAGCGTTGTCGCCCGACGCCGTGACTTGGGCGTTGAACCTGCGCACGTAAGCGTCGTGATGGAAGATCTCCTCAGTCATCGGCTCACCCCTCCGCCTTCGCCATCAGGCGAACTACCTGTTCGACACTAGGAGCCGAGTCCAGCGCCCACACCGCGCCGAGCAGCTCCTCCACCTGGCTCGCGGGGAGCGCCTCGCCCGCGAGGGAGCGGTACTTCGCCTCGAGCGTCGAGTCGGTCATCGGGTTCTCCGGTGAGCCGGTGGCGTGCTCAACGTAGATGGAGTGCACCGCTCCGCTGGTGAGCGTGATGGAGAGGCGCACCTCGTCCTCGCGCATCGCCTCGTCCACCACCGCGCTCACCCTGGAGCGCACCGCGCTGATGACCGGGTCGGCGACGCGGGCGTCGGAGAACTGCGCGTCGTGCCCTGCCCCATCCACGAGCGCCGCGGCGGCGCAGTGCTGGAACGAGAACTTCCCTTCCAGTCCGCGCTTCGGCTCCGCGCGGTTCATCAGCTCCAGCACCAGCGGGTTCACCTGCGCGTCGATGGAGGCGACGTCCTCCGGCGCGATGCCGTGCTCGTTGCGGAGCGCTATCACGGCGTCCTGTATCGGATGGGAGACGACCCCGTTCGCATACGGCTTCAGGCCGTTGTTGCCCAACTCCCAGCGCGAGCCGAGGTCTGCGAGCAGCGCCTCCTCGCTATGCCCGTTCGGCGACAGCACCTGCCAGAAGCCCCGGCGGCCGCCCAGAATGTCGTCGGCGCCGGTGAAGCCCTGTGTCGCGAGGCGCGCGGCCTGCACGCCGTTGCTCGCCGCCTTCGCCGGGTGCATCGCTTTCGCGTGGCTACCGAACACCTCGCGCACGCCGGCCGCGAACGTCCCGGCGATGCCTATCGCCATGTTCATCTCGTCGGCGTCGAGTCCCAGCAGCCTGCCCGCGCCCGCCGCGGCGCCGAACACGCCCGCGGTGCCCGTGATGTGCCAGCCCATGTCGTAGTGCCACGGGTGCACGGACATCGCCACGCGGCACGCAACCTCTGCGCCCAGGACGAAAGCCGCGAGCGTCTCCTTGCCGGACGACCCGCGCTCCTCGGCAACCGCGAGCACGGCAGGCCAGACCGGCGCTGTCGGGTGCAGCACTGTCGGGAAGTGGGTGTCGTCGTAGTCCTGGAGGTGTGCGAGGAAGCCGTTGACCATCGCGGCGTTGAACGCGCTGGTCCGCAGCGTTGAGCCGACGACCGACGCCTTCGGCGCGGCGCCCTCGTCACGCGTCCAGTCGATCAGCGCATGGTTGCCGGAGTCGGCGGACGCCGAGAGCGAGACCCCGAGGATGTTGACGAGCGTGCGCTTCGCCTCGTGGAGCATCGCAGGGGGGAGGTCCTCCGTGTTCGCGTTCGCGACGTAAGCGGCAAGGGATTGCGTGGCAGACATGAGTATCGAGCCTCCGTACGGGAAGTGCGGAGGGAGTATAGCGGCTGCGCCTCATTACCGTTCTGAGCGGATTAAGGGCTATGTGACCGGATCAAACCGGTTCGTCTCAGCATGCACGACGCAGGGCGGTTTTGCGGAACCCGTCAACTACTTCCGCTGCGAGCGTTGGTGGCGACCGGCCTCGTAGTATGGTGGTTGCGGGTGGGGGAGTGTCAGTTCCTTCCCATCCCCACTGGTCCATAGAAGGGCCTGACATGAACGACAATAGCTGGGAGCGGGAGTGGGTATTGAAAGTGGTCGGCACAATCGTGCTGGCCACCTTCGGTGCCGGAGTGCTGTACACCGCCGCGAACAGCCAAGATTCCTACCCGCACATCG
>DAOUHT010000011.1:0-6235 GCA_034428375.1 Dehalococcoidia bacterium | reverse complement strand
AGGACGGTTCGCGGCTCGAGGCGGCAAGACGGCTCGGCGCGGACCACACCGTCGACGTCCAGACCAACGACTTCACCGAGACGATTATGGACATCACGAACGGGCGCGGCGCTGACGCCGTGGTCGACTGCACGACCGGCCGCATCCCCGTCATCTTCAACCAGGCCATCGACGTCCTGGTGCGGCGCGGCGGCATCGTCGTCACGCAGGCCTACGAGCTCGAATCGTTCTCTCTGGAGAAGCTGACGGGCAAGTACGGACAGCTCCGGGCGTGCCGTGGCCACAGCTACGCCAGCGTGGCGATGGGACTCGAACTGATCGCCTCGGGCGACTACCCGCTCAAGGAGTTGGTAACGCACAACTTCCCCCTGGACCTGACCGGCGAGGCCTGCCTCGCCTCCGGCGGCGAGGGTGACGGCGCCGACGCCGTCTGGGTGATGGTCAACCCCAACATGGAAACCGCCGCCTGATGCGTTGGCTCCCGTAGGGGCGGTTCGCGAACCGCCCCTACACCTGAATGAGACAGCGACCCGGGGCGCAGGGACCACGAAAGGAGCGACGGTATGGCCACCTTAGTCGGAACGTTCTTCCACTCGCATGGAGGCACGACGTCGCTCCCGCCGGAGCTGTGGGTCGAGCGCCGCAACGCGCGGCCGATCCGCCCCGACATGCCCAACGAGTCCCTGGAAGTGAACATAGAGAAGGCCAACCGCACGCACGAAGGCTTCCGCGTCCTGCGCGAGCGCATCGCCGAGCTGAACCCCGACGTGCTCGTCATCTTCAGCGACGACCAGTTGGAGTGCTTCGACTTCAACAACTACCCCGCGTTCGCGGTCTACGTCGGCGACAGCTACGCGAAGTCGCCGCGCGAGCCGCGCACCGCGGAGATCGGGCGCCACGCCGAGCCCGGTTTCCGCTTCCCCGGCCACCCGGACCTCGCCGTTCACCTGCTCTCCGGCGTCATGCAGCGCGGCTTCGACCCCGCCTTCTGCATGGACATGCCGAAGCCGGACCGCGGCCTCGCGGGCGGCGTCATCCGCTCCGTCGAGGAGCTGACCGACTTCGCGCTGCCCTCCGTGCCCATCATGATGAACCTCTACTTCGCGCCGCAGGTGAGCGGCCTGCGCAGCTACCAGTTCGGCAGGGCCGTGCGCGAGGCGATCGACGACGCACCGTCCGACCTGCGCGTCGCCGTCGCGGCGTCGGGTGGCCTCTGGCACACGCCGGGGATGCCGGGCGCGTGGCTGAACGAAGAGTTCGACCGCGCGATACTGGCCCGCCTCGAAGAGGGCGACGCTCGCGGCATGGCCGACTACTTCGACTCCTACGTCATTCCGGAGGACGACACGAGCCAGGACGCCGCCTATCGTGGGCGCGTCAGCACCGGCATGCCGTCGCCGGGCGGCCCCGCGTTCGGCACCCGCGAGACCTGCGCATGGATAGCCGCCGCCGCCGTCACCGACGGCCGCCCCACCACCATAGTCGACTACATTGAGGTCTACGCCTCCCCGGTTGGGAATGCGTTCGCCTACTGTGATGACGTGTGATGCCTGATTCCCTCTCCCTCGATGGGAGAGGGTTAGGATGAGGGTGAATCAGAGGTGTAGGGCGTGGCATGAACATCGAGGTCTAACGCCTCACCGGTCGGCGACGCCTTCGCTTATAGTGATAACGTGAGCGCATGGGAGAGGGCTGATGCTGGAATACAAGGGCTCATGCTAATTCTTCTTCCATTCACTCGTTATCCTTTTTGCTAACCAGCGAACGAATACATCTGCGCCCCAGGCCATTCCGGTAAAGAATACGAAGACGATGATGTTCATAATCCATGCGTCAAGAAAACCGATCTGCGCATCCCGATCAGTGGACAAATCCAAATACAGGGAGACCCAGATTGTCATGACTAGTCCAAACACATAGTACCAATTGCTACGAATCGCCTGAAGTAGTGTCCGGTTCCACGCATGCTGTAGTATAGACCATAGAATAGTAGAGACAGTTATAAGCATGGCTCCTGCGAATAGTGCTAGCCCAATTCGAAAAAGGGTTCGGTCCAAGTCAGCCGGTAAGTCCGGATCAGGAGGCAGATCCGCGAAAAACCCTTCAGCTCCATCCATTATCAACGCTCCGAGAATTATACCTATCCATGCCGACTCAACTAGATTGCGCCAGTAGCGTTTCAAGAGAGCCCATAATGCGAAAATGGCGAATAGAATAAGCGCTAACTCCCCAAATGGTTCAGCCATAATGCCGACCAGGGAAAGAAGAATGAGTCCCACAATAGCGGCTATGCTGATGAGCAAACCCCGTATTTCGATCGGCATTTGCCGGAGATACATTTGATGCAGCCATAACAAGGCTGCCAACAAAAGCACGACCGCAAACGCAGAGGTTACACCACTCACCTCATCTCTCCTGTCGATTGGTGGTTGTCCGCCACGCTACCCCGGAAACATCGCGATGATCTCGTCGATCTTGGGGTTGTAGGCCTGGTGGCCGTGGTGATCATGCTCTATCTTCCTGTCGATGGCCGGGTTGTAGCGCTGGCCTGAAGCTGGAGTCCCAGAGCATGCAGCACCTTGAGCACCGTGCCAAACTCCGGGTTGCCGTCCGCAGACAACGACTTGTACAGGCTCTCCCCGCCCAGACTTGCCTCCTGAGCGACGGTCGCCATGCGCCGTGCGCGTGCTATGTCACCCAGAGTAGCCATGATCAGGCTCAGGTCACCCTCTTCGAGGGCGACATTCAGGTAGGCGGCCATGTCCTCCTCAGTCTCCAGGTGCTCCGCTGGGTCCCAGGAACGGGTCTTCGTCCTCGCCATGTCTGCTGTCTCCTATAGCGCTCTGGGAACCAACGCGCGTAGACGTCGGTTTGGCGTACCTCAACCATCACTCGGGTTGTAGGCTACAGGATACTCATGGCGCAAGTGATGCGCTTCCACGGTAGGCGGGTGACGAAGCGGCCTCCCCATACTCCGGGAACATCGCCATGATCTCGTCGATGTTGGGGTTGTAGGCCTGGTGGCTTTGGTAGGTCGCCCGCGCCTCGTGCACAGTACGTTTTGCGTTCTACAGGATGTGAAATGTAGAGTGCAGTATGCGCGTGCTCCCGGTCCGGCCTGCGTTCCTCGTCCCGCTGCTGCTCGTTGTCGTGGCTGCCTGTGGCGCGCCCGCTCCCATGGCGACGCCTACCCCAACGCATGCTCCGACTCCGACGCCTGCCCCCGCGTTGACAGCGACACCTACGCTGACACCAACGCCGAGTCCAACCGCGGGACCGTCCCAGGACGGGCAGACTGCTACGCTTCTGCAGCGCGCGGAGCAGGTGAGGGTCGAGATAATCGAGGCTACCCAGGAGGGCTGCGCCTTCCTGTACGAGGAAGGGGAGTACCGCAGCAACGGGTCGGGCACAGTCGAGGGAAACGTCGGTGGGGACGCCCCGTACGGCAGAGTCGCCCGCACGACAGTTAGGTTCGGCCCCGGTGGGCAGTTCAGAGGAGAGAGCCAGTCCGTGACCGGTCTGCAAAGCACGCTGAGCGGTGGCGGAGGCGTCTACGCGGATTTCCCCGTCTGGATCGATGAGCAGATGGTGAGCCTAGCGGAGATGCTGGCCAGGGGTAGGTACGTGGGCGAATCGTCGTTTATCGGGCAGCCAAGCCTGCGCTACGAGACGCGTGTGGAAGGCGGCGCCTCATCGTCAGGCGCGGCGGAATCCCTGTTCGTCTTTGACTACGTTGTCGATAACCCCTTCATCCGCAGCGAGCACCAGTACGCCGTTTTCTCTGATGGCAATGTGCAACTCGAACGGCAGTGGACAGCGAGCGCTTTCGGCGTCGTGGGTTGCAGCCCGAACGGCGAAACCGCGCATTCTGCCGGAGAGGCTGTGGTGATCGAGATCGAGCGGAACGCGCTGAACGTGCGTGAAAGCCTCGTGGAGAGCATCGACGCCGGATGCGTCCTCACGCTCACTATGGAGTACAACTCCGCCCCTCAGGCGGAGCGGGTGGAAGGCGGCGACGCTCGCGACCTGCTTGCGTGGTTCGTAGCGATTGCAGGACTGGCGAATCCCGACAACGCGGGCGGCGATGACAGTCCAATGGGGGCGGAGTATTCATACGTAGGGGAGACGGAGCTATACGGCCGCGCGGCCGTACGTTTCGAGCACACGGAGGTGCGGGCCAGCGAGTCCGGCCTCACCAACTACTTGAACGTACTGGAGTTCGTGCGGGAAAATCCGCTCCTCTCCCGCGCAACCGTCTATGGCGCGCTTCTCCCGGACGGGGCTCCCGCCATGGTCCACCGGCAAGCCGTATCCGGCCTCGCAGCCGATTGCGGGTGATGGAGCGGATCATCCCGGGAACATCGCGATGATCTCGTCGATCTTCGGGTTGTAGGCCTGGTGGCCGTGGTAGATCATCCGCGCCTGGTTGCGGTCCGGCGTGTAGTACAACTTCTCCTGCGTCATCTCGATGCACTGGTTCGTTGCGGGGTCCCGGAAGACGTTCATCGGGTCGCCGCCGTCCGCGACGATAGCCATCGCCTCGTTCAGCATCCGGCGCAGCATGATGACGCCCGTGTCGGACTCGCCGAGCTTCTCGCGGGTGCGGTCGGCGATGGGCGTCTGCGTCACCCACGCCATGAAGTCCTGCACCAGCGGCACCGCCACGTTCAACCCGCCGTCCGCGTCGTAGAGCGGGATCTCGTAGTACGGCACCTTCTCCTGTGGCGGCACCTCCACGTCAGGCGGAAACTGGTAGCGCGTGTAGACGACGTGCAGCGTGTTCTCGTCGTCGACCGGCACGCGTATCTGGAACTCGGTGCTCGTCGTGCCGGTAGTGGACCGGAGGATGTTGGGGAACACCCACGGGTGACCGACCTTCCAGATGTCGTCCTCCTCGGTGCTGCCCTCGACGATGCGGCGCTTGAAGACGCCGTTTGCGAACTCCGTGAAGCCGATGCGCTGGTGGGGGCGCATCATCGCCTGGCGCCACGTCGGCACCTCCTCGCCCGTCTTCTGCGCGAGGTACCAGCCGTAGACGCCGTGCAGCCACTCGGCATGTACGGGGTCGGCTGAATTCTCCTGGCACTGCAGCCAGTTGCACGGGAGCATCGTGAATCCGATGTCGCGCCACGCGTGGTCGGTCACGAACAGGTCCCAGCGCGGGACGAGCGACGCGGGCAGCGGGCCCATGTACGCGAACAGCAGCCCGCTGAGCTCCTCGACCGGGTACGCGGTGACCTCCACCTTCTCCTTGAAGCGCCCGTCCGGGTGCACCGTCTCCTCGAACGGCTGCTCGATGCACTGGCCGCTCTCGTCCATCATCCAGCCGTGGTACATGCAGCGGAGGCCGTGCTCCTCGGGGATGCCATACGACAGGTCGACGCGGCGGTGCGGGCAGAAGCGGTCGATCAGCCCCAGCGTGCCGGACTTGTCCTTGTACAGCACGAGGTCCTCGCCGAGCAGGCGCACCGGCTTCGTGGGGCGCTCATCCATCTCGGCGGCCGCGGCGATGGGATGCCAGTAGCGCCGCATCAACTCGCCCATCGGCGTGCCGGGCCCGACCTGCGTGAGACGTTCGTTCTCCTGCTGCGTAAGCATCGTGCCCCTCCCTGTCGACGGAACGCTGCTGCTGCGCGGGATTGTACCGCACGCACGCTCCGTCGTTCCTGCGAAGGCAGGAACCGCGCAGCCCTGCCTGGTGTAGGGGCGTCCCTCGTGGGCGCCCTGTGCGTGGGGGACTCCGCCCGTGCCATCTGCCCCTTTCGCACAACCCCGCCTACGCGGTACCGTGATAGTTGGGTCGGCGGCCTTCTGTCGTGATGGACTTGTCGGACCACCCCGGAAAAGCAACGGAATGCAACGATTTTCAGAAAACTCACCTCCGCGCCACTCCTGGCGCCTCCGCCCTGGGCGTGTGCAATTTGTTGCTTTTCCGTTGCTTCTGCGTTGCCTCCCGTCCGCACCGGCGTTGCAAAGAGTCCGCGTCGGTGTTGCATAACTCCGGGTTGCCACGCATTGCGCATGGCGTCCGCCCGCCTGGTGCGCAGCGGACGTATAATGCGCCCAACCAAGGGGCATAAGGAGGCGGGCGATGACCATCTACGGGTTCGAGGACCACTGCTGGCAGGACGTGGTGAGTGCGGAAGACATCGAACTGTACAAGCACTACGAGCGCGAGCTGTTCGTCGGACGGCGTCCGGCGATCCTGGCGATCGACCTGTACAACTCGGCGTAC
>DAOUHT010000010.1:0-4822 GCA_034428375.1 Dehalococcoidia bacterium | reverse complement strand
GACTCTACTGGTTGCGCGCCCTCCCACTCGATGGCCGTGAGGCGATGCGCGAGTGTGCGGGCCGTGCCGTTGGTGGCGGGTTGCTTATTCGAGGCGTCGCTGGCGATGGTGGTCATGTCGCGGACGGCCTCGGCGAGGTCGAGCGGTGGCCGGTAGACCTTGGCCACGCCCATGCGAAGGAGCGGCGCGACCTCGCGTTCGAGGATGGTGCCGCCTCCGCCGGCGAACAACGGGACGTGCGGTATGCCCTGCCGCGCCTGCTCGGCGAGCACTTCGCGCAGGAACGACATATGCCCGCCGTTGTATGTGCTCACGGCGATGCCGGTGGCGTCCTCCTCGGAAGCCGCCTTGGCGATCTGGTAGGCGCTCTTGTTGAAGCCGAGATAGACGGCCTCGGTGCCTTGCGTGCGCAGGATGCGCGTGATGGCTGCGGCGGCAACGTCGTGGCCGTCGCAGATGGGCGTAGCGATGACGAATCGCGGTGGGCGGTGCATGGCGGAAAGTATAGCGTGCGGGGGAGGCGCGGGGTTGCGTCACGCACGCCGGAGCGTAGAATGTAGTCACGAGGAGTAGCCTGAAATGACTACATACAGTGTACGTGAGTTCAAGGCGAAGGTCAGTGAGATATTGCACGCGCTGGAGGATGGTGAAGAGGTCATCATCACCCGCCGTGGCAAACCGTGTGCCAAACTGACCCACATTCCAACTCACCAGGAGGGTTCACTCACCTCGCTCAGAGGCATCTTCCGCGATCGCCTGCCTGACCTCACCTGGGAAGATTTCGTGGAGGCCAAGAAGATCTGGGAACCCCGCATCCCGGATGACCTATGACCCAGACCTCCTCCCCAGACGTATCCCGGTTCGTGGTAGACACGAACGCCCTGTGGTGGTACCTGAGAGCACCGGAACGGCTCTCACCAGCGGCGGACGTGGTTTTCCGGCTTGCCGAGGCGGGCGGGACCGTGCTGGTGGTTCCGGCAATCGTTGTGGCCGAGCTGTACTACCTGTCGTTCAAAGTCCGCGAAGCTTTGCCCCCATCGGAACTGATGGAGTGGTTCGAACGGTCAGGTTCCTTCGTTGTCTCCGACCTCGGCGCAGCCCAACTGGGATTGCTCGACCGGTTGCCGGAGATACCGGAGATGCACGACCGGCTCATCGCGGCGGAGGCGCTCGCGCTCGGTGTGCCGGTTGTGACGCGGGACCCGGTCATCGCTGCATCGCCGCAGGTGCAGTCCATCTGGTAGTGGTACACGGCGAGATATGGACTAACCGGTTCCTTCTCAACCCATCCTGTATACTGGCATCGTGCCTGCTCTTCTCGAAGCTCGGAACCTCTCCAAGCACTACGGCTCGACGGTTGCTCTCGATGGTGTGTCGTTCGACGTCCACGAGGGCGTGACCGGGCTGCTCGGCCCCAACGGCGCTGGGAAGAGCACGGCGATGAAGCTCTTCCTCGGCCTCATTCAGCCGACCTCCGGCTCGGCGATGCTTCTGGGCGAGGAGCCGTACCGGTCCACCGAGGGGCGCGCCCGCATCGGCTACATGCCGGAGAACGAGTGCCTGCCCAAGAGCATGACCGCCTCCGAGTTCCTGATGCACATGGCGCAAGTGAGCGGCATTCCGCCGGCCCAGGCGCGCACCCGCGCTGCCGACGTCCTCCGCCACGTAGGACTGGACGAGGAACGGTACCGGCCCATCGGCGAATACTCCACCGGCATGAAGCAACGCGTGAAGCTCGCTCAGGCCATCGTCCACGACCCGGTGCTGGTGCTGCTCGACGAACCGACCGCCGGCCTCGACCCGGACGGGCGCCAGGAGATGCTGCGCCTCATTCACCGCACGGCCAACACGTTCGGCATCAGCGTCATGCTCTCGACACACCTGATGGGCGATGTGGAGCGCACCGCGGACTCTGTCATCGTGCTCGAGTCCGGCGTGCTTGCGCAGGAGGGCGCGGTCGCGAAACTGACTGAGGAGACGGAGACGCTGCTCATCGAGATCGCCGACCGGCATGAGGAGTTCGTCACTGCACTCGCCGCGAAGGGCGTGCAGGCGTCGGACGACGGGCAGCTGCTCGTCATCGAGCAGGCGCGCGAGGCCGACTACGACCTCATCCGCGACGCAGCGGTCGAGTCCGGCGCGCGCATACGGCGACTCTCACCCGAGCGCCGAACGCTCACCGACATCTTCAGGAGCAGACCGGCGTGAGGGGCCGCGAGGCGGAGGTCTTCGACCTCGGATATCAGCGGTACACCGGGCCTCGTGAAGGGCGCAACCGGGCACGTCTGGCGCTTTTCGAGAACGGCGTCCGCACCGTGCTCGGCATCGGGCGCGGAGGCCGCGCGAAGATACTGCCCGTGGGCTTGTTCCTGGCGGTGATCACTCCTGCCGTGGTGTTCGTCACCATCCTCGCGTTCCTTGACCCGCTCGTTGGCGAGGATGCATCCCAATTCATCCCCGGCCCCGCCGATTATTACTCAATCGTAAGCGTGGTACTCATCATCTTCGGTGCCATCATGGCCCCGGAGCTGCTCTGCCCCGATCGCCGGGACAACGTGCTTCCGCTCTACCTCGTGCGGCCGCTGACGCCGACCGACTACCTCATCGCACGCTTCCTCGCGTTCTTCGTCATCGTGCTCGTGCTGGTCTACGCGGGGCAGATCATCCTGCAGGCGGGACTCATCCTGACGGCCAGCGACCAGGTGGAGCACATCCGCGACAACTGGCAGGACGTACCGCGCATCCTGTTCGTGGGCGTGCTCATCGCTACGTTCATCTCGGTGGGGCCGCTCGCCGTGGCCGCGTTCACGACGCGACGCGCCTATGCCGCCGCGTTCATCATCGCGGCGTGGCTGCTGCTCAACTCCATCAGCGATGGCCTGACCTTCCAGGAGTGCACGACCGAAGAGTTCATCCAGGATGGAGAAAGCATATCGAGCACCAGCGAGTGCACGCGTCCAGTGGGAGACCTCGCGCCTTACGTTGGCCTGCTCAACCTCGGCGGCGTTACGGACAACCTCAACAATATGGTGTTTGATGTAGACCTCGAGCCAGGGGAAGGCTCTCCGTCCTCAATGGCCGTCGCCGAGCTACACGACGCATTCCCCATCGGCGTGTACGTGCTGTGGACGGGCATCCCCGCCCTGCTGCTATGGCACCGCTACCGGAGGATACGGCTATGACCACTGCGTCCAGACCGGCCGTCGAGGTGCAGAACGTTTCGAAGTGGTACGGCAGCGTCGTTGCGGTGAACGAGGCTTCGTTCGACATCTACCCTGGCGTCACGGGCATCCTGGGGCCGAACGGCGCAGGGAAGACGACGCTGCTCAGCATGATGTGCGGCCTCGTCAAGCCGTCGCGCGGCAGCGTGCGCGTGCTCGGTGAGGAGGTACGGGGCAACATCGGACTGTACCGGCGCATCGGCGTGATGCTGGAGCACGACGTACTCTATCCCTTCATGACCGGGCGTGATTTCGTGCGGCTGGCAGCACGCCTGCAGGGCATGAACGACGAGGCTGCGGTGGATCGCGCCATCCACGCGGCGAACCTCGAGGACGCGCAGCACCGCCCCACCGGCACGTACTCGCGAGGGATGCGACAGCGCATCCGACTTGCAGGGGCCATCGTGCACGAGCCGGACGTGCTCATATTGGACGAGCCGTTGAACGGCACCGACCCGCGCCAGCGCGTGGAGTTCGCCGATTTTGTGGACCGGCTCTCAGCACAGGGGAAGGCTATCCTCATCTCCTCCCACATCCTCGAAGAGGTCGAGGCGCTGGCCGACCGCATCCTGCTCGTGGTGAGCGGCAAACTGGCGGCGGCAGGTGACTTCCACGCGATACGCGAGAAGCTGGACGAGCGTCCGTTCCACGTGCTCATCGGCGCGTCGAAGCAGCGGGAGATGGCCGCGGCCCTCGTGGCGCTGGACGCGGTGGAATCCGTCTCGCTGGACGAGAGCGGCAGCATCGAAGTGCTGACTCGCAACGTCGCTGAACTGCAGCGCATGGCCCCGAGGCTCGCGCAGGACATCGGAAGCCGCCTCTACCGCATCGAGCCTCTGGACGACTCGCTGGAGAGCGTCTTCTCGTACGTGGTGCAGCGGTGATCAGAGCGCTCTTCATGCTGGCGCTGCGCCAGGCGGTCACGAGGCGCAAGATCGCGCTGCTCATCATCCTCGCGCTGCTCCCTCTGGGGCTGGCGGTCATCCTCGACTCCACCGTCGCGGAGGAGGGCACGCTCATCGGACCCGTGCTGGGCGGGCTTGTCATCTCCGTCACGCTCCCGCTCACCGTCATGGTGCTTGCGACCGGTGCGTTCGGAAACGAGGTGGAGGACCGCACGCTGAGCCTGCTCACCACGAAACCGGTGCCACGCTGGACGATCGTGCTCGCCAAGTTCGCCGCAACCGTGGTTGTTGCCGCTCCGCTGATGGCCGCCGTCGCAGTGGTCATCACGATGATGGACCCGGACGGCACCGGGAATGCTCCGCTGGCCGCGGCCGTCGGAGTGGTCGTCGGCGTCGTGGCCTATGCCTCTGCTTTCACCTGGCTGGGACTGCTCACAACACGTGCGCTGGGGTTCGGCCTCGTTTACGTACTGCTCTGGGAGGCGCTCATCACGAGCTTCCTGAGCGGTACACGCTACCTGAGCATCCGCAGCTACATCTTTGGCACCGCGTATGGGATCAACGATGTGTTCGGCGAAGATCTGACCATCGCGATGACTCCTGCCCTCGTAGGCGCGGCGCTCGTGACGGTGGTGTTCTTCCTCCTCACCGTGCGACGGCTCAGCCGGATGGACATCCAGTAGTTCTCAAGTACCG
>DAOUHT010000009.1:0-3885 GCA_034428375.1 Dehalococcoidia bacterium | reverse complement strand
AGGAGGTCTGCGCCTCGCAGGTAGCCTACGCGGAGCGCAGCGTCTATCTCCTGGGTGAGCGAGCGGTCAGGGAGAACCCACTCTATACCGGCCAGGAGGTGAGCATCGAACGCACGTCCAGTGCGAACGAACGCGCTGCGCACCTCTGCTTCCAGCAGGATGGCAGAGAAGAGGCCCGTGTATTCGATCAGCCGCCTGCGGAGCGCATCGGGGTCGTGCTGACCGAATGCAATCGCCAGGAGCACCGACGTGTCAACGTACGCTACTCCCACGGACTGTGGCGTTCAGCGAGGAACTGCTCCACTGCGCCCGGAATGACGGCGACTGTAGGAAAGAGCCCGTCCGGACCCACGGGTATACCCGACGGCACGAGCGTGCCCTCGCGCCGCATCTCGTCGAGACGCTTCTCCAGGGGCGTGCGCATATCCGGTGTAAGCGCCTGCTTGCGCGCGCGCTGTCTGCGCATAACGCTCGCGACGCGCATCCGCGCGCTGCGGCTCCGTGCCGTGTATGTCCTGCGAACGGTGGTCATGCGTACAGTGTAGCGAGCGTCCCGAAAGCGGAGCAACCTCGCTAACGGCCCGCCGCCCGCGCGAAAATCTCCTCTGCCGTGCGCGCGATGGGCCCGTACTTGCCGGTAGGGCTACGGACGAGTTTGCCCGTGTCCGGGTCCTTCTCGCCGGACATCGGCAGGGCCTGGAACGCTCCGCCTATCTGACGGCGTCCCTTCAGCCTGCGCTCGCCGGGCGCGCGGTGCTCGTCGAATGTGAAGATAATCTCGTTCTCCGCGGGGTCGCGGAACGTGTTCATCGGGTCGATGCCGTCCTCAACCAGCCGCATCTGCTCTTCCAGCAGCTTGCGGTACATGATGATGCCGATGTCCGACTGCCCCAGCTTCTCCAGGTGGCGCTTCGCGATGGGCCCCTGCGTCCACCACGCCATCGTGTCCTGCCCGATGACGAAGTTCACGGCGGCGCGGCCTTCCTCGTCGACGTACGGCACGTCGTAGCCGGGTATCTCTTCCTGCGGCTCCAGCTCGACGCCCTCCGGCGGCACGTAGACGTTGTAGAGGATGTGCCACGTGGTCGTGTCGTCTATCGGCACGCGCATCTGGAAGCCCGTGGTGCCCCCAAGCCAGTTCGGGAAGATGATGGGATGACCGATTGTCCACTCCGGGTCGTCCTCGGTCGTCCCTTCGACAACGCGCTTCTTCACGAGGCCGTTCGCGTAGCGGTCGAACCCGATCTTCTGGTGCGTGCGCCTCGCGATCTCACTGCGGTCGGCTATCGCACCCTCGCGCTCCAGCACCGCGCTCGTCTGGTAGACGTGCAGCCATTCCGTGTGGACGGGGTCCATCGAGTTCTCCATGCACTGCAGCCAGTTGCACGGCAGGACGGTGGTGCCGATGTCGCGCAGCACGTTGTCCCACGCGAGCAAGTCCCATCGCGGCAGCAGCGGCGCGGGTGCAGGGCCCATGTACGCCCAGAGCAGTCCGCCAAGCTCTTCCACGGGGTAGGCGGTGACACGCACCTTCTCTTTGAACCTGCCGTCCGGGTGAACGGTCTCCTCGAACGGCTGCTCGATGCACTGGCCGGTCTCGTCCATCATCCAGCCGTGATACATGCAGCGCAGGCCGTGCTCTTCCGGTATGCCGTAGGAGAGGTCGACACGTCGGTGGGGGCAGAAGCGGTCGAGCAGTCCATACTCGCCGGAGCGGTCGCGGTAGAGGACGAGGTCCTCCCCCAGGATACGAACGGGCGTAGTGGGTCTCTTGTTCAGTTCCGACGTGACCGCGACGGGCTGCCAGTAGCGCCGCATCAGCTCGCCCATCGGCGTGCCCGGTCCTACGCGCGTGAGCCGTTCGTTCTCAGCCGTTGACAGCATGATGGCGCCCCCTGTTCCGTACGTCGGGCGCATGATACGCCGGGGTACATGGAGCGTCTACGAAGAGGGCGCAGCCGGGCGCTTCGCCTCTGCGAAGGTCTCCTCCGCCGTGAAGGCGATGGGGCTGTACCTGCCCGTGAGGCTGCGTACGTGCCTGCCCGTTTCCGGCTGGCGCTCGCCGGACATGGGCACAGCCATGAACGCGCCCCCGAGTTGCAGCAGACCCTTCTCGGGTCGCGCGCCCGGCGCCCGGTACTCGTCGAACGAGTAGAGGATCTCGTTCTCCGCAGGGTCGCGGAACGTGTTCATCGGGTCTGCGCCGTCTTCCACGAGCCGCATCTGCTCCTCCAGGAGCTTGCGGTACATGATGACGCCGACGTCCGACTGCCCCAGTTTCTCCCTCGTCCGGTCCGCTATCGGCCCTTGCGTGACCCAGGCCGACGAATCCTGCGCGACGACGAAGTTCTGCAGGTAGCGCCCGTCCTCGCCCACGTACGGCACCTCGTAGCCGGGTATCTCCTCCTGCGGCTCCAGCTCGACGCCCTCCGGTGGCACGTAGACGTGGTAGAAGAAGTTCAACGTGTGGGTGTCGTCCACCGGCACGCGCATCTGGAATCCGTTGATGATGCTCACCCACGTCGGAAAGATGATGGGGTGGCCGACCGTCCATTCGCGGTCCTGCTCGGTCGTGCCTTCGACGACCCGCCTCTTGATGACGCCGTTCTCATAGCGGTCCAACCCGATCTTCCGGTGCGGGCGGCGCGGCATATCGTTGCGGTCGGCTATCGAACCCTCGCGCTCCAGGACCGCGCTCGTCAGGTTGACGTGCAGCCATTCGGTATGGACGGGGTCGACCGCGTTCTCCACGCACTGGAGCCAGTTGCACGGCAGCACCACGACGCCGATGTCGCGCAACACGTTGTCCCACACCAGCAGGTCCCAACGCGGCAGCAACGGCGCGGGAGCGGGCCCCATGTACGCCCAAAGCAGACCGCCCAACTCCTGCACCGGATAGGCAGCGACGCGCACTTTCTCCTTGAACCTGCCGTCCGGGTGGACGGTCTCCTCGAACGGTTGCTCGATGCACTGCCCGTCCGCGTCGAACATCCAGCCGTGGTACATGCACCGCAGGCCGTGCTCCTCCGGTATGCCATAGGAGAGATCGACGCGGCGATGCGCGCAGTACCGGTCGATCAGCCCGTACTCGCCGGAGCGGTCGCGGTAGAGGACGAGGTCCTCGCCGAGGATGCGCACGGGCTTCGTGGGTCTGGCGTTCAACTCGGAGGTGACGGCGACAGGCTGCCAGTAGCGCCGCATCAGTTCGCCCATCGGCGTGCCCGGTCCTACCCGCGTGAGCCGCTCGTTCTCAGCCGCTGACAACATAGGCCGCATGATACGCAGGGGCTGTTCGAGGCGTCTACGTGGACGGCGCAGGAGTGAGTAGGAGGCAGTGGAGATGGAGGGGCGGCTTCACACCTCGAAGCCCAGCGCTTCGGCAACCCTGCGCTGCTGCGCATCGAGCGTTATGAAGGCCGCCACGTCCAACTCCAGCGTTGCATAGAGAGCCGCTGCCAGATGCCACGCGTCCGCTCCCTTCACGTAACCGGCGCTCAACACACGGGCAATCTCCCCTGTGAGCGCGTGCTCAGGGAGAATCCATTCGATGCCGTACAAGGAACTATCCTCGAATGCACGGCTTTCTCTGGCAAAAGCCGCCCGCGTCTCCGCTTCCAGGAGATTGGAGGACACTAACCGCGAGTACTCCGCCAACTGCTGACGCGCGCCGACTCCAC
This sequence comes from Dehalococcoidia bacterium, assembly GCA_034428375.1. Taxonomy (GTDB): domain Bacteria; phylum Chloroflexota; class Dehalococcoidia; order Lucifugimonadales; family Australimonadaceae; genus Bin16. Next base: position 208 of record DAOUHT010000009.1, on the reverse strand, counting down.
CCTCTTCATTGAATGTGATGGCGAGCAGCGCCGACGAGTCAACGTACGCAGTCGCCATCAGTCCCGCTCAGCCAGGAACCGCTCCAGTGCTCCCGGTATCGTGGCAACAGGTTCAAAATCCCCCCGTGGTCCATTCGGAGGAGTCAGGATGCCGCGACGGTATGCATCTGCGAAGCGTTCTTCCTCGGACTTGCTCCTGTCCACCTTG
>DAOUHT010000008.1:0-4384 GCA_034428375.1 Dehalococcoidia bacterium | reverse complement strand
ACGACCTTCGACAGCGGTGGCAGACCCGGCACGGTCCCGGTCTGGTTCGACCACCACGCGGGCCGGTTCTACATCTCGACGTATCCGGACTCTCTGAAGGTGCGCAAGATCACCCGAAATCCCGCCGTGAGGCTCGCCTTCGGCCACCGGACCGGGCCCGGCGTGGAGGGTGAGGCCAGGATAGTAGCCGAGGAGACGCCCCATGCGGCGGCTTCAGCCCAGCTCGGGCCGGATGTCGGTGGTGACGTGTCGTACTCGGCCGTTTCACCGGGTTCGAGCAGGCCACCCTCCTGGATGGCGAGCTGCGTCCCGGCGATGTCGCGCGGTTGCGGATCAACGGGAGTCGGCGTGACGCCGAATGAGGGCAGGGCGAGGCCGGTGATGAGGGCCAGCGCGATGATGAGGCCGCCCGCCATGAAGAAGCGGCGCTTGCGTGCGCGTTTTGCGGCGGAACGCTGGCGGCGTTCCTGTCGCGCTATCGTTCGCCGTGAAGCCCTGCGTTCGAGCTGCGCTGGGGTCAGAGCTCCGTCTTCCCGCACGGCACGAGTGGATTGCGCGGCGGATTGCTGCTGGTTGTCGTCTGCCAAGGGGGGTGTCCTTCAGGTGTGGTGGTGTCGCGGAGTGCCTCAGGCGGCCTGGCCGGTGAGTTTCCGGTAGGCCTCCCAGTAGCGCTCCGTCGTCTTCTCTACGACGTCGTCCGGTAGCGCGGGCGCGGGCGGCGTGCGGTCCCAGTCCTTCTGGGTGAGGAGCCAGTCGCGCACGAACTGCTTGTCGTAGTTGGGTTGCGATTTGCCGGGGTTCCAGCCGCCGGCGTCCCAGAAGCGGCTGGAGTCGGGCGTCAGCACCTCGTCGATGAGGATGACCTCGCCGTCGCGCATGCCGAACTCGAACTTCGTGTCCGCGATGATGATGCCGCGCTCCGCGGCAACGTCATGGGCGTGCTGGAAGACAGCGAATGAGAGTTCCTGGAGTTTCGTTGCCATCTCCGAGCCAACAAGGCTGGCCATCTCCTCGGCGTTGAGCGGCTCGTCGTGGCCGATCTCCGCCTTCGTCGTGGGCGTGAACATGAGCTCGGGGAGCCTGCTGCCGTCCACGAGGCCGGTAGCCATCGGGACGCCGAACATCGTGCCGGTCGCGTTGTAGTCGACGAGCGCGGAGCCGGTGAGGTACGCGCGCACGACGCACTCGGCGTCGATGCGGTCCGCGCGCTTCACGACCATCGCCTGCTGCGCGATCTCCGGCGCGAGGTCCTTCAGCAGCGGGTGCTCGGCCAGGTCACCGAGTTGATCCTTGTCCTCCGCGAGCGCGATGAAGTGGTTCGGCACGATATGGCGCGTCTGGTCGAACCAGAACTTCGACATGAGCGACAGCACGCGGCCCTTGTCCGGTATGGCCGTGGGCAGCACGACGTCGAACGCGGAGATGCGGTCGGTGGCGACCATCAGTAGCAGGCCGTCGCCAAGGTCGTACGTGTCGCGCACCTTACCTCGGTAGAGCCGGTTGGGCAGTGGTGTCTCAAGCAGTGGCATGGTCTCGCTCCCGTATGGAATCAGTATTCGCGGCAAGGCCGGCGCGCTCGAACAGCGCATCGACGTTCGCCGTGTAGTAGCCGTAGTCGAACAGTTCGGCAAGCTGCCCCGCGTCGAGGAGCGCCTGCACGTCGGGGTCGTTCTTCACGAGTTCGCGGAAGTCCCCGCCCTCGTCCCAGGTCGCGGCAGCGTGGCGCTGCATCATGCGGTAGGCGCCCTCGCGAGGCATTCCCGCCTCGATGAGCGCGAGCATGACGCGCTGCGAAAAGAGCAGGCCGCGCGTGGACTCGATGTTCGCCATCATGCGCTCCGGGAAGACGCTCATCCCGCGCACGATGCCGGTAAAGAGGTCGATGATGTAGTCGAGCGCCATGCAGGCGTCCGGCAGGATGATGCGCTCCGCCGACGAGTGTGAGATGTCGCGCTCGTGCCAGAGAGCGACGTTCTCCAGTGCCGTGAGGGCGTTGCCCCGGATGAGGCGCGCCAATCCACAGACGCGCTCCGAAAGGTCTGGATTGCGCTTGTGCGGCATCGCGGACGAGCCGGTCTGGCCTGCGCCGAACGGCTCCTCGACCTCGTGCACCTCGGTGCGCTGCAGCCCGCGTATCTCGGTTGCGAACTTCTCCAGCGACGCGGCGGTGACCGCGAGCGCCGTCATGAAGTTGGCGTGCCGGTCGCGCTGCACGATCTGGTTGGAGAGCGGCGCGTAGGGGATGCCGAGTGCCTCGCAAGCGTAGGTCTCCACCTCCAGCGGGACGGTGGCGTGGGTGCCAACGACGCCGGATATCTTGCCGACGGACGCTTCCCGTGCGGCGCTCTCCAGGCGCCCACGGTTGCGGCGCATCTCGTCCCACCAGAGCGCCAGTTTGAGCCCGAACGTCGTTGGCTCCGCGTGCACACCGTGGGTGCGTCCCATGATGAGCGTGTGCTTGTGTTCGAGTGCTCGTTCGGCGATGGCCTCGATGAGCGCGTCCACGTCCGCGAGGAGTATCGCTGCGGAGTCGCGCAGCTGCAGACCCGTTGCGGTGTCCCACACGTCGTTGGACGTGAGGCCGTAGTGTATCCACCGCCCCTCAGGGCCAAGCCCTTCCGTGACCGAGTAGAGGAACGCCGTCACGTCGTGCCGTGTCTGCTCGAATTTCTCATCCAGCTTCGCCGCATCCCATGACGCGCCGCTGATGCGCTGCATGTCTTCAGCCGGGATGACGCCGAGCCGCGCCCACGCTTCGCAGACCGCGATCTCGACGGCCAGCCAGCGGTCGTACTTGCCCTGGTCGCTCCAGATCTGCTTCATCGCCTCGCGGGCGTAGCGGTCGATCATGGCCTGACCTGCGCGTGCGTCCGGGCGTGTTCCAACACGCGCGCTTTCGCATACTCAAGCACGGGGAAGAAGTCAGGCAGTTCCCGAAAGGCGATGCCGCGTTCGCGGCAGATACCCGCAAGCGGTTCGCGGGCGAAGACCATGTCGGCGCGAGCGGCGGGGCAGGCGTCCGAGACGCCGTCGCCGATGTAGACGACCTGCTCGCCGTCACGTCGCGAGCGCTCCAGTGCCATGCACTTGCAGTTCCCCGGCCACCACGAGCACGACTCATCCGCGAAGGTGTACTCGTACGTCTTGGCGTCGGAGCCGTGCGTCCGCACCGTGTGGGACTCCACGTCGACGCCGTTTTCGTCGAAGAGCGCCTCGACGTAGTAGTCGAGCCCGTGGCTCGCAACAACCAGGCGTATGCCTTGCTTCGCGCAGTACGCCGCGAGTTCGGCAAAGCCGGGGCGCAGTTGCGCGTTGGACCGGACGTAGTCCGTCTGCTCTTCGACGGTCGCAGTCATCTGGCGGAACGCGATCTCCTGGTACTCGGCGAGCGATATCTCGCCGTCCGCGCGCCGCTTGCTCACGTCCCGCCAGTGGACGATGCCGGGCTGTGATACGTCCGGCTGGAAGCGTTCCAGCAACATCTGACCGACGTTCTGCACGGCGGCGGTGTCGTCGAAATCGCAGAGGATGATCATTCGGCGGGGCGTTGCGGAGTCTCGTTCAGCGCTGGCGGAGCCGCTCGCGGTACTGTTCCACCGCATCTCGAATGTTAGCATACTTGATGCCCAGAACCTCGGCCGCCAGCAGGGCTGCGTTGCGCGCGCCCCACGCCCCGACGGCCACCGTGGCAACCGGTATGCCGGGGGGCATCTGCACGATGGAGTAGAGCGCGTCTACGCCGCCCAACTCGCTCGATGCGATCGGCACGCCGATGACGGGCAGGGTGGTATGCGAGGCGACGACGCCCGGCAGCGCTGCTGCGCCACCGGCTGCTGCAACGAACACCTCGACTCCGGTGCTCGGAGCGTTCTCCACATACTCCTGCACTTTCTTCGGGTTCCGGTGAGCGGAGGCCACGATGAGCTCGGCCTCGACGCCGAGGTCAGTAAGCGTCTTGAGCGTGTCTTCCATCACGGGTTGGTCGGTTGCACTTCCTACGATGATGCCTACCTGTGGCACGGGACTTCTCCTGGAGTGGTTTGGGGACTGGACTCGTAATCTATCACGTGTGTCCTACCCGGCCGCGAACGACGCGATGTCCGTGCGGTAGTGCTTGCCCTCGAACGTCACCATGTCCGCCGCCGCGTAGGCGCGGGCGCGGGCCTCGGCCATCGTTGCGCTGCGTCCCACCACCGTCATGGTGCGCGAACCGCCAGTGACGAGTCTGCCATCGTCGGCCAGAGCAGTGCCGGCCTGGAAGACGACCGCCTCGCGTTCCGCCTCCTCCAGCCCTGCCAGCGCATTGCCGGCCTCGTGAGGGCCGGGATAGCCGCCTGGCGCCAGCACAACGCCGACCGAGCAGCCGCTCCAGCGCAGGTCGCAT
>DAOUHT010000007.1:0-3784 GCA_034428375.1 Dehalococcoidia bacterium | reverse complement strand
TGTGCGCTACATGGGCCTGGAACGGAACGCGACGGAACTGTTCTTCAAGTGCATGGCCTACAACCTGCGTCGTGCGGAGCGCTTGCTGGCCTGCAACCGGGGGCGGAGTGTCCCCATCAGCAGTTAGACGCCCCTCAGAACTGCCCTTTGCCTCAGCAGTGGGGCAAAACAGCGGCGCAGAGGACGATGAGCAAGCCTGCTCAAGGCTGTCCATCTCCAGCCCAAGGCCCTGAACTCGTGAACCCTCTCTCAGTGGAAGGGTTATGCAAAGGTCTCTACGAGGGGAGAAGGCTAGGGAGAGGGTACTGGGGGAGGTTGGGTGAATGCGGGTTGAGGTGACAGGCGGGGAGCAAGCGGCCTGCAGGGGCGGTCGTGGCGCGCGGCCTTGTCATGCTGAGCGAAGCGCAGCGGAGTCGAAGTATCTATCGGGGTGTTCGATCCCTTCCCCCTTGATGGGGGAAGGTTAGGATGGGGGTGAACTGGGTGGGGCAGCGGGGCGGCTTGGTCCCCTCTCCTGAGCAACGGCGCGGGCTCGTAGTGAACCTCACCCACATCTTGCCCATCCTGTCCATCCCTGTAAATTGTCCGACGTGTGACACCAGCCTATTGCCCGAACAACCCACCCCTCCGTACCCTGTCCTGCACGGCCCACCGCCGCCCGGCCCCACCGCCGGATGCGAGGCCGAATCCCAGGGGAGGTATGTCCCGAAATGTCTCACAATGTCCCATCAACAGGAACGATCGTCCTCAGACCCCGTCAGGCCGCCGCCCTTCCGTACGTCGCGGCTGAACCTAACCTCACGCGCGCCGCGCAGGCCGCCCAGGTAACCAGGCGCACCCTCACGCGCTGGATGAACGAACCCGTTTTCCGTGCAGAGCTTGAGCGCATCTGGGGCGACCTCTCGGACTTCTCCCTCTCACAGGTCGAGGCCCTCAGCCTCAGGGCCGCCCACCGCATCGAGCAACTGATCGACAGCGACGACCCCAACGTGGCCCATCGAGCGTCGAAGACCGTACTCGCCATGTCGATGAGCATCCGCGACCAGCGCGAGACCCGCCGCCGCATGGAGACGCTGGAGAACGCCATCACCCTCATCAGGCAGCAGCGATGAACAGCAGCATCAAGGCCATGGAACGCTACCTCGGCTGCCTGGCCGTGCGGGGTGTCAGCCTACCGTCCCCTGCCATCCTCGCCCCCCGTCATTCCCGTGAAAACGGGAATCCAGAGTGCCGGACAGGCACACGGGGGGGGGGGACGGGGCAGCGCGGGGTGTCAGCATATCTCCTCGTACAGGTCCCGCCACTCGGGGTTCGACGCCTCGATCAGCTCGACCTTCCACGCCCTGTTCCACTTCTTGATCGCCTTCTCCCGTGCGATGGCGCTCATCATGTTCTCGTGGGGTTCGTACCACACCAGGTGATGAACCTCATACCTGTTCGTGAAGCCCTCGCCTAGGCCCTGCCTGTGCTGCCAGGTGCGTTGAGGGAGGTTGGAGGTAACGCCGGTGTAGAGCGTGCCATTGCGCTGGCTGGCGAGGATGTAAACGCAGGGGAGACGGCGGTTTAGCCGGGGTTGCTGGAACGTCATGGGAGGAGTGTAGTCGAATGCTACTGCCTTGCGAGCGGCTCTCTGCGCCGCTCCCTGGATTCCCGTTTTCACGGGAATGACGGGTGGGATGTTGACATCACTGTGACACCAGCCCCTTGCGCCGCACCCCACCCCTGCCGCACGATGGTAGGGCGCAACCGATAACGCGCACATAGACCCTGTCGGACGAGCCGCAGGAAGAACGCTGCCCCCTCAGCGAAGAGCGAGGGGGCTTTCTGTGTTAACCGCCCCTCCCCCGTCATTCCCGCCTTCCTTCGTCATTCCCGCCTTCTCCCGTCATTCCCGCGAAGGCGGGAATCCAGAGTGCCGAACAGGCACACGGGGCGGAGGGGGTAGGGGCGGTTCGCGGACCGCCCTTATCCGGGTGAGAGAGGTGGACCTCGTGGCAGAAGACCTCACGCGATATGCGAACGACCCCGTCGGGTTCGTGACGGACGTGCTCGGCGACGCCGGAGCGCCGTACTCGAAGCAGGCGGAGATGCTGGATGCGCTGGTGCATCACCGGCGCGTCAGCGTTGTGGGGGCGAACGGCTCCGGCAAGGACTGGGCGGCAGGCCGGGCCATGCTCTGGTGGCTGGAGACACGCCCGGAGAGCAAGGCGCTCACGCTCGGGCCGACGCAGCGGCAGGTCGACGAGGTCGTGTGGCAGGAGATGCGCGAGGCGTATGCGGGGGCGAGGGAGCGCCTCAGCGGACGGATGTTCAAGTCCGCGTACCGCATCGACGAGCAGCGGTTCGCGCTGGGGTTCTCGACCAACAACTCGCTCAACATCCAGGGCTTCCACTCGGGGGAGTTGTTGGTGGTCGTGACGGAGGCGCACGCGGTGCCGCAGGCGCAGATGGACGCCATCAAGCGGTTGCAGCCGAACCGGCTGCTGCTCGTGGGGAACGCGCTGTCGCGCGACGGCGAGTTTTACGCTTCCCACCATGCGAAACGGCGGCTTTACCACCGCATCGCGATCTCCGCGTTCGATACGCCGAACTTCACGGGTGAGGACGGCGGTCGGCGGGGGATGATCACGCCGGAGGACGTGGAGGAGTACGCCATGGACTGGGGTCTGGACCACCCGCTGTACGCGGCGTCGGTGCTCGCGGAGTTCCCGGACAGGCTGGAGGACTCCCTCATCGGCCGCGAGGCGGTGGAGTCTGCGATGGACCGTGGGGAGGCGGGGGGTACGGGCTCCGTCGTTCCTGCGGAGGCAGGAACCTCGCCTGTTGGGGGGAGGAGTGTTGTCATGTTGAGCCCTTCGGCCATGCTCAGGACAGGCTCCGCTGAAACATCTTTCGAGGAACGTGCGTCTACAGGGTCGCCTGCGCCTGAGAGATCCCTCGGTTTGGCGCCGCTCCGCTCGGAAGCAAGAGGAACCGAGGGGGGCGAGGTTCCTGCCTCCGCAGGAACGACGGAGGAACGGGGCGCCCACGAGGGACGCCTCTACACCGAACAGGGGGGCGAGGTTCCTGCCTCCGCAGGAACGACGGAGGAACGGGGCGCCCACGAGGGACGCCCCTACACCGGACAGGAGGGCGAGGTTCCTGCCTCCGCAGGAACGACGGAGGAACGGGGCGCCCACGAGGGACGCCCCTACATCGAACAGGGGGGCGAGGTTCCTGCCTCCGCAGGAACGACGGGGACCTACGTGGACCCAAACGAACCCGTGTACATCGGCGTGGACGTGGCGCGGTTCGGGTTCGACAAGTCGGCGCTGTGCGTGCGGCAGGGAGAGCGGGTGCTGTCGGTGCGATCGTACGAGCGCATGGACACGATGCGGCTGGTGTTCGAGGTGCAGCGTGCGGTGCGGGAGTGGAACGCGGAGGCGGTGTTCGTGGACGAGGGCGGCGTCGGTGGGGGCGTGGTCGACCGGCTGCGGGAGCTTGGCGCGCCGGTCTACGGGGTGCACTTCGGCGGCTCGGCGCAGCGTCCCACGCGCTTCCACAACCGCCGCTCGGAGATCTTCTGGGAGCTGCGCCGGCTGTTCGACCTCAAGGCGATCGCGATCCCGCGCGACGAGGAGCTGGCGGGCCAGTTGCTCGGGCTTCGGTACGACATCTCGAGCTCCGGCCAGGTGCGGCTGGAGGGCAAGCGCGAGATGCGCAAGCGCGGCATGCCGTCGCCGGACAAGGCCGACGCCCTCGCGCTCGCGTTCCTCGTCCCGCCGTCGTTCGGCATCTGGACCGG
>DAOUHT010000006.1:0-19827 GCA_034428375.1 Dehalococcoidia bacterium | reverse complement strand
GATAGACAGCAAGGCGGTCGATGCCGGGTTCATCACCCATCCCGTGGACCTGAACTTCCACTACAAGGATGAGCTCCGGTTCGGACAGGAATTGCCCGAAGCCTACGAGCGGTTGCTGGAGGACGCGATGGAAGGGGATGCCAGCCTCTTCATCCGCGCCGACCAGATCGAGGAGGCGTGGAACATCGTGGACCCGCTCCTGAAGTGTTGGGAGTCGCCGGAGGCGAGCCCGCCGGAGACGTACGGACAGGGCACGTGGGGGCCGTCGGGTTCGGCAGGGCTGCTGCGGCAGGACGGCTTTCTCTGGCAGACGCTCTGTGGCGGGCACTAACCACGCCGGGCGCCGCGCATCCACAGCGACGGCACCGCCGCAATCACGACGAGCACCAGCCCCGACCGGAAGAAGAGCCTGAAGACGTCGAACGAGGCGTTGGAGATGCCTTCCTCGTAGGCGGCGACGCGGTCTGAGAATGCCGCGGCGCTCTCACCGGGCAGCTGTATCGGGACCGGCAGGCCGCCGGCGAGCGATTGCAGGTAGTCCACCCCTAGGGCGGACATCGCCGCGAGCCCCGCCGTCATCCCGAACATCCGCGACGCCGTTATCCACGCGGCGGCGGTCGCCCGGTATTCGTTGTCCGCGGATTCGACCGCAGCCACGGTGAACGGTGCGATGAGCAGTCCGAATCCCAGGCCGCCTATCGCCAGGTGCAGCGTCAGGCGAGGGTCGGCTATCGTCTCGTCCCACGTCGTCAGCAACACGAAACAGACCGCTGCGAGCGCCAGGCCCACCAGCGCCGGAACCCGGACGCCGATGCGCGACGCAGCGTAGCCGCCCAGCAGCGCGCCGACGGGTATCGCTCCGGTGAACCGCATCAGCCGCAGGCCGCCTTCCAACGGCGGTTCGCCGAGCACGGTGTCAGTCATCAGGGGCACCGTCACGAGGATGAGCACCAAGGCGCCACCAGCCAGTAGTTGCGCGCTCATCGCCGCGGCGAAGCTGCGCGCCCGGAAAAGCGCCATGCTCACGATCGGAGCGAGCGCCCGACGTTCCGCGAACGGCAGTGCCACCAGCAGCAGCACGCCGACTCCGATGAGCACGTACGGCAGCACAGAACCTCCGCCGAACAATGAGCGCTGGGCGAGTCCACCCGTCACGAGTGACAGTCCACCCGCGAGCAGCACACCGCCGGTAACGTCCAATCGGCCGCCGGAGCGTCCCGCTTCCGGCATACCGAGGAGCGCGATTGCCAGCACGGCTACGATCGGCAGGTTGCTCCAGAACACCCAGCGCCATCCGATCCAGTCGACGATCAGTCCGCCATAGAGCGGGCCGAGCACACCGCCTGCTTCAGCCGCCGCGCCGACGATACCGAACACGATGGCCCGCCGTGCCGGAGGCAGCCCTTCGCCAGCGAGGGCTATCGCCGCCGGGACGAGGGCGCCGCCGCCCACCGCCTGCACGACGCGGGCCGCGATGAGCCAGCCGAGGTTCGGGGCGAGCGCGACGGCGGCAGAGCCCACGCCGAAGAGGAGCATCGCGCCGAGGTAGAGCCGGCGGTAGCCGTACACGTCCCCTGCCCGCCCCAGCAGCGGCATCGCCACCGTGAACCCGAGCAGATAGGCCGTCACCACCCAGGCGAGGTCGTTCAGCCGGTCGATGCTGATCCCCAGGTCGACCATGACGGCGGGGAGCGCCGTGACGACCGACGTCTGGTCAAGTGAGGCGAGGAACACGCCCGCGCAGACAACCACGAGCGTGGCGTTGGGCGAGAGCCGGAGGGGCGTTCGAGTGGACTCCGGAGAGGCCATTCTGTTGCCTAGGCCGGAGGCTCGATAGTGACGGGTTCGTCGAACCGGGAGAGTTCCAGGACGCGCACGATGTCCGGCGTGTCGGCTTCCACCAGTTTGCCCGTCAGCCGGACCTTCCGCGCGAGATAGTCATCGCGCCCGATCCAGACTTCCATGTGCAGGGTTTCGCCTTCCGGTGCGCCAGGCATGAGCCCGCGCATCGAAGTCGATGGGGTCATGCCGGTGAGCTTGTGCACGGGCGCGCCGTCCACCGAGCCGCCGTCGGTGAGGTCGAGTTCGCCGAGCGAGGCGAGCGCGTCCGCGATGCTGCCGTTGATGTTCGCGAAGTTGATGGCGAGTGTTCCGGCCGGGAGCGCCTGCCAGACCATGCTGATGCGGTCGCGCAGGTGCGTTATCTCACCGTACTGCACGATGTCCAGTTCCAGCGCGGCGTTGCCGAAGAGCGCGCTGGTGGCCTTTGCCACGAACTCTGCTTTGTCGGGGAAGACGCCGTCGCCCTCCGCCTCGGTGAGTGTCGAAGAGAACCCGATATCCGTGCCGCCCTCTTCGTGCGTAACGAGGAAGTGGACGGTCGAGAGGTTGCGCAGGGCCTCGGCTCCCTGGTCGCGCACGTCCTCTGCCGTGATGGATGGCGTCGGCGTCGCTTCGGGGCCGCAAGAGACGGTGAGCAAAGCAGCGGCCATCGCCAGGATGGCCGCTGCTGCGCTTGTCTGTAACGCTGCCCTCACTAATCCTCGCTGTTGCCAGGGGAAGTGGCCTGTGCTCCCTGCAGGAACGGTTGGAGCATGGACGTGAACTCCATCGGGAAGATCCACTTGGTGGACGGGCTGCCGCCGATGTCCTTGAGCGTGTCGAAGTACTGCAGGCTCATCGTGCGGGGGTCGGCCTGCATCGCAACTTCGTTGATGCGCTGCATACCGAGGCTGAAACCCTCGGCCCGCAGGATCGCGGCTTCGCGGTCGCCCTGTGCTTCCAGGATAGCGGCCTGCTTGGCGCCTTCCGCGCGCAGCACGGCGCCCTGCCGTTCACCCTCAGCGCGGTTGATCTCGGCGTCGCGTTCGCCTTCCGCCTCGGTGACGGCGGCGCGGCGGGTGCGCTCGGCGGAGAGCTGGCGGTTCATCGCGTCCTGCACGTCGCGCGGGGGCTCGACTTCCTTGATCTCGACCCGGGTCACTTTCACGCCCCAGTTGACCGTGACCTCGTCCAGTTTCACCTGGAGCTGGGAGTTGATGCGCTCGCGCTTGGAGAGCACGTCATCCAGGTCCATCTCGCCGACGACCGCACGGAGCGTCGTCATGGCCAGCGCCTGCGCTGCCGCACCGAAGTCGCTGATGTTCAGGATGGTGTCCTGCGGGCGGTCCTCAATGACGCGCATATAGACGAAGAAGTCGATGTCTATCGGGGCGTTGTCCCGCGTGATGCTCGTCTGCCGCGGGATAGGCACGGGTACCTCCCTCAGGTCCGCGGTGGATGAGCCGTTGTTGACGAACGGCCAGAGCCATCGGATGCCCGGCCCGCGCGTGCCGGTGTACGAACCGAACGTAAACACCACGAGACGCTGGTACTGCTTGATGACATTCACACCCCAGTTAGCCATTTGCCTACTCCTTCTCCGTTTCCTCTGCCTGTCTTGGTTCCACTCGTTCCACTTCCAGCAGCGCGCCGTGCTCCGTCTGTACCACGACTGACGTTCCGCGTGCTATATGCGAGCCGTCCACCCCGCGGGCGTTCCACGTCTCGCCGCGCACTCGCACCTTCCCTTCCGGTGCGAGGGCTGCCGATACCATACCAGTCATGCCGACGAGGATGGGCTCCGGCGTACCGCGCCTGAACTGGTCGCGGCGCACGCGTCCTACCTCTCGCGAGAAGAGCAGCACGCCGATGCCCATGGTCACCGCGACCGGCGTGATGGCCCACCAACTCACGCTGATGTCCGGGAGCACCGGCGACGGCGTGCCGAAGTGCGAGAAGAGCAGGATGCCCCCAAGGACGAGGCTTGCGATGCCCAACGCGCCGACCACACCGAACCCGTCTATGTTGAACTCGACGCTGAACAGCACGAATGCCAGCAGGATGAGCGCCACGCCCGCCCAGTTGCCCGGCAGGCTTCCCAGTGCCGCGAGCCCCAGCACGAGCGCGACGAGTCCCGCCACGCCGGGGAAGATGAGGCCGGGGTTCCAGAACTCGACGAACAGCCCGACCCCGCCGAGCGAGATGAGCAGGAAAGCGACGTTCGGATCGGCGATGTACGAGAGGATGCGGTCGAACAACCCCATCTGGACGTTCCGCACTGGCGCCTCCGCGGTGTGTAGCGTCACCGCGCGCTCGCCGTCTGCGGTGACCACGACGACGTTCCGCCCGTCGATCTGTTTCAGCAAGTCGTTCATGTTCACCGCGATGACGTCCACGATGCCGAGTTCCACGGCTTCTTCTGCGGTGTACGATTTCGCTTCCAGCACAGTGGCCTCCAACGGTTCAGACGGCCTGCCGCGCACCTCGGCGATGGAGCGGATCAAAGCGGCAGTGTCCTCGAACACCTTGCTCTCGAGCGTCTCATTCAGGTCCTCGCCCTGCCCGCCGACCGGACTTGCAGCGCCGATGTTCGTGCCGGGCGCCATCGCCGCGATATGCCCCGCAGCGGTGATGAACGTTCCGGCGGACGCGGCGTGCGCTCCCTGCGGTGACACGTAGACGATCACGGGCACCGGCGCGGCGAGGAGCGTTTCGGTGATGTCGCGCGTCGCGCTCAGGAGTCCACCGGGCGTATCGAGCGTGATGACGACTGCTTCGGCCCCGCTTCGCTCGGCATCTTCCAGCGCGCGCGTGATGTAGCGGTCGGTGATGGGGCTGATGATGCCATCGACCTCGACGACGTGCGCCTCGCGCGACTGCGCCAGTGCCGTACCGGCGAGCCCGGCCGCCAGCAGGAGCACGCTCATCGCGATCCACGCTACACGCGCCCACGCAAGGAGGGCTGGCCGGGGGCGGGAGCGGGTTGTGGAGGAATGGGGCATAACAGGGCCTCATGTCCTATTGTAAGGCCTCTGCCCTGCCTCGCTCTGCTGTTGCGTGTCAGTCCACTTTGAAGTAGAGCGTGTCCGGGTTGTCCACGAGGATCTGTTTCTGGGTGGCTGGGTCATCTGTGTACATGCCGAACAAGTCGACGAGGTGGCCGTCGTTCGGCATGTGGCGCACGTTCGGGTGCGGGAAGTCCGTGCCCCAGAGCACGCGTTCCGGCGCGGCAGCGATGAGCGCCTGTGCGAACGGGACGGCGTCCGTGAACGGCGGGCCGTCGGTTGAGACGCGCTCGCCGCCGCATATCTTCACCCACGCGTTCGGGCGCTCCATCAGCCGCAGCAACTCCTGGAACGGCGTCTGTTCCAGCCCGTCGCTCGCTTTCACCCGTGCCATGTGGTCTATCGCAAACGGCACGGGCAACCCGAGCAGCATCGGTGAGAGCTCGACGATGTCCTCGGCGTCCAAATGGACGACGAGGTGCCAGCCCATCGGTGCTATGCGCTCCGCCATGCGCTTGACGACATCCGGTTCCGGAACGCTCTCCAGGTGGCGCACGAAGTTGAAGCGCACGGCGCGGATGCCTCCCTCGTGGTAGCGGGCAAGCTCCGCGTCGCTGATGTCCGGGTCCACGATGCTCGTGCCACGGTACGCCCCGCCCGACCACGCTATGGCGTCGAGCGTAGCGTCCATGTAGACGCCGTGGCAGCTCGCGTGGACGATGACCGCACGGGCGATGCCGAGGTGATCGTGCAGCGCCTTCAACGTCTCTTTCGACGCGTCGGGCGGTGTGTAGGACCGGTTCGGATGGTAAGGGAAGACGTCGCCGGGGCCGAATATGTGACAGTGCGCGTCGCAGGCATCCGCAGGCAGTTGGAGGTCCGGCTTTTTGGGGTTGGGGTCAGGTCCGGCGATCAGGCGTATCTCGCGCTCTGTCATCGTGCCGCTGCTCCGGTGAGAGCGCCCTTACCCGACCACACCTCGGCCGGGATGTAGACCTCGCCCTCCATCAGTTTCCGTGCCGTTCGCAGCAGCGCGGCGCGCTCGATGGTCGGCTCTTCGTCGGTGCCACCCACCTCGACCTCGACGGCGAAGTCGCCGGTGGGATGCTCCAGTTCCAGCATCTTGCGGCGGCCCTCCGGTCGCACCGCGTAGTCGTAGGCGGTCGTTCCGGGAAAGACGGCGGCGGTCGCGACCGTCACCGCGGCGAGGACGCCGATGGAGGCATGGGCCACCTTCGGGATATACGAGCGCGTGCAGATGGCCCCGCCGTTGACCGGAGGGGCGAGCAGGAACATCTTGGGCACGACGTTGTCGGTCACGTCACCGAGGTTCATCAGGTGCCCCGCCTGGAGGCGGATGCTCTCGATGCGCTCCTTCAGCTCTGTGTCCGCGTTCAGTTCGTCGCGCGTCTCGTAGCCGGTGCGTCCGAGGTCTTCGGCGCGCATCGCGACGACCGGCATGCCGTTGTCCATGAGCGAGCATTCGATGCCGTCGATGACGTCGGCGCGGTTGCCTGTGGGGAAGAGCGCACCGCAGAACGACCCTGCCGTGTCCTCGACGTCGATCATGATTGGCGCGGAGGTGCCGGGCACGCCGTCGATGCGCGCGGCGCCCTGATACTCCACCTGCCCGCCCGGTGTCATGATGCGGGCGATGGCACGGTCGCCGGAGTTGACCATGTGGATGCGTACCACGGTCTCGTCATCAGCGGCGGGGATGAGGCCGTGCTCGATGGCGAACGGCCCGATGCCTGCGAGCATGTTGCCGCAGTTCGGGCTCACGTCCACGACCGCCTCGTTCACCACGACCTGCGCGAAGAGGTAGTCGACGTCGCAATCCTCGCGCGTTGCGGGGCTGACGATGGCGACCTTGCTCGTGAGCGGGTCCGCCCCGCCGAGGCCGTCTATCTGGCGATCGTCGGGCGAACCCATGACCGCAAGCAGGACCCTGTCGCGCGTCTCAGGGTCGCTCGGCAGGTCGGACGCGAGGAAGTACGGCCCCCGCGACGTGCCGCCGCGCATGAATACGCATGGGATGGAAGTCTGCATCGCTCACTACCTCCTCGATTTCGTCATTCCCGCGAAGGCGGGAATCCCGCTTGGAAAGGGCAGCTTGTGGCCTACACCCTGCTCTGGAGTTGGTGGTAGCGGAACTTCTCGCGCGCGGCGTCGAGCCGTCCGCCGAGCATGATCTCGTTGCGGATGCGCTCCTCGGCCTCGTCGATCTCCTGTGCGGCCTTCAGTACGTCCTGCTCGTGCTCCTGCGCGATGACGAGCACGCCGTCACCGTCGCCGAGCAGCAGGTCGCCGGGCAGCACTCGGACCTCGCCGAGCGACACCGGCTCCTGGTAGGCGTCGGCGCGGACGCGGTCCTTGCCCGTGCGCATGTAGGTGCCGCGCGAGAAGATGGGGTAGTTCAGTTTCAGGGCGCGGTTGGAGTCCCGGCAAACGCCGTGGATGACGGTGCCGCCGAGGTTGTTGCGGTCGGCCATGATGGTGAGGATGTCTCCCCAGACCGTGGCGTCGAGCCGCCCGCCGTTGTCGATGACGACCACGCCGCCGGGCGCGACTTCGTCGATGTAGTCGCCGACGCTCTCACCCTTGTGGCCTGCGGTCATCGGCTCGTTGCGGACGGTGTGGGCGCGGCCGCAGAGCGTGAAGTCGCGGTCGACCGGCTTGATGCCGAAGCACTGTCCTCCGAGGCCGAGCCTGTCCATCGCGTCGCTCACCGGCGTGGTGCCGAGTTTCGCGAAGGCCTGCACTACGGGGTCGTTGGGGTCGAGATAGCCTGCCATATCACCTGCTCTCGTCGTGTTGATTACTCCTCACAGGGGCGCGGAGGAGCGATGCTAGGTTCCTACGGGTGGGCGTGCTCCGTCAAGCGCAGGGATGCGAGATTCCCGCCTGCGCGGGAATGACGGATAGCGCACGTACGGCGAGCGAGTTCGCATCGGGGCGCCACGCGATGCGCTCGTCGGTTGCCTTGAACCACGTTGCCTGTCGACGGATCAGGCGGAACGTTGCGCTCTTCACGCGTTCCGCCGTCTCCTCGAGCGTCATGCTGCCCCGCACGTAGGCCGCAACCTCGCGGTAGCCGACGCTTGAGAACGACGGCAACTCCGGGCCGTAGCCGGCGTGCAGGAGTTCTCGCACCTCTTCCGGCCAGCCGCTGTTCAGCATGGCGTCGACGCGGTCGGCGGCGTGTTGACGCAGTTCGGCCCGTTCCGGCGCGATGCCGAGCAGCACCGGTTCGAACCCCGGCGGTGACTTACGGCGCTGGCGCGAGAAGGGCGCGCCAGTTGCGTGCCACACTTCCAGCGCGCGGACGACACGCCGCACGTTGCGAGGGTCTATCGCGTCCGCTGCGCGGGCGTCGACGGCGCGCAGGCGCTCGTGCAGCGTCTCGGGGCCGCTGTGCCGCGCCTCTTCAGTGAGCTCTGCACGCAGTTCCGTGTTGGGCGGCACAGCCGGGGCGTGCCAGCCCTCGGCGAGGCCCCAGACGTATTGTCCGGTACCGCCCACGACGACCGGCACGGTGTCGCGTGAGACGATGCCGGCGATGGCGGCGCGCGCCTCTGCAAGGAACCGCGCGAGGTTGTAGCGCTCGTCAGGGGCGGCAACGTCGATGAGGTGGTGCGGTACGGAGGCGAGCTCGGCGGGCGCCGGTTTGCCCGTGCCGATGGACATGCCCCGGTACACCTGGCGGCTATCGGCGTTCACGATCTCGATGCGCGCCTTGGACGCGAGTTCCAGCGATGCGGCGGTCTTGCCGCTCGCGGTCGGCCCGACGATGAAGAGCACGCGCGGCGCGGCCATGATCAGGCCGGCGCGAATGCTCTGACGATGGCGGCAAAGTCCGCGGCAACGAGGCTTGCGCCTCCTACGAGCGCGCCGTCGATGTCCGGCTGCGCCGCGAGCGAGTCCGCGTTCCCGGGGTTGACGCTGCCGCCGTAGAGCACCGGTACGATGCTGCCGTCCGCGTCCAGCGCCGCGCCCACTTCAGAGCGCACGACGGCGCACATCTCCTGTGCCATCTCGGGCGTCGCTGCCCTGCCCGTGCCGATGGCCCACACCGGCTCGTACGCTACGACGATGCTGCCTGCCTGTTCCGGTTCCACGCCTGCCAGTCCCGCCGAGACCTGCCGCCGCACGACGGCTTTCGCGCGGCCGGAGTCGCGCTCGTCCATCGTTTCGCCGACGCACAGGATGGGCATCAGCCCTGCCGCGAGCACGGCGTTCACCTTGGCGTTGATGAAAGCGTCGGTCTCCCCGAAGAGCTGCCGCCGCTCCGAGTGGCCGACGATGACGTACGCGCAGAGCCCGGCCAGCATCCCCAGCGGGACCTCGCCGGTGAAGGCGCCTTTCGCCTCTGGGTGGGCGTTCTGCGCGCCGACTCCGATGCCGGAGCCCGCTAGCGCGCCCGCAACGGCGGACAGCGCTACGAACGGCGGGCAGGCCACGCGCGTTACGCCGTCGATGCCGCCGATGGCCTCAAGGAGTTCCGAAGCGAGTGTCTCGGCGTCCGCCACTGAGGTGGGGTTCATCTTCCAGTTGCCTGCTACGAATGGCGTGGGCACGTCTTCTCCTCAGTGTTAGGGGTGTCTGTTGTCTATACGTCGCCCAGGGCGGCGACGCCGGGCAGCTCTTTGCCTTCCAGGAATTCCAGGGACGCACCGCCGCCGGTCGAAACGTGCGACATCCGTTCGGCGAGCCCCAGGTGTGCGACCGACTCCGCCGTCGAGCCGCCGCCGATGACCGTGATCGCGTTGCTCGACGCCAGCGCTTCCGCGACGATGCGCGTGCCCTGGTGGAAGGGCGGCACTTCGAACACACCCATCGGCCCGTTCCAGACGACTGAGCCCATCGCAGCGAGACGCTCCGCGTACGCGGCAGCGGTGCGCGGTCCGATGTCGAGGATCATCGCATTGGCGGGGACCTCGTCGACGCCAACGGCTGACGTCGGCACGTCCGGTTCGATGCGTTCCGCGACGACGACGTCCTCCGGCAGCGTGATGGGCGTGGAGGCCGCAGCGGCGCGCTCCATCGTCTTGGCGCAGAAGTCGATGAGGTTCTCCTCCAGCAGAGACGCACCGATCTCGTAGCCCTGCGCCTTGAGGAACGTGCCTGCCATCCCGCCGCCGACGAAGAGTCCGTCCGCGTGACCGATGAGCCGTCCGAGCACCTGCAGTTTGTCACTCACCTTAGCTCCGCCGAGCAAGGCCGCGAGGGGGCGCGCGGGGTTCTCCAACACGCCGCCAAGGAACATGATCTCCTTCTCCATGAGGAGGCCCGCCATGGCAGGAAGGTGGTGCGCGACGCCCTCGGTTGATGCGTGCGCCCGGTGCGCCGTGCCGAACGCGTCGTTCACGTAGCCGTCGGCCAGCGACGCGAGCGACGCCGCGAACTCAGGGGCGTTCGCCTCCTCGCCCGGCCAGAAGCGGATGTTGTCCAGCATGAGCACATCGCCGGCGTTCAGCGTTCGGGCGGCAGCCTTCGCGTCGTCTCCCGGAGCGTCGTGTACGTAGCCAACCGCTGCGTCGAGCAGTTCGCTCAGCCGTTCGACGATGGGGCCGAGTTCGAGTTCGGGCGAGCGCTTGCCGTCGGGGCGTCCGAGGTGAGTGCAGAGGATGACGGACGCGCCCTGCCCGCGCAGGTAGTCGATGGTCGGCACGGCCTCGCGGATGCGCACGTCGTCCGAGATGCGCGTCGTGCCACGCTCGAACGGTACGTTGAAGTCGACGCGGACGAGCGCGCGCTTGCCCTGCCAGTCGAAATCCCTGAGCGTTCGTTTCATGCCCATGGTTCTCCCGTGAGTCCGTTGACGATCTCTCCCCAATCGTCGAGCTGGAGTATCGTCAGCTCGGTCTTTTCGAGCTCTTCGATGGCGCTCCGTTTCGTCTGGTCCAGCACGGTGCGCGTCTGCCGGCGGGCGCCCGCGTCCTCCAGCACCGCGCGGATGCCCGCGAGGTCGTCCGGCTCCATCACGCGCTTGAAATAGTAGCCGCCGAGCGCCCGCTTCTGCGTGAGCGTCCCGTGCTGCAGCGCGGCAACCACCGGATAGAGCTTGCTCTTGTTCAGCGCGCGCCCTGCCTCTCCGCCCTCGCCCCAGAAGAGGCGCTCCTCGCTCGCTATGAGCGCCGCCACTCCCATCGCGATACCTGCTTCGCGGAAGGCCAGCACCGTGGCCTCATCCGCTCCCGCGGCAACCGCGCCGAGCGCCAGCGCGCCGCCGGTGAGCGCTCCGTATTTCCCGCGCGCCATGCGCATGTACTGCTGCTCGGTCACGTCCACGCGCTCCTGCAGTTGGAGGTCGTGGTACTGGCCCTGGTAGTACTCCAACGCGGCGGTGTCCAGTTCCGTGAGCGTCGCAGGCAGCCGGACCGCTGCGTCACCGCTGAGGGTGTCGAGTATCGAGAGCCGGGCGAGCGCGTAGAGGCCGTCGCCCGCGTTGATCGCCTGTGCCGGGCCCCACACCCACCAGACCGCGTCCTGCCCTGCCCGCTGTTGCGTCGCGGTCTGCATCTCCTCGTGCACGGCGGCGGACTCGCCCAGCAGTTCGATGGCTGCCGCGCTCGGAGCGCACTGCTCCGGGTCGCCTCCCAGCGATGACGCCGCTTCGAGGCAGAGCGCGCCGAGGGTGCGAACAGTCTCGGCATGGCGCTCCTCGCCCGCAGCGTCGATCCAGCCAAGCTGGTAGCGCATCATCCGGTAGAGCGGGAGCGTGGGATCGTTGGGGAGATCGAGGCTCGTGCGCAGCGCCTGCTCGATGAGTGGCTGGTGCGCGCGCAGGCTGTCGGGTGTCCAGGGTGCGTCAGGCATCGGGTCAGCGTCAGCAAGCAGGCGCGTCCGGGCCTGCGACCTCGCAGACATCGCGCATCTGCTCCAATGTGATACCGCCGGGGCGGAGCACCTTCGGCGGGTTCTGTGTGGTGTCGACGATGGTGGACGGGACCGCGACGGGGCTCTCGCCGCCGTCCAGGATCATGCTGAGCCGGTTGCCGAGCTGCCGCTGCACCTCGGCCGCGCTCGACGGCTCCGGCCCGTTGTGGCGGTTCGCGCTCGTGCCCGTGATTGGCTTCCCGAGCGCCTGCACGAGCGTCTGCGGGCACGGGTGGTCCGGCAGCCGCACGGCTATCGTGTTGCCGTAGCCTGCGACGAGCGCGGGAACGTTCGTGTTGCGCGGCACCACAAGCGTCAGTCCGCCCGGCCAGAAGCGCTCCGCGAGAGCGTAGGCGCTGTCCGGCACCTCCGACGCTACCTCCGGCAGTTGCGATTCCGATGCGATGAGCACCGGCAGCCCCTGGTCCCTGCTGCGGTTCTTGATGACGAAGATCATGGAGACCGCCGCGTGGTTGAACGCCGACGCGCCGAGCCCATAGACCGTGTCCGTGGGGAACGCGATGACGCCGCCCTCGCGCAACAGGATGGACGCGACGGAACGGTTGTTGGGGTTGTCGGGGGCGAGGGGCATCAGGTAACCGTCCTTATGGGCAAGACGACTCCGAGTATAGCACCGGCCTCCCTCATTCCATCCCTTGCCCCGGCGCGTGCCCTGTGGATGGACAGCCCGCGATGAAGCCTTCAGAGGGAAATGCTGCCCATTTCTGCTCATCCGCCCTGATTTCACCTCTGGACGCGTCCTTACCGATGAGCAGTCAAACTGCTCATTACTGCTCATCCGCTGCTCATTCACTGCACTTATCTGCTCTTTTCTATCCATTTCTGCTCACCTGCCATCCACGGCGGCTACAGCCGTCTGCGCCAGCGATGGAAACAGCGTACGCGGGCACGGCGCGACCGCGAAAGGGCCGCGTGTCACAGATCGTGGAAGGTGGACGGCGCAGGCGGCGTAGGAAGCGCCCCGGCGTTGGAGTGGACGTGCGGAGCATGGGTGTGGGCGTGCCGGGTTGTCAGAAATGCCCGTTGTGCCGGGGGTAGGTATGGGTGTTCATCGGGTGTCGGATTGCACTGGCCGTTCGGCATGTATCTGGAGACGCAGGACTCTGAAATCTCCGCTCTGCAGGGGAATACGCCAGACATCGTCAGTGGTGATTACGTTTCCTGATGGTGCTGAGCGTTCCAGGACGCGCAGTCCCATAGAGTCGGTTGTACAGGTATCCAAGTAGCAGACCTCAGCAACCGTTTCCACCTTGGCTCCTTGAGCTTCTGTCCATCCGAGTGCAGCTACCAATAGAGGCTGAAACCCATCAGCTACCATATTATTGTCTGGGGGAAGTGATCTTGACTCTTCATTCTCCAAGGCTGCATTATAGCGTGAATATATGCGCCCTTCTTGTTTTTCCCAAGACCCCGTTTCGTCCCAAATGTCTACAGATAGTTGCACTTGCTCCGAGTCAATCACCTCAATCATCCAATTGTCGGGTGCCGACCAGTGAATTTTCCTAACTTGATCTGGGTACACCACGCGACCGCCGGAAACAATCGGATCCCCTTTTTTCTGATATGTTGCCTCAAATGATGGCCATTTGGGAGGTGTTACACAATGTAAGTCTTTAGGGCAACCTTGGGGGTCTTGCGCTGGCTGGTCTGAAATCTGCAATGAGTCTGGCCTTATGTTCAGCAGCAGAACACCAGAACCCAAAACAGCCAATACGACTGTTGATATTAATGCGATTCGCAGATGTTTCATGGCGACCTCTCGTGCCTTTACGGCGACAGCGTGGGGACCACAGGCGCGGTTATGACGTTGGGCTCATTCTGGCCCGAGAAGTTTATCACCATACTCATTGTATTACCGAGTCCCACATTGCGGTCTGCATGCGCACGGATGATGTAACCACGAGAATCAATCCAAACATCCCGATAAATCAAGTCATATGTCATAGTGGAATCAAGAGCCCTCTCAGTAGCATCAGACAGGGTATAGCGTTTGACAGAAATACCATCGGCGCTTTCTTCTCCAATAAAACGATAATCCCCACTTGCTTCGGGCCCTAGTGCTCGTGCTACAGGATTTGAGGCCATGTCCCCCGAATCTCCACACATGCCGAGCAGATCGCCATCAACTGCCAGTAACTCTTCCTCGGATGGTTGGCTTTGGATCACCCACGGGCTGTTCTGGCTTATGGTCCGCAGATAGACTACCCCTTCTCTTCGGATCGCCTCCATAACAGGTCCGTGTGCATAAACTGCGCGGGAATAAAAGTTGTCACCGTCGTATGATGTTTCGAATGATATTGATGTCCAAGGAACGTTTTCAGTTAAGTGAGTGACCGTCATACTGCCACTGGTATCGTAATAACGTGGCTTTCCTTCGCCACAGGTCTGGTCGGCGGCAGTTTGCACAAGGTCGTTCACACTGAACTGTTGTGTTTGCACTAGGAACCAGGTGGCAGCAGCTACAATCAACGCAATTGCTGTTATTGGAATTAGAACTCTTTTCTGTCGCATGACTAACCCTCCTATCGCGATGGTGTATAAGTCTGTCTTCCTGGTATCAGTTTACTCGGAGTAGTTCCAACCAAAATCTCATGGCCAGAATCGATATGGATATTCTTGAATCCTATCTGTTCTACGGCGACGGTGTCGGGACCACGGGCGCGGTGATGACGTTAGGTTCGCCGAAGCCGGACAGGCTAATCATATACACGACCCGCCCACCTGGCTCATTCGTCTCATGTCTCATCTGAACGATGTAGCCTTGGGAATCAACCCAGAATTCTCTGTCCATCCGGAATACGGGAGTTGGCGGCAGCTGAGGAGCAGTGGCATCAGGTGTCGGTGTGGGGCCAGGTATGTAGTGCCTCACGGTTACACCATCCAGCACCTCCTCTCCATTGTCCACGTACTCCTTTCCATCGATCTGCGCTGTCTCTATGTCGGTACTGGAAGTCCCCACTATGCCGGATGCTGCAGCGGGGATGCATACATCGAAGATAGTCTCAGGAGGAGTACCGACGTAGACCTGTCTTGACCAGGGTGCGTCGCCTGCCCGATAGTAGTACTCTCCGTCTGCGTAGATGCCTTCTTCGGATCCTAATCCATTAAGCGATAGTCTTCTGTGGCTGTTTGGTCCATCGATTTCCATCTGCAAAATTCCGGTATGCCTCGTGCCATCTGCGAGGAATATATCAACATCAGCTACAAGGTCATAAGAGTGAGATTTACTTGTGTCACAAGTCTTGCCTATAGCAGTAAGAACCGTCGATGTCGGGTCGCTGCCAGAGGTAGTCAGCGTTAGCAAACCGACAATGGTTGCCGCTATGACAACCACTACAATAGTGCTTATACCTATTACCCGCCGCATAGCGTCACCTCTTTGTTGTCGGTGGCTGTGGGAGTAATGCTGGCACAGGATAGCCGCCGTGCGTCAAGAGGACAGGCGGTGTCGTGGAGTCACCCACCCTAAAGAAGTGATTGCTGTCCATATGCACTATAACGCTCCGGGTGCTTCCAGAGGCAGGCCGCGCGACCTTTATCACTTAAATTTGCCAAGTCTGACCTTCGCAATAGTAGCAGGGATCGATTTCTAGTTCTACAGATTGGTCAAGAGTGTCCCCTATAGTGTACAGATGCTGTTAACCTCCATGTCCACGGTGGCTTCCCGCTGCCCTGTCTATAGTGTCCTGCGCTCCCAAGCTGACGGTACCGCCACCGCTGCAGGAGACGTACATGCCGTCGCGTAGCAAGGCCTGACCGAGAGCCGCCATGGAGAATGAGCCCGTAGGCTGCAAGGGCGGTCAGGGTGATGGCAAGGACGCACAACGCCCCGGAGCCGATGAAGAAGGTCCTTGCGAGTCGAACGCAGCGTCTATGATGCTATCTTCCGGTAGAGTGTGTGGGAGTGGCGGGATTCGTGTGCAGTTGGGTCACCCGCAGATGGCCGGACTGCAAGGGTATCCGGTGCGCATCGTCGGACAGCACCGCTGGGGTTTCTTCAAACCGGCGACCCTGCAGGAGCGCAGGGGTCGGAGCCACCGGTTCCCCGGCGGCATCTCGAGCCACACGTTCGGGAGCATCGCACGAGGAGAAGTCGCAGTATTCCACGTTCAGGATGACGAGGTCGCCGTCCGTCCGGATATCGAAGTCGTCATTGGAGTACAGGTGCGGAAAGAACACGCCTGAAGGCGGCAGGTAGAAATGGTGCTCCGGCAGCACCTCAGTCACAACCGCGGGTTCACGGTCCCAGGTGTCGTAGTGTCTGTAAACGTTGCCACGCTGCTCCCACCAGGTTCCGGTGGCATTGTAGCGGCCCAGTTGGGGCGAACTCAGCACCGTGACCTTCCAGTTATACGTGGAATTCCACTCTATCTGGCGCACCTCGTGCCCCGTTTGGCGCACCCCGCTGATGGAGAGCGACCTGATGTCGGTCTTGTAGGTGGCGACGAAAGGAGGCCATTCGATCGGCCTGATGCCTGATTCTGGTTCCTGCACGGCAGCATCATCCCTAGGGAGGACATCAGTGCCATAGCGGTTACCAAGGCCAGCCCCAGCGCTATAGCGGCCGGCCGGGCGTACCGTGTCATGGCATTGGGGAATCTCATGGTGGGCCTCTCCGGGGAGCATGATATGCTTATAATCACCGTGCGCAGTGGTTGTACTTGGAGCGGAGGATGTTGTGTAGCCTTGTCCAATACAGGGAGTCTCCATCGCACGCGGGTTTCCATGTGTCGTTGTTTACTGCATAACGAATGCGGTAACCGTCTACAGGGAGGTTTGGGGCATCCCACCAGATTGCGTGATTACTCATCGTTCCCTACGTCCGCATTACAACCAGAACCCCGTGGCTTATCGGTATGCGTCCTGCGGCCCAAGCCCATGACTTACACCCATACGACGCCATACCCGGAGACGTTAGACGCTCGTGCTCGTCTCGCCCGTTACACTAGAATATGCCAGCTGTCAAATCTAGCAGGCCGCAGGCGAGCCAACGCGCTCCGGGTTTGCCCAGTCGGCTTCGGGATGCGTTGACCGGTGACGCGCGCCGTTATACATTGCTCAGTACCGCATGGACTCGCTCAACGACAACGCCCCACCGCCGCTCACTGACGGGACGCACCGGGTGTCGACGAGCGGCGACGTTGAAGTCTCCACCTACCTGGGGATCGCCCAGGAGCGCGAGCAAGCCTCCGGCGAGCGCCGGAGCATCGGCGAGTCCGAACCCCTGAAGCCGGAAGGCATCGCCGTCATCGACTACGGCTCGCAGTACAGCAGGCTCATCGCCCGACGCGTCCGCGAGCAGAACGTCTACTGCGAACTCATCTCCCCCACCGCTCCCCGTGCAGCCGTCGACGGACTCGACCTGAAGGGCATCATCCTCTCCGGCGGGCCCGCATCCGTCTACGAGGACGGCGCGCCGCTGGCCCAGCCGTGGATATTTGAAAGCGGTGTCCCGGTCCTCGGCATCTGCTACGGCATGCAGTTGCTCGCGCATCAGTTGGGCGGCAGTGTCATCCCGGCCACCGAACGCGAATACGGCTTCGCGGTCGTCCACAAGAACGACCCCAGCCCGCTCTTCGACGGGCTGGACGGCGAGACGGCCGTGTGGATGAGCCACGGCGACCGCATCGCCACGATGCCTCCGGGCTTCCGCGCAGTCGCTTACACCGAGAATTCCCCAATCGCCGCAATGGCGAACGACGCCGGCATGTACGGCATCCAGTTCCACCCGGAGGTCGCTCACACCCCCCAGGGTGCGGAGATCATCCGCAACTTCGCCTACAAGGTGTGCGGCGCGTCCGGTTCGTGGACGCCCGGCAACTTCGTCGCGGAGACCGTGCAGCGCATCCGCGAACAGGTCGGCGATGGGCAGGTCATCTGCGCGCTCTCCGGCGGGGTCGATTCCGCCGTCACCGCGTGGCTCGTCCACGAGGCTATCGGCGACCAGCTGACGTGCATCTTCGTGAACAACGGCCTGCTGCGCCGCGAGGAACCGGAACGCGTCCGCGCCGTGTTCGAGCGCAACCTCGGCCTCAATCTCGTCTACGTGGACGCCACCGAGCGGTTCCTCTCCGCGCTCGCCGGCGTGACCGACCCCGAGCAGAAGCGCAAGACCATCGGCGCGGAGTTCATCAACGTGTTCGAGGAAGAGGCCCGCACGATGGGAGCGGTGGACTTCCTTGCACAGGGCACGCTCTACCCGGACGTCATCGAGAGCGAGACCGCGGAGCACAGCGCGTCGCACAAGATCAAGACGCACCACAACGTCGGCGGGCTGCCGGAGCGGATGCAGCTGGACCTCGTCGAGCCGCTGCGTTACCTGTTCAAGGACGAGGTGCGGCTGGTCGGCGCGGAGCTCGGCCTGCCGCCGGAGATGATTAACCGCCAGCCGTTCCCCGGTCCCGGCCTCGCGATCCGCATCATCGGCGACGTGACGTACGACAAGTTGGAAACGTTGCGCGCCGCGGACTGGATAGTGATGGACGAGATCAAGGGCGACGGCCTCTACGATCAGCTCTGGCAGAGTTTCGCTGTCCTCACGGACACCAGGACTGTGGGCGTCATGGGCGACCTGCGCACGTACCAGCACGTCGTGGCCCTCCGGGCGGTCACCAGCGAGGACGCCATGACGGCGGACTGGGCGCGACTGCCCTACGAGACGCTTGCACGCATCTCCAACCGCATCGTCAACGAGGTCCCGACCGTGAACCGCGTTGTCTACGACATCACGAGCAAGCCGCCCGGCACCATCGAGTGGGAGTAGCTTCGATGGGCATAGTCAACCTCAGACGCGCCGTGCGGACGGTGTTCGGCGCGTTCGGCATCACGTTCATCATCGGCGGCCTGGCCCTGGGCATCGCGGGCGAGTGGGACGTGCCGACCGTCTTCATCTCGATGGGCATCGGCATCGTCTGCCTGGTGATCGCGTTGGTCATGTTGCGGCAATCGAGGAACAGGGAGTGAAGGTACTCGTCGTTGGGAGCGGCGCGCGTGAGCACGCCATCCTGTGGAAACTCGTTCAGAGCCCCCGCAACCCGGAACTGTTCGTGGCGCCGGGCAACGTCGGCACCGCCGTCATCGCTACGAACCTTCCTGTCGCTGCGACCGACCTCGATGCGCTCGTGGCCGCTGCCCGAGGACACGCCATTGATCTCACTATCGTCGGCCCCGAGCTGCCGCTTACCCTCGGCATCGTGGACCGCTTCCGACAGGAAGGGCTGCGCATCTTCGGGCCCACGAAAGCAGCCGCCCGCATCGAGGGCAGCAAGTCGTTCGCCCGGGGCATCATGCGCGACGCCGGAGCGCCGACGCCTGCGTTCGAGGTTTTCGACGACGCGGTCGCCGCGCGGGAGTACGTGCGGTCTCAGGGCGCGCCTGTCGTCATCAAGGCAGACGGCCTCGCCGCGGGCAAGGGCGTCGTGGTTGCGCAGAGCATCGACGAGGCGCTCGAAGCAGTGGACGATGCGATGGTGAGCCGTGCGTTCGGAGCGTCGGGCGAGCGCGTCGTCATCGAGCAATGTCTCGTGGGGCAGGAGCTCAGCGTGTTCTGCTTCACGGACGGCGAATGCGCCACACCGCTCGTGCCCGCATGCGACTACAAGCGCGTGTTCGACGGCGACCAGGGACCGAACACCGGCGGCATGGGCGGCTACAGCCCGCCTCCGTGGTGGGACGCCGCGATGGAGCGTCAGATACGCGAGACGTGTATCGAGCCGGTCATCCGCGAGATGGCGCGTCAGGGTTCACCGTTCACCGGCGTCCTCTACGGCGGCCTCATGCTCACTGACGATGGACCGTTCATCATCGAGTTCAACGCCCGCCTCGGTGACCCCGAGGCGCAACTCATCCTTCCGCGCATGGAGAACGACCTTCTGGACGTGATCGAGGCGGCGCTCGACGGCTCTCTGCCCTCATGCGACCTGCGCTGGAGCGGCTGCTCGGTCGGCGTTGTGCTGGCGCCAGGCGGCTATCCCGGCCCTCACGAGGCCGGCAATGCGCTGGCAGGGCTGGAGGAGGCGGAACGCGAGGCGGTCGTCTTCCAGGCCGGCACTGCTCTGGCCGACGATGGCAGACTCGTCACTGGCGGTTCGCGCACCATGAC
>DAOUHT010000005.1:0-2608 GCA_034428375.1 Dehalococcoidia bacterium | reverse complement strand
CCGGTACGCCGAGCTGCGCAGAGCCAACGGCCATCCGCAGCCGTATGGCGTCAAGTTCTGGCAGTGGTACGCGTGGTGGGATCCGGCCGCGCACGCGCGTACGCTCAGGGACTTCTCCTGGGTCGCCCGCTGCATCGATCCGAACATCCGGGTCCTGTGCGCGCAACAGGGAGCCTACGCCGAGCGCTTCTTCGCCGAGCTCGAGAACGTCCCCGATCAGGAGATGGGAGGTGCGGCGCTTGTCGACTACATCTGCTCGATCAACTACCTGGGCGGCTTCGATGACGAGGAGGACATCGGCGAGGAGTCGGTGTACCGCGTCATGCACAACGCGGCGGGACTCCAGAAGCTGTTCATCGACAGCGACGCGGCCATTCAGCGACATGCCGAGGGCAGGAATCCGTTCGGCCGGTTCCGGACCATCGACTGGCTGGGCCGGCCGGCTAGCAACGAGCGGATGGGCACCGCAGTCACCGAGTGGGGGATATCGCACCGATTCAGGGCCGGGACGTTCCGCGACGCGCTGGTCTGCTCCAACGTGCTGAATGTCTATTGCCGTCTGTCGACAATCGTGCCCCTGGCCACCCTGACCTGGACAGCGAACATGGGCAGCGGCCTGCTGCTCACCGACGGCGAAGCGACCATCACGACCCCGATGTATCACCTGTTCGACCTGTACCGCGGGCACAAGGGCAACGCGGCACTCGCGGTCACGGTCGACGCCGACGAGATTCGGCCCACCGCTCGGGTGACCGACGCCGACTCGGTGCCGCTTGCCGGGGACGCGATGAAGGAGCTGCCGCCGCTCGCGGTCGTCGGCGCAGCCGCGTCGAAGGATCCGCACGGCGAGCGGCTGTTCCTGAGCGTGACCAATCGTCATCTGCGGCAGGACGTGGAACTGCAGGTAGCCATCGATGGGGCCGGGAAGATCGCCGCGGGAAGCGTCGCGACCCTCAACGCCGACCGCCTCGAGGACCGCAACGACGCCTCGGATCCCGAACGGATCACGACGACGACCGCACCGTTCACCCCGCGGTCGGTGCCATTCGGCATCGTGCTGCCGGCGCACAGCATCAGCACGCTGGAGCTGACACTGGCGTGAGCTCAGGCTCAGGCAGCCTACCAGAGGCTGGCCTGATTCAGGCGCTTGCTGACGGTGTTGGCGGCCAGCAGCAGGGCGAAGTTGATCAGCGAGTTGAACAGTCCCACCGCCGCGGCGAAGCTCCACTGGAATTCCTCGAGGCCCCGGCGGTAGACGTACGTCTGCACCACGTCGGCGACCTCGTATACGGCGGGATTGTAGAGGAGGATGATCTTCTCGAATCCCACGTTCATCAGGTTGCCGACCGTGAAGATGAGGAGGATCACGATCGTGGGCCGGATCCCGGGCAGGGTGACGTGCCACATCTGCTGCCGTCGCAGCGCGCCATCGATGTGCGCCGCTTCGTAGAGCTCCGGATTGATGGAGCTCATGGCGGCGAGGTAGATGATCGACCCCCAGCCGAAGCCCTGCCAGACCTCCGAGGTGACGTACAGGGCGCGAAAGTAGCTTGGCTCCAGCAGGAAGAAGATCTTCTCCAGTCCCAGCGCCGAGCGGATCTGGTTGACGTACCCGTGCTGCACGGAGAGCGCCTGGTAGAGGATGCCGACGACGATCACCGTCGAGATGAAGTGCGGCATGTAGCTGACGGTCTGCACGACCCGCTTGAAGCCCGTGCCCGCGATCTCGTTGACGACGAGTGCGAAGATGATCGGAACCGGGAAGCCGATCACGAGCGTCAGCAGGCTCAGGAGTGCCGTGTTGCGCAGCAGCCTCCAGATGTACATGGATCTCAGGAACTCCTGAAACCACCGGAATCCGACCCAGGGTGCGGAGGCGAGCGTGTCGCCGAAGCCGAAGTCCTTGAAGGCGATGATGACGCCGTACATCGGCGCGTAGTGGAACACCGCGAAGAACGCGATGCACGGCAGGGACAGCAGCAGGTACTCCCGCTGCCTCCACAGCACCGTTCGGAGCGGCCGTTTGCTCAAGCTTCCGCCGCGAGCGACGCGGGCGCTCCACCGCGGAGCGTCCGACGTCGCAGGCGAGGTCGCGGGCTCGGACATGCGCTACCGCGGCGGAGGGTGCCAGAGGTCGGCGCCGGTAAGACCCAGGCTCGCAAGCGCCTCGGTCAGCCGCAGGACCTTCGCGTCATCGTAGCCCGGGCCGTGCGAGTCGGAGCCGATCGAGAACCTGACTCCGGCATCGCGCAGCAGGTGATGGAACTCCAGGTACTGCTCGCGGGGCGGCGCCGGGAAGAACTCGTCCGCCTGCCCCGTCTTGCGGCCGTCGTGCCGCTCGAAGAAGGAGACGCCGCTCAGCTCGATCGCCGTATCATGCTCGCGCGCCGCTGCCGCCAGCTCCTCGTGCATGGAGCGCGGAATGACGCCGAAGTCGTACAGCCACGGCATTCCCTGTACGCGGATCGGGTCGAGCGCCACCGTGTACCACCACCACGGGTGGACCAGCACGTCGACATGCGGGTGGCTGACCAGGCAGAGCTGCTGCTCGTGCCAGTTGCGTACCGCCTCCTCGGTGTCGGCGGGACCCAGGCGGCGGCTGCCCGCC
>DAOUHT010000004.1:0-32632 GCA_034428375.1 Dehalococcoidia bacterium | reverse complement strand
CATCGCGATGATGGACCCGACCGTCCCGAACAACGGTGGCCTCGCCCGGGCGGTCGAGTGCCGCTTCCGTGAGGGGAGCATCATGGACCCGCGCTTCCCCGGTCCGGTGGGGTTCTACTCGACGACGATGGCCGCGATAGAGGACGTGGTGTTCGAGGCGATGAGCAAGGTGGCAGGACGCCCCGCCGTCGCGCACAACGCCGCCTCGTCGATGGTCGTGCTCGGCACGTCCGGGGAGGGTCGCGCCCGGTACGTGCAGTACGAACTGCTGCGCTCCGGCAACGGCGCGCACAGCGGCGGCGACGGCTACACCGGCACCGGCCACTCGTGGGCAGGCGGCGCGAAGCTTACCAGCGTGGAGATCCTCGAATCCGAGTTCGACGTGGAGTTGCAGCGGTTCTCCCTCATCCCTGACTCCGGCGGGCCGGGCGCGAACCGAGGCGGGCACGGCATGCGGCGCGAGTACAAGGTGCTGAAGGAGAGCAAGTACTCCGGGGGCACCGCGCGGCAGAACGACCCGCCCCACGGCGTGGAGGGCGGGCTGCCCGGACGCCCCGGCGTCATCACCATCAACCCGGACACGGAGCACGCGGTCGAGTACCGGGGCCTCGTCTCCAACCTGCTGCTCAACGAGGGCGACGTCATCCGCATCGACACAGGCAGTTCCGGCGGCGCGGGCAACCCGAAGCAGCGCGACCCCACGCTGGCGGCGTCCGACCTGCGCAATGGCTACGTCACGCCGGAGCAGTCCGCGAGCGTCTACGGCCTCGACGAGTCGGCCATCGAGCAGGCGCTGGCATTGGAGTAGCGACTCCTTCGCTGGAGGCTGCGCCAAGCACGCCTCGCCGTCCATGAACGCTGTCCCAGGAGAGCCTCCAGAGGACATAGCTGCTCATTTCTGCTCATTGGGCCGATTTCACCTCTGAATCCGGGGTTGTCGATGAGCAGTCCGGCTGCTCAATACTGCCCATCCGCTGTTCATTACTGCTCATTTACCCCTCATAACTGCTCATTTCTGCTCACAGGATCCAGGGCCGTGGGTGGGGCCGCCACCACCCGCGCGGTGCCTCCGGAGACAGCGTACGCGGGGAAGGGGCATCGGCGTAAGGGGCAGATGTCACAAGATGGGAATTGGGTGAGCGCTCATGGTTGGCAGCCTATATCAGTATCTGATATCATGTTTCTGTGAGACGTAAACACCGGATCATCCTTGCCGCGGTGTTCAGACGCCCCACTCAGGCGGGCATCCGCTGGGACGACATCGAGTCCCTGCTGCCGGCCTGCGGTGCAGACATGGAGGAACGTGCCGGTTCACGGGTGTATTTCGAGTTGAACGGTGTGGCGGCGCACTTCCACCGGCCACACCCAGAGAGGGAAGCACGGAAGGCCATGGTTGAAGCAGTGCGGCGATTTCTGAGCGAGGCAGGCATAGAGCCATGATGCACTACAAGGGCTACCGGGCAGCAGTGACTTTCGACGACTCAGCCAACGTCTTCCACGGCGAGGTGGTAGGCACGCGCGACGTCATCACGTTCGAGGGAAAGTCAGTCGAGCAGTTGCAGGAGGAGTTCGAGTTCTCTATAGACGACTACCTCACCGTCTGCGCAGAACGAGGACGTGAACCCGATCGGCCATACTCTGGGAAGATACCACTACGGGTAACCCCGAAGGTGCACCGCGAGGCAGCCACGGCAGCGAAGGCTCAGGGCAAGACCCTCAATGCCTGGCTGGCCGAGACCGTCGAGCGGGCGGCTGCGCAAACCCTCTAGTCTCCCCCAGGCCCACTACTACTTCTGCAAAGATACACAGCCGTCTGGCGACGGGTGTAAGGTTCTCCACGAAGCGAATACTCCGTACGAGGAGGAGCCGCATGCTTTCGCAGCAGGACAACGAACGGTACACGCGCGTCGGCAAGGGCACGCCGATGGGCGAGTTGATGCGCCGCTACTGGCACCCGATCGCCGGAACGTCGCAGATGATGGGCGAAGACCCCACGATGGCGGTCCGGCTCCTCGGCGAGGACCTCGTGCTCTACCGGACGCCGGACAACGAGTTCGGCCTCATCGAGCAGCGCTGCGCCCACCGCGGCGTCGATCTGCTCTACGGAATCCCGGAGAAGGAAGGCATCAGGTGCTGCTACCACGGCTGGCTGTACGACTTCAACGGCCAGTGCCTGGAGCAGCCTTCCGAGCCGACGGGCAGCACGTACAAGGACAAGATCCAGATGACCGCCTACCCGGTGCAGGAGTTGCACGGGCTCATCTGGGCCTACCTCGGGCCACAGCCCGCGCCGCTGCTCCCCCGCTGGGACGTCTTCGCGTGGGAAGAGAATGTAACCCGGCGCATCCAGGCGAGCGCGCTCCCCTGCAACTGGCTGCAGTGCGTCGACAACGCGCTCGACCCGACGCACTTCGAGCACCTGCACGGGTACTACGGCACCTGGATAAACGCACAGAAGGGGCAGGGCGAAGAGTGGGCGAACCGCCTGCCGCAGCGGGCGAAGCACCACCTGAAGCTGGGGTTCGAGCGGTTCGAGCATGGCGTCATCAAGCGGCGGGTCACGGCGGGTATCGACGAGTCGCATCCCGACTGGCAGACCGGTCACCCGATCGTGTTCCCCTACACGCTGAAGATCGGCGGCGGCGATGGCGCGCACCGCTTCCTGCTCCGCGTTCCCATCGACGACGAGCACACGTGGTACGTGCGCTACACGACGACGGTGCACCCGGCTGGTGCCGACGTGCCGGCGCAGGAGTTCGGCTCCATCCCGGTCGAGGAGCACCCGCTCTACGACGAGAAGGGACGCCTGGTCAGCACGGACGTGCCGGGGCAGGACCAGATGACGTGGGTCGCGCAGGGCTCTATCGTGGACCGGACGCGCGAGAACCTCGGCGTGACCGATGCGGGCATCATCCTCTTCCGCAAGGTGATGGAGGAGAACCTCCGCATCGTCGAGGACGGCGGCGACCCGATGAACACGTTCCGCGACCCCGTGCAGAACGAGTGCATCCTGCTGCCGAACGAGGCTGCCCCGTTCCCCGGCTTCGACGAACCGGGCGGGCCGTGGCACGGCGTCATGCCGCGCAAGCCGGACGTGGAAGTGTCGCTGCTGTAGCGACGCTTGCAGGGGGCGCTCAAGCACTCATACCGGTCCCATGGTCCGACAAGCCCATACATCTCCGCGTCCCGTGGCGGGAGGAACACCTTGAGCGAAGACAATGACCCGGTTGGGACGCTGACCCACGTCGGCATAGACGTTGCCGACCTCGACCGGGCGGAGGCGTTCTATTCGGCGCTGCTGGGAGTCGAGCGAGCTTCGGCCTGGGACCAGTACCTGGCGTTCGAGCCCCTGCCCGGCGGCCTCACCGTCTATCTCCAGCGTGTCCCTGAGAAGAAGACGAGCAAGACACGGGTGCATATAGACCTGACGGTGCCAGACGTGCTGGCCGCGTTGGCGAGAGTCGAGGCGCTCGGGGGAACAGCGGTCAGAGACTTCGTCGAGCCGGGAGAGGACCTGGCCGTAATCGCCGACCCGGACGGCAACGAGTTCTGCCTGTTGAGACAGAAGTGACAGCCCCATCAGAGGAGACGGCGGCGACACCAGGATGGCGCTGGACACGGCACTCTCGAGGACGGCGGCGACCCGATGAACACGTTCCGCGACCCCACGCAGAACGAGTACGTCCTGCTCCCCAACGAGGCAGCCCCGTTCCCCGGCTTCGACGAACCGGGCGGGCCGTGGTACGTCGTTATGCCGCGCAAGCCGGACGTGGAGGTGTCGCTGCTGTAGCGACGCTTGCAGTGGGCACACCAACGCTCATGTGGTGAAACGTAGGGGCGGTTCGCGAACCGCCCCTACACCAAGCGAGGTTGCGCGCTGAAAGCGGCGCGCTGAAGCACAGGCCTCCGCAGAAATGGCCCAGAGCCTTGTCAGGCCGTGTAAGGGAATGAAAATTGGGAGGCGACAGCCCACCCTCGCCCGTACTTGCCAGCCGAGTAACCCAGTAGGCGGCAGGACGCGCCCCGCCCTTCCACTCCGCCCCGTGTGCACTGCCCGTGCACGTGTGACCTACCGGTCACTTGGATTCCCGCCGGTGCGGGAATGACGGGACAGGGGCGGGGTTCCTGCCTCCGCAGGAACGACGAACACCTATCTTCACAAGAATGGCTCGGGGCCTTGTCAGGCCGTGTAAGGGAATGAAAATTGGGAGGCGACAGCCCACGCTCGCCCGTACTTGCCAGCCGAGTAACCCAGTAGGCGGCAGGACGCGCCCCGCCCTTCCACTCCGCCCCGCGTGCACTGCCCGTGCACCCGTCACTCCCGCCGGTGCGGGAATGACGGGACAGGGGCGGGGTTCCTGCCTCCGCAGGAACGACGAACGCCTATTTTCACAAGAATGGCTCGGGGCCTTGTCAGGCCGTGTAAGGGAATGAAAATGGGGTGGCGACAGCCCACCCTCGCCCGTACTTGCCAGCCGAATAGCGCAGTAGGCGGCAGGACGCGCCTTGCCCTTCCACTCCGCCCCGTGTGCACTGCCCGTGCACGTGTGGCCTGACGGCCACCTGGGATTCCCGCCGGTGGCGCGCTGAAGCGCGGGAATGACGGGACAGGGGTGGGGTTCCTGCCTCCGCAGGAACGACGAACGCCTATCTTCACAAGAAGGACGGAGCGGCGCGGTCTGCTGACCGTTAGCCGCTTCCCCGTGCCAGCTGGCGCCAGGCGGCGGTGTCCGACGAGCGCTTGAGGTTCTCCTCGACGCTGAGCGCCGGGTCCCAGTCGTTGGCGATGATGCGCATGCCGTTGAAACCGTCGGACGCGTCGGACGCGAGCCAGACGGCGGGCGGGCCCATGACTTCCGGCTGCACCAGCGAAGCGAAATCGCGGCTGGGGTCGCGGTCGACGAACATGGTGTTCGTGCCGCCGCCGGGGAGCAGTGCGTTCGTCGTGACGCCGGTGCCCTCCAGCTCGGGCGCCATCGCCGCCACCATCGCCTCGTGCGTCGCCTTGCTCGGCCCGTAGGGGATGTTGCGTGTCATGGTGTCGAGGCTGGTCGTGATGCCGATGACGCGGCCCCACCCCCGCTCGAGCATGCTTGGAACGGCGGCGCGCGCCATCAGGAACGGGCCGGTCGAATTGACCGCGATCATCCGCTCCCAGACCTCCACCGGCTGCTCCCAGAAGGCTAACGGCCTGTCCGATGGCGGGAGGAGCGAGCGGTGATGCACCCCTGCGAGGTTCACGAGGACATCCAGGCTTCCATGCGTATCCACCGTGCTCTGCACGACGCGCTGGGCCTCGTCCCAACGGCTGGTGTCGGCCACGAGCGTGGAGACCGCGGCGTCGCCAGCGATCTCGCGGGCCTCGTTGGCGGTCTGCTGGAGCCAGTCGTCCTTGATATCCAGCATCGCGACCTTCGCCCCGGCACGGAGCATCGCAAGCGCGATGACCCGTCCCATGCCGATGGGACTTCCCGCGCCCGTAACGAGCGCCACTTTCCCGTCCAGTTGTCCGTCAGCCATGACACTCCTCCGTTCCGCAGACGCTGCGAGCATATTCATCGCGGTTGGGCGATCCTGGCAAGACCGCATCAACGGCAGACCGCCTCCACAGCCTCGACGATGCGTTGTGCATTAGGGGTGATGTAGTCCTCTTCCGCCTGGTGATACGGGATGGGTACGTTGGGGATGGCAACCCGCTTTATGGGGGCCCTCAACGACTCGAAACCCTCTTCAGCGATGGTGGCCGCGATCTCGGATGCAACGCCGCAACTCCTCTGCGTTTCGTCGGCAACAACCACGCGCCCGGTCCTGGCGACGGAGCGCAGGATCGCTTCCGTGTCGAGCGGCACCAAGGTCCGCGGGTCCACGACCTCGGCATCTATCCCCTGACTCGCCAAGGTCTCCGCGGCCTCGAGCGCCCGAGGCACCATGATGGAGGTCGCCACGATGGTCACGTCCGAGCCCTCCCGCTTCACGTCGGCCACGCCGAGCGGGATGTCCCCGCCAGTCGACTCATCGACTTCGCCCATCATCGGGTGCAGCCGTTCGTGGTCGATGAAGATGGTCGGGTTGTTGCTGCGGACAGCCGCCTTGATGAGGCCCCGCACGTCTGCCGGGCTGCCCGGAACGCAGATCTCCAACCCCGGAGTGTTCCAGTACATGGCCTGGGGCGCGATCGAATGCTGGAGCCCACCGGCCCCACGGATGCCGGCGCGCATGTGGAACACGACAGGGCACGTGACCTGCCCCCGCGTTCCGTAGTACGCCTGGGGCGCCTCGTTGGCGATCTGCGGGAATGCCTCGAATGAGAACGCTCCCGTGCCGATGGCCACGATGGGCCGCAGTCCCGTCAGCGCAGCGCCAACGGCGATGCCGCAGTAGCCGAGCTCGGCGATGGGCGGGCTGGTGATGCGGTCTCCGAACTTCTCCCTCAACTGCCCCCACACGGCTGGGTCCCCGTGCAGGCCACCGAACCCCGCTCCCATCAGGACGACGCTCTCGTCCTCGGCCAGCGCCTCGAGGATGCCGATGGCCATCGCTTCCGAATAGGTCATCTCTCTCATGGTGGATCCTCCTAGGCGAAGACGTGGTCCATCGCACTCTCGGGCGATGGCATCGGGCTCGATAGAGCGAAATCGCGGGCTTCCCCGGCTTCCCTTCGGGCTGCGGCGTCGACCTCCTCGACCTCCTCTCTCGTCATGGCCCCTTCCTCGACGAGACTCCTGCAGAGGAGCGAGACGGGGTCGTAGTTGGCGAGCCAGTCATGCAAGCGCGCGTCAGCCGAGCCCGGATCCCAGGTCCACGCCATCTGATGGGGGCCACCGATCAGTTGCGGGAACTGGCCCCGGTTGCCCGGCCAGCGGTCCAGGCGCGATTCGACGAAGAACGGTCCTTCCCCTTCACGAGCCCGGCCGACAAGTCCGGCCAGCAACCCCCCGACCTCCCTGACGTCGCTGCCGTCGACCACGTGGGCCTCAACGTTCATCGCGCTGGCGACGTCAGCCAGCTGTGTTGCGGCGAACGAGGACGTCGGATGCTCGCCCTGCCGCTGACCCTCCGGAAGGACGCTGTTGTTCTCGCACATCATGATCAGGGGGAGCTTCCAGAGCGATGCCATGTTGAGGGCTTCGTGGAACGCGCCCTCTTCGAGCACGCCGTCGCCGAAGAAGGCCAGCGATACCTGGTCGGTGCCGCGCTTCTTGATCGAGAACGCTGCGCCCGCCGCCATCGGGACGCCTCCCCCGACGATAGCCGACGTCTGGAGCACGCCCAGGTGCCTGGCGATGACGTGGAATGTCCCGCCGCGGCCTTTGTTGTAGCCCCCCGTGCGTCCGATGATCTCGGCGATCACGGGGCCCGGCTCTCCGCCTCGAGCAATCACGTGCCCGTGGTTCCGGTGGGTCGTGAACATGTAGTCGTCGGGTCCCAGGGCCATGCACGCCCCGACTCCCGTGGCTTCCTGCCCGATATAGACGTGATAGTGGCCCCTTATGAGATCGTCGAAGCTCGTGGCCAGGTCGATGACTTGTTCCTCGACACGCCGGATGAGCATCATGCGGTGCAACGCGCTCTTCAGGTTGTGCGCCGCCGGTACCACGGTTGCCATGTCACATTCTCCTTTCAGGAGCTCAGCCTCGCTTCCAAAGCGTTCATGGTCTTCTCATTGCGCCCGTTCGGCGGGCCACCGCCCGCATTGTAGTCCTGACGCTCCATCCCTACCCTGCTCGAACCGATTGCGGTAGCATCCGGCGCATGAGTACAGCAGACGTCATCACCCAGGAAGTCATCCGCGCCCGGTTGGACGGCATCGTGCGGGAGATGCAGGCCGCGGTGCTCCGCACCGGCTTCTCCACCATCATCCGCGAATCGCACGACTTCTCCGCGGGCATCACCGACCGCGACGGGAACGTCGTGGGCCAGTACTCGCCGCTGCCGCCACACCTCGGCGCGTACCCGGAGTGCGTGAAGGGCGTCCTCCAGTTCTACTCGTTCGAGGAGATGGAGGAGGGCGACTGCTTCCTCATCAACCACCCGTACTACTCCGGCTGCCCCCACCCGAACGACATGGTCGTCGTGCTGCCCGTGTTCCACGAGGGGCGCGTGGTCGCGTTCTGTGCCAGCATGGGGCACAAGAGCGACATCGGCGGGCAGTCGCCCGGCTCACGGAACACGCTCGCGCGCGACGTCTTCGGCGAGGGGCTGCAGATCATGCCGGTCAAGTTCCTCAGCAGGCGCGAGCCGCTGTACGAGACCCACCAGATGCTCCGCGCGAACAGCCGCACGCCGGAGCTGGTCATCGGCGACCTCGGCGCGCAGGCGGGCGCGCTGTGGAGCATCGGCTCGACGCGGCTGAAGCACCTGATGGACGAATACGGCCAGGAGACCGTCGTCACGGCGTTCGAGCAGATCGGGCTCCGCACGGAAGCCCGCGTGCGCCAGGAGATACGGCAGTGGCCGGACGGCGTCTACGAGGCGGAGGCGTTCACCGACGACATCGTCGACCCGAACCGCAAGCTGCGCCTCCATGTCTCCGCCATCAAGCAGGGCGACTCGCTCACGCTCGACTTCTCCGGCACGGACGGCCAGAGCCCCGGTCCCATCAACGTGCGGCCGCCGTTCATCCACGGCATGGCGTACTACGCCGTCATCGCGATGATCGACCCCGGCGTGCCGAACAACTTCGGGCTCGCGCGGGCGGTCGAGTGCCGCTTCCGCGAGGGCACGGTGTTGAACCCGACGTTCCCGACGCCGGTGGGCTTCTACTCGATGACCCTCTCGACCGTCGAGGACATCATCTTCGAGGCGCTGAGCCAGGCTGCGGGACGCCCCGCTGTCGCGCACAACGCGAGCAGCGGCATGGTGGTCATGGGCACGGTGGGCGGCGGACGGCGCTACGTGCAGTACGAGCTGATGATGTCCGGGAACGGCGCGCACCACGGCGGCGACGGCTGGACCGGCACCGGCCACTCGTGGGGCGGCGGCAGCAAGATAACGAGCGCCGAGATCCTCGAGTCCGAGTTCGACGTCGAGATGCAGCGCTTCGAGCTCGTGCGGGACACCGGCGGGCCGGGCGAGTATCGCGGCGGCCTTGCGATGCGGCGCGAATACGTCGTCAAGCAGCCGAGCCGCTACGCCGGAGGCAGCCCGCGCAACCTCGCGCCCGCGCACGGCGTCGTTGGCGGCATGGACGGCGTCGGCGGTGCGGTGACAGTCAACCCCGGCGCGAACGACGAGCGGCGCTACGTCGGCATCATCTCGAACGTCATGATTGAACAGGGCGACGTCGTGCGCGTCGAGACCGGCAGCGCGGGCGGCGCCGGCGACCCCTTCGAGCGCGACCGCGACCGCGTCGTGAGCGACCTGCGCAACGGCTACATCAGCACGGAGGCCGCCGTCCAGGTCTACGGGCTGGACGAGGAGGCCATCAGCGAGGCCCTCGCGGTCCAGGCGGAATGAGCGCACCGGCGCCGGACGTCATCACGCAGGAGGTGATCCGCGCGCGGGTCGACGGCATCATGCGCGAGATGCAGGCCGCCGTCATGCGCACCGGCTTCTCGACCATCATCCGCGAGTCCCACGACTTCTCCGCAGGCATCACCGACCGCGACGGCAACACCGTCGGCCAGCATTCGGCGCTCCTCCAGCACCGCGGCGCGTACCCGGACTGCGTCGCGGGCGTCCTGCGGCACTACCCGCACGAGGTGATGGAGGACGGCGACTGCTACCTGATCTCCGACCCGTACTCGTCCGGCTGCCCCCACCCCAACGACATGGTCGTCGTGACGCCCGTCGTCGTGGACGGCGAAGTCGTCGCGTTCTGGTCCTCGATGGGGCACAAGAGCGACATCGGCGGGCAGTCGCCGGGCAGCCGGAACGCGATCGCGCGGGACGTGTTCGGCGAGGGACTGAACATCGCGCCCGTCCGCTTCCACCGACGTCGCGAGCCAGTGAAGGAAGTCATGCAGTTCCTCACGGCGAACAGCCGCACGCCGGAGCTGGTCATCGGTGACCTCAACGCGCAAGCCGGAGCGATGTACACGATCGGCGCGGGACGGCTGAAGGAGCTGTTCGCGCAGTTCGGCACGCCAACGGTCACGGGCGCGTTCGCGGACACGGCGCGGCGGACGGAGACCCGCGTGCGGGCCGCCATCGCCGAGTGGCCGGACGGCGAAGCCGAGGCCGAGGGGTACGTCGACGACATCGTTGACAAGAGCAAGGCCGTCCGCATCCACGTCCGCGTCGAGAAGTCCGGCGACGGCCTCATCGCCGACTTCTCCGGCTCCGACGACCAGAGCCCCGGCCCCATCAACGTGCGTCCGCCGTTCATCTACGGCATGGCCCAGTTCGCCCTCATCGCGATGATCGACCCGAACCTGTACGGCAACGCGGGGCTGGCGCGGACCATACAGTTCCGGTTCCGCACCGGCAGCGTCGTCAACCCCACCTACCCTGCGCCGGTCGGCTTCTACTCGATGACCATACCGGTCGTCGAGGACGTGCTGTTCGAGGCGATGAGCAAGGTGGCGGGGCGTCCGCTCGTAGCGCACAACGCGCCGCCGAACCTCGTAGTCATCGGCAACGTCTCCGGCAGGGGCAAGCGTTACGTGCAGTATGAGCTGCTGCGCTCCGGCAACGGCGCTTACGACGGCGGCGACGGCTGGACGGGCACGGCGCACTCGGCGAGCGGTGGCTCCAAGTTCACGAGCGTCGAGATCATCGAGTCCGAGTTCGACGCGGAGGTCGAACGGTTCGAGATCATCCCGGACTCCGGCGGCGCAGGGAAACACCGGGGCGGCAACGGCCTGCTGCGCCGCTACCGCATCCAC
This sequence comes from Dehalococcoidia bacterium, assembly GCA_034428375.1. GTDB lineage: Bacteria > Chloroflexota > Dehalococcoidia > Lucifugimonadales > Australimonadaceae > Bin16. Next base: position 21,806 of record DAOUHT010000004.1, on the reverse strand, counting down.
TCGGAGAGCCGCTTCGCAGGCGGCAACCCGCGCAACCTGCGCCCGCCGCACGGGCTCGCGGGTGCGGGCGACGGCGCGCCGGGCGGCGTTACCGTCAACCCCGGCATGGACGACGAGGAGACACACCTGGGCCTCATCTCCAACGTGCCGCTGCACGCGGACTGCATCATCGAGGCGCGCACCAGCGGCGCAGGCGGCGTCGGCTCACCGAAGGAGCGCGACCGCCGCAAGGTCATCCGCGACCTGCGCAACGGTCTCATCAGCAGACAGGCCGCGATTGACGTGTACGGCCTCGAGCCCCAGACCGCGGACGACGCGCTCGTGCCGGGGCTGTAGCAAGCCTCGCCGCACGTCCCCCCTCCACACCCCACAGGCGTATACTCGCCCCGCACAAACCAGCGAAGGAGGCGCATCATGCCGGTCGTTGACGCTGACACCCATGTGGATGAGAACGACGAGACGTGGTCGTTCCTGCTGCCGGAGCATGAACGCTTCCGCCCACTCACCATCTCGCCGCCTGACGGTTACTACGTGGATCCGGCGCTTGCGCCGAAGGGCTACAACCGCTTCTGGAGCATCGACGGCGCGCTCCGCATCCGGCGCAACCGCGACGACGTGCGCACCGGCACTACGGTCGAGACGCGCGAGCTGACGGACGTGGCCGCGAGGTTGCGCGACATGGACCGGCTGGGCGTGGACGTGCAGGTGATGTACCCCACCCTCTTCCTCACCTCCGTCAGCGCGAAGCCGGACGTGGAGTATGCGCTCGTGCGCGCCTACAACCGCTGGCTCGGAGCGAAGTCCGATGAGAGCGGCGGACGCCTCCGCTGGGTCGTGATCCCGCCCATCCTGAGCATGGACAAGGTGGGGGAGGAGGTGGAGTGGGGCAAAGAGCACGGCGCGTGCGGCGTATTCAAGCGCGGCGTCGAGGCGGGGAGCCGCTCGGCGAACGACCCCTACTTCTTCCCGCTGTACGAAGCGGCAGAGCGGATGGACATTCCGGTGTGCATCCACATCGCCGCGGGCGACCCGGCCATCACCGACACACTCTCCTCGCACCTGACGATGTACAACTTCAGCCTCTCGCCGATAGACGCCTTCGTCAACATGGTCCTGGCGGGCATACCGGCGCGCTTCCCGCATCTGCGCGTGGGCTTCATCGAGACGATGTCGTCCTGGGCGCCGTACGCGATGGCGGAGCTGCAGGCACGGCACGAACGCTCCGGCTGGATGGGGCAGTTCGAGCTGGGGCAGGACCTCTTCCGCCAGGGACGCTTCTACCTCGCGTGCCAGACGCACGAGGACCTGCCGTACGTGATGAAGTTCACCGGGGAGGACAACCTCGTCATCGGCACGGACTACACGCACGCCGACCAGTCCGCCGAGATCGAAGCGCACGCCATCCTGCGGAGGCGCGAGGATATACCGGCCCACGTCGTCGACAAGATCGTGCGCGACAACCCGACGCGGTTCTACGGCCTTGACTGACGCGCCCCGCACGGGTGCGATGGCGTGAGCACAGAACTCACCGGCGTATTCTTCGCTCTCGGCACCTCCATCGCGTTCGGACTCGGCTCCACCGTCGCGCGGCTCGGGCTTGTCGGAACGCCGGTCGTCACCGGCACGGTGGTATCGATGATTGCGGGCACGATACTCATCGTAGGGGTTGCGGCGCCCGGCTACGCCTCCACGCTCGGCGGGATCCAAACCTCAGGCTGGGCGCTCCTCGTGTTCACCGCCATCATCAACTATCCCATCGGGCGGCTGCTGGTGTTCAACGCGATGCTCCGCATCGGCGTTGCGCGCGGCAACACCATCGTCTCCGCGAACCCGGTGGTCGCCGGCACCATCGCCATCATATGGCTCGGTGAAATGCTCGGCCTTCAGAGTGGGGTGGGTATGTTCGCCTGTGTCGGTGGAGGGGTGCTTGTCGCATGGGCCGCGCGGCAGGGGCCGTCCGCCGACGCGTCTGCGCTCGCGGAGGACCCACGGCTCGCAGAGACCACCAAGGGCCTTCTCGCGGCGCTCGGCACGATGCTCTCCTACGGCACAGTGAGCGCGCTCGTCAAGAAGATTGTCACGGACGTGACCGAGCCCATCATCGCGGCATCGCTCGTGTTCTCGTTCGGAACGGCGATGGTCGCGATGCTGTCGCTGCCGCGCCTGCGAAGGGAGCTGCCGCAGATGACGTTCCACCGCGCCTGGCAGCTGGTGCTGGGCGGCTCCGGCATGTCGCTCGGAGTCCTGCTCTTCTACAACGCGGCGAGCCGTGCGCCCGTCACGGCGGTCGCGCCAGTCGTGGCGCTCTCGCCCATCATCGCCATCCTCTTCGCACAGCTCATCGCACGGCGCTTCGAACTCATGGACAAGCGCATCTGGATCGGCGCAGCCTCGGTCGTGGCGGGCGTCGCGCTGATCGGCACGTCTCTCTGAAGGAGTTGGGGAGCATACGATAGGCGCCCCTACCCTGCCGGCCGCTCGCCGGATCTGCCGCGCAGCGACTGCTAACCGGCCAGGTTGAGCCCGACGATTGTCGCCATCAGGGTGACCCACGAACCGCCCAGCATCAGGTAGATGGTGCGGATATGCGCATTCATCTCCGACCGGAGGCCCTCGACCTGCTGCACCAGGTCGCCTATCCGCTCTACGGAGCCTTCGAGCCTGCTCAGGCGCTCCTCAATGGTTGTGGGCTGTGTCGTCATCGTTTCTCCTCTGCAGTCTAACATCCAGCGCAAGCCTAGGAGGCAGAGCGGGCAACGCGCAACGAGCGGATGTCACAACGTGACGCGAGCTCGTTCAACCGCCTGCTGTTGCGCCCCACTCCCCCACCGGATACCCTCCGCTCGCCCTTCCCTTGTGGAAAGGGGATCTGAGCGGGACAGGAGCGGGACCATGACCAGCCTGATAACCGGAGCGGGACTCGTCGGCTCATCGTACGCGCGTGAGGCCATCGCACAGGGAGACCCTGTCGTCTTCTATGACCTCCGGCCGGACGCCAACTACCTGCACACGAAACTCGACGGCGCACCCTACGAGGCCGTGCAGGGGGACCTGCGCGACCTGCCCGCGCTCGTGGGCGCGATGCAGCAGCACCAGCCGGAGATCGTCGTGCATACGGCGGGACTCATCGGCAACAGCGTCAGCAGCCCGGTCTACACCGGCATGCAGATCAACGTGCAGGGCACCATCAACGTGCTGGAGGCCGCGCGGCTCACGGGCGTCAAGCGGTTCATCCACGTGAGCACCTACGGCGTCTACGACCGCCGCTCTGATGCCGGCGGGACGATACCCGAGAACTACCCCCGGGCGGGCGAGGGCAACCCCTACTCCGCGTCCAAGGTGGCCAACGAGCACATCGCCGAGGCGTACGCGACGTACTACGGCTTCGAGTTGGTGTTCGTGCGCCCGTCCAACGTGTTCGGCTACAACCACTTCCGTGGCGGCTCCGGCGGCGGCATGACCGTCCACAGCCTCGTCGAGGCCGGGCTGACCGGCGAGCCGCTGGTCGTGCCTGCCATCCGCGGTCGAGCGTTCGAGTACGTCTACGGCAAGGACCTGGGGCGTCTCATCCGCCGCGCGGCGGGCATCCCGCTCTCCGGTGTCACGGCGTTCAACGGCGGCAACGGCTTCATCACCTCCTTTGAAGAGCTCGCCGACGCGGTGCGCACAGTGCTGCCGGACCTGAAGGTAACGGTCACGCCGTCGGACGGGCCCGTCCCGTCAGCAACGACGCCGCTCGACATCTCCAACGCCAAGGCGCTGCTCGACTGGCAACCGGAGTACTCGGTGCCCGAGGCATTCGCGGACTACGTCGCGGAGATGCGCCGCGCCGAAGGGCGGTAGGCCACCAACCCTGCCCGTTCGTGGTTCGACTGGCTCACCATGAACGGGCGCAGGGGAAGTGGACGCACTGCGCTGCAGTCTCCTCATCCCTCCTGAAGGAACTTCCTGACGATCCCGGCCACGAGCTCTGGTTGGTCGCTCTGCACCTGGTGACCGGCGTTCGGGATCCAGTGGAAGGGAACGTGGGGCAGCATCTTTTCGAGTTGCTTCCCGTACTCCGGCGAAGCGAAGTGGTCGTTCTGGCCCCACAGGAAGATGGTCGGGATGAGTTCCGTTACCCAGGGGAGCGTCTCCCGCATGTCGTAGTTGATCTTGAGCAGCGGGTCGTTCTGGAGCCGCTGGTTCGCTTCCTGAAAAGCCTTGTTCACCTCCGGGACTCCGGGCCGGTTCGCAACCGCCAATCGCTGGTCGATGACCTCGTCGGTGATCATTTCATCCCGGTAGATGATCGCCTTGATGCGCATGCGCATGTCTTCCCGGTCGCCGCCTTGGCCGTAACTGTCGGCCAGCTCGTTGCCGGCCAGGCGGATCCGTTCTAGCCCCATGGCAACGGCTATCGACCCGCTGCCGACCAGGACCATCCGCTCGATACGCTCCGGATGGAGGATGGCATATCGCGCCGCCTGCCATGCGCCCATCGAGTTTCCCATGATCGAGAACCTGTCGAGACAGAGCGTGTCCACGAAGTCCTCCAGCTGGTCCACCCTGCTCTGCAGGCCGCGTGAGGCGGGGACGAGGTCTGTGAACCCGTATCCGCCCACCGCGTCCGGCGCGAGCACGCGAAAGTGCTCTCCCAGTGTGGAGATGATCGTGCCATTGGCAGAGACAGCCGACTGAGCGTACCCACCCCCGTGTAGCTGGACCAGCACGGGGCCGTCGCCCCCTGCCTCCACGTAATGCGTACGGAACGACCCAGTCCTCACCCACCTCGACCGCCAACCCCTCTCTGCCATCTCGCACCTCCGTAAGCGCTATCAGGAAGCCCCTGCAACTCCAACGAGTTGCACCTCGATACCCTCTTCCAACTCGGCTCCGGCGACGCCTATCACCGGGCAGTCGCTCCCGAAAACGTCCTTCGCAACCTCGATGAACTCGTCCTCGAAGTAGATGTCGCGGAGATACACCTCGAGCGACAGCATCCGGTCCATACTCGTGCCTGCCCGGGTCAACGCTGCCGCGAGGCATCGCAGCGACTGGCGAGCCTGGGCGCGCTTGTCCGCGCACAGGTCGCGCACTACCTCACCCGACTCCGGGTCGCGGTTCCCAGACAGGCTGCTCACGAAGACAAGGTCGCTGGCGGAAACTGTCTCCGCTATGTCGGGATCGTTGGGCGACCAGTGGACCTCTTTCTCGACGCCGGGCGCCACCGCGACGCCGCCCAGTTGGATGAGGCGGTTGGCCAACTCGCCCAGCGGCAACGCGAAATGGGCGAAGGGGATCCTGCCGCCAAAGAGGTCCTTCGTGCACGCGCGGAAGGCGCGGGCGTCTTCCACGTTCCTCCGGAACCCGGCGTCGAGCCGCACGAAGTCACCCAGGGGCGCGGGCACCTCGTCCATGAAGGACCGCAGCGTCTCGAAGTTGTTGAAGTGTTGACGCCTGAACGCATCGGGCGCGTTGATCGGCACCTCTTCGCCGGTGAACGGGTTCGTGTACCCGCCGACCCCGAAGGCGTAGAGGAAGTCGCCGGCCTGGACGAGCCGTGCCGATTGTCCGCGCCGAGGCTGTGGGACGACCACCTGCCGTGGCACGTCCCGGGTCAACCCGGTGGCCATGGCGGTGATGGCATTGATGTCTGCCATCTTGGCCTGTGCTCCCCAGGCAACCGCCTCGGAGTGCCCCACCTCGCCGAAGTAGTCCGGCCAGACAGCCATGCGCTTGAGGCTCCACTCCTGTCCGCTGGTGAAGTGAAGCACCCGCATCACGCAGTCGCCGGTCAAACCGGCGCGTTCGAGGCGTCGCCGGATGCGGTCGAAAGCGTTGTGGCACTGTTCGATCGGCTTGTAGACGAGGCTGAAGTCGAGTTCCTCTGATTCCGGGTCGCGATGGCCGTCAGAACCCGAGAGGAACAGATGGGGGCCATACCGGATGAGGGCAGGAAAGCCCCGGCCCCGTTCGTCCCACAGCAGTATCTCCTTCTCAGCCACCGAGGATCACGGGCCCTTGATGTTGAAGAAGGATGCGCTCTTCTCCCACACCACGGCGCGCCGGAGTGCAGGGTCGATACCCGAGAACATCTCAGTCAGCGCGCTCTCCGAGTTGGGCCACGTCCCCTGTTCGTGGGGATAGTCGCTGCCCCATACGGCAGTGTCGCAGATGTAGAGCTCCGGGTCCGACAGCATCTTCACGCCCACGGTGTCATCCTCGAACGTGAAGGTGACCTGGCGCTTGATGTAGTCGCTGGGCATCATGCTGAGCGGGATGTCGGACTGGGGCTCCGCCGCGTTCAGGTACCGCTGTTCCATCGTCCTGTCCATCCACAGGATGTCGAAAGGGATCCAACCGATCCGGCATTCCCCGAATGAGTAGCGAAGGTCCGGATGACGCTCGAACACGCCGCTGAAGATGAGCTGCGCCAGGTAGGGCCCGATCGTCTTCGGGGCCTGTGGGTAGTGAGCGAGACGCGCACCGCGGCGGTACGGAGGTCGCGGCGTGCCCTTCTTGTCGCCGATGTGGGAGCAGATGACGGTCCCCGTCTCCTCGGCCGCAGCCCACACCGGCTCCCACACCTCTTCGTACACCGGCTCGGCGGCATCGAAGAGCACGAACTCCACTGCCTTCGCGCCCTTCTCCGCCATGCGGTAGACCTCGCCAGCGCATTCCTCCGGGAAACTCGTCGGGAGCGTTGGCAGGATGATGAGCCGGTCAGGACTCGCCGACGAAACCTCCACGACCCAGTCGTTGTGTATCGCCCAGTACGCCTTCTCCAACTCCGGGTCTCTGAACGTCTCCTTGCGCGTGTTTCCCGTATAGAACACGCCTGCATAGGTCCCGTCCATGTCCATGTGCTTGAGGATGATGTCGGGGTCTGACGCCAGCCTGCCCTCTTCTACCTCGATGACGACGGCATCGGCTGCGCGGCTGGCGCGGAAGTGCCCCTTGGCGTGCTTCGGCAGGTCGTTGCCGTCCGCCGCAGCCGCATGGAGGTCTCCCTCCCACTCCCACATCGTTCCCTTGTCCGTTTCCACCACCCTGGGGCCGACCTCCTGGAGCTTCGAGGGCAACCGACTCTGGAAGAGGTCCGCCGGATACCAGACGTCGCTCAGGTGGCTGTCTGCAGATATGTTTGTGTACTCCATGATTGCCGGACCCTCCTTGCGACCTGACCACTGACACACCGCAGCCAGGCACCGTCCACTCTCTTCAACCGGAGCATATGCGTGCAACCGGGCATCTGAAGATGGCCAGATGAAGGCATTCCAGCGGGGATGCTACCATCGCCTTCGAAAACCGCAAGGATGCAAAGGGGGCGTCCATGAGAACGCCCCCTTTCGTCTTCCTGCTGCTGACTAGCTACAGCGCGTAGAGCCGCTTGGGGTTGTCGTAGAGGATCTTCTGCGTGCTGGCCTCAGTGACCTTGCCGTCGTTGCTGAGTTTGCTCAACGCGTCGATCTCGGCGGTGGTGTCAGCGTGGCCGTAGTCCGTGCCGATGACGAGGTGGTCGTCGCCGACGCGGTCGATGATGTACCCGAGGTCGTCGATCGTCTGGCAGCCGACGTAGAGGTTGTACTCCTCCATGAGCTCGGCGTCGCGGGGGAAGACGCCGTCGGTGAAGCGGCGTGAGCGGAGCACGAGGTCGTTCATCACGTAGGGCAGCCACTGCGACGTGACTTCGATGAACGCCCAGCGGAGGTCGGGGAACTTCTCCGGCACGCGGTGCAGGACGAGGTCGCTGAACGCGCCGACGGTGGGGAACTTGAATGTGGGCAGACCGAACGAGCGGTCGAGCAGGTCCATGTTCGCGTACTGTCCGGCGGCGGCGTGGACGGCGATGGCGAGGTTCAGCTTCTGCGCCTCTTCGTAGACAGGGTAGAAGTAGGAGTCGGAGAGGAGGAGGTTGTGCTCGTGGCCGCGGAAGAAGACAGCGCACGCGCCGTTCTCCTTGCCGAAGTGGATCTCCTCGATGGCCTTGTCGATGCTCATCAGCGGAGGGATGACGGCCCAGCGGAGGCGTCCGCCGCCCTGCTGCCAGACGTCGGCGAGCCAGCGGTTGTAGGCGCGGGAGATGGCGTAGTCGGTGTCGGCGTGGTTCGTGAGCGGGCGGAGGAACATGGTGGGATAGAGGATGTGCATGTCCACGCCGAGCTCGTCCATGTGGTCGAGGCGGGCCTTGATGTCGGCGGCCTCACGCGCGGCGGTGGGGAACTCCGGCCCCACGTTCTGGTTCATGCGCCAGGCGCGGCCTTCGAGGAACCAGTACTTGTCCGTGTTCGCGCCGTCTTCGCGGACGAGCACGATGGGACGGAACCGCGCGTCCTCCTCCCGCATGAAGTCGAACGTGCGCGGCGTCTCGATGACGTGGCAGTCGGCGTCGATGACTCGTGTCTGAACAGCAGTAGCCATGGCAGGCCTCCCTCTGCGCGATGTGGCGCAAGCCTACCAAAAACTCACGTCAAACTCACATCGATGGACAGGATGGAGGGGATGGAGGGGTTGGCATCAGGACCGGACCCAGTAAGGGCGCCCATAAAGGACGCCCCTACCTCTTGACCCCGTAGGTGGCCGCTAGAAATCGGGCGCGGGGCCGGCTTTCTCCTCGCCGGCAGCGACGCCGCGTGCGTGGGCGTCGTCCTCCGAGAGGCCTCTCTCTTGGGTTGGTCGGGGCGGCCAGGATCGAACTGGCGACCTCCTGCTCCCAAAGCAGGCGCGCTTCCGCTGCGCTACGCCCCGATGTCATTCCAGTTTATCGCACTCATGCCGCTGCGCATGGCGCACTCGGATACGGATCGCCATTACAACCGATACCGCGTCCCCAGTGCAGACAGGGGTTGTGCTGTTGCACAAAGTATGATATTCGTTCGGAACATTAGTTCTATTCAGGGGAGGTCAGCCATGCTCATCCAGCGCGCTCCGGACGTATACGAAAAGCTGCGACACCTCGGCGGGATGGCGACAGACGACGTGCTCTCGCCCGCCGAACGCTCGGACGGTGCGGCGCGTCCGGGCGAGGGCTGGGAACGTGTGGGGCCGCGCGGCGGGGTGACGCCGTACGCGGGCGTCTACAAGGCTGCGATGCCGAACGGCAAACGGATCTCCCTGATGCGCGTGATGTTCACGGACCACTGCATCATGGACTGCCACTACTGCCCCAACTCCTACTGGGTGCCCCGCAGGCGCTACGGGTTCAAGGTGGACGAGCTCGCGCGGCTGTTCGACGAGATGCACAGCCGCCACATGGTGGAAGGACTCTTCCTGAGCTCCGGTATCTTCAAGGACCCGAACGCCACGCAGGAGCGATTGCTCGACGTGGTGGAGGCGATACGCTCACGCTATGGCTTCCACGGCTACATCCACCTGAAGGTGATGCCCGGCACGAGCACGGACGCGCTCCTCGAGCAGAGCCAGCGGCTCGGCGCGCGGCTCTCCGTCAACATGGAGTCACCCTCAGCGGAGCACCTGCGAAAGGTGAGCACTATGAAGGACTTCGACAACGGCATCGTCGCGCCGATGAAGCGCATCAGCGAGCTCATGCAGGAGCACTACGGCGGCGCGGTCGGCCAGGCGACGCAGCTCGTGGTCGGCGCGGCTGACGAGTCGGACTGGGACATCTACACGCGGATGCGGAGCCTCTATGGCGAGTACGGCTTCAAGCGCGTCTATTACTCGGCGTTCCGTCCCGTGCCGTACACGCCGCTGGAGGAACACCCCGCGACACCGCCAGCGCGCGAGCACCGTCTCTACCAGATGGACTGGCTGTCGCGCATCTACGGCTACGACACGGAGGAACTCCGCCCCGCCTTCGACACGAGCGGCTTCCTGGAGTTGCGTGCCGACCCCAAGATGATGATCGCGGTGAACAACTTCGAGCAGTTCCCCGTCGACGTGAACCGGGCGAGCGAGCGCGAGCTGCTGCGCGTCCCCGGCGTCGGACCGCTGGCTGCGAACCGCATCGTGAAGCAGCGGGCGCAGCACACCATCGCGCAGCGGCAGGAGTTGCAGGCGATGGGCGTTGTGCTGAAGCGCGCCATGCCCTTCCTGCGCTTCCCCGGGCACAAGCCCGTGCCCGCGAAGCAGGGCGAACTGACGCTGTTCCCGGAGCAGAACAAGGCCCGCACGCAGCCGGCGCGCCGCACGGTGGAGTTGCACGCAACGCACGCGGCGTTCGGCTGCGCGTCGTGTCCGCTCAACCCCGGGACCTGCGGGATGGCGGCGTAGGCGGCCTGCCCAACCGGGTTCCGCGCCGCTCCGCACGGGTGCTACTATCCACGCGAACGAACGAGGACGAACAGAGGGACGATGCTCAGAGTCGGCACACAGGCCCCCGACTTCACCCTGCCGCTCACCTCCGGCGGTCCTTTCACCCTCACGGAGCAGCGCGGGCGGAACGTCGTGCTCTTCTTCTTCCCGCGCGCAGGCACCAAGGGGTGAACGTGGGAAGCCGCGGAGTTCCGCGACACACACGACCGCATCGCCAGAGCTCGCGCAGCCGTTGTCGGCATCAGCACGGACGGCTCCGACGCGCTGGCCGACTTCGCCCAGAATCTCGGTCTGCCCTACAGCCTGGCGTCCGACCGCTCCGGTGAGGTGCGGCGTCTCTACGACGTGCGGCGCAGGTTCGGGCTGGGCACCTCCAGGTTCACCTACGTTGTGGACGACGCCGGGGTTATCCGGAGCGTGCACCACAACGAGTTCGTGATGAAGAGCCACGCCCGGAGCGCGCTCGAGGCGCTGGAAGCGCTCCGCAGCAGCCCGGCCTAGCCGGACAGACCTGTCCCACCGCTGTTTCAAGCCGATGCGGTATCATCGGCACGTGTACAAGGTAGGCGTTCTCACGAGCAGCGATATGGGTGCGCGCGGCGAACGCGAGGACACGAGCGGTGCGTTGATCCGCGAGACCCTCGCGGCGCCGGACTACGAGCACGCCGAGTACGCCGTCGTCCCCGACGACCGCGCGACCATTGAGCAGACCCTGCGAACGTGGGCCGACGAGCGCGGGCTCGACCTTATCCTCACGACCGGCGGCACCGGCCTGACCGACCGCGACGTCGCGCCCGAAGCGACGCTCGCAGTGATCGACCGGCTTGCGCCCGGCCTGCCTGAAGCCATGCGCGCCTACGGCATGACGAAGACACCGATGGCGATGCTCAGCCGCGGAACGGCAGGCGTGCGTGGCCGCACGCTCATCGTGAACCTGCCCGGCAGCCCGAAGGGCGTGCGCGAGGGGTTGGAAGTACTCGCGCCCATCCTGCCGCATGCGCTCGGCCAGCTGACGGGCGCCGACCGCGGACACTGAACTCCCCATGCGCATAGACGTCCTCACCGTATTCCCGGAGATGTTCGGCCCCGTGCTCGCGGCCGGCATCGTCGGCAAGGCCATACGGAACGGCATCGCCGACGTGCGCGTCCACGACCTGCGCGAGTTCGCCCACGACAGGCACCGCTCCACGGACGATTCCCCGTTCGGCGGAGGTCCGGGGATGGTGATGCTGCCCGGCCCGCTCTTCGAGGCTGTGCGGTCGCTGGAAGCCGGTCCGGACGCGGCCATCGTCGCGCTGACGCCGCAGGGCAAGCCGTTCGATCAGCGGACGGCGGAGCGGCTCGCCAGACTGGAGCGTATCGTCCTCATCTGCGGACGGTACGAGGGTATCGACGAGCGCGTCATCGAGGGGCTGGCGACGGAGGAGAGCAGCACCGGCGACTACGTGGTGAGCGGCGGCGAGATCCCCGCGATGCTCATCGTCGACGCGCTCGTGCGGCTGCTGCCGGGCGCGCTGGGACACAGCGAGGAGGCGCTCGCCGACGACTCGCACACGTCCGGACTGCTTCAGCATCCGCAGTACACGCGCCCTGCCGATTTCGAGGGAGTCGCCGTACCGGAGGTGCTGCTCTCCGGCAATCACGCAGCGATCGCGCAGTGGCGCAGGCAGGAAGCGCTGCGGAGAACGCTCGAACGGCGCCCTGACATGCTCGCCGGGGCCGAACTGAGCCCGGAGGACGTTCGCATCCTCTGCGCCCTGGGCTGGGAGCCGCCTACGCCGGCACCCGGGTCGCGGGAGTAACCACAGGCTCGGACGCTTCCGAAGCGGCGGGGGCTGCCTTGCGGGCCGGAGCCGCCACGCGGCGGGTCTTGGTGGGCTCGGGCAGCGCCGTCCTGCCGAGGCTGAATGCTTCGAGGCTCTCCAACTGGTTGGCACGCACCCATTCGTCGCGCCCAACCGGAGCGACCAGCCAGCCTTCGAGCTCGGCCTGGCGCTTCACCTCGACCTTCGTCCGTGCGGTGGCCTCCGGGTTCCAGTCGTACGCCGCGTTGACCGTCGGCGAGAGATGCATGGAGGTCGGCACGAGCATGCCAAGGAATGCATACATCGCGTCCCCCTGCTGGCAGAGGACGATCTGGTGGCCGGGAGTGGGGCCTGCAGCAGGCTCGACCCAGACGCCGGAGCAGACCTCGGTGGTGCTGTCGGCCAGTTCGAGCTGTCCGCTGTCCAGAAGGGGCTCGACGTCGTCCGCGCGGTACTGTTTGCGGTTCCTCCTGCTGGGTCGCATCGCCTCTTCCAACGCGTCCTTGTGGACGATGTAGCGGGCATTCGGAAACGTGGGTAGCACACGCCCGGAGGAAGTGAAGTGCGTGCACCCTCCCGCGTATTCGGAGAAGAGATCCGTCTGGATGACGACGGCGATGTCCTTCGGCATGAGGCCGATCTGCTTCAGCTCCCGTGCCATCGACGATCTGCTGCGCGTCCGGACGACGTCGAGGGAGAGCGGGGGCTTGTCGCCGGGGCCCGTATTCACGAGCACCCAGCCGTCCGGGTGATCGATGAGCAGGCTGTAGTTGCCGATGGAGACCCGGTTCTGACGGTCCGGTGAGACGAACCGCTCCCAGAGCTGCTTGGCGGTCGCCCCGAACACGGTGCCGCCGTCCAGACGGGTGGTGCTGACACGGAGAAGACGAATGTACGGTTTGGTTGCCTTACCCATCGGAATCTCCTTAGGCGCAGGAGCACTTACAGGAACAATGGCCGCTATTATGTCCAAGTTTTCAGCTTTGTCAATACTTTGTTTAGATTTCGATTTAGATAACTGACCAAGTCTTACAGGCACTAGGAGTCGAAACTGGCGGTGGGATAGCCCGGACAGGCCTTGCCGAAGGCATGGCATCAACACTGAACGAAGTTTAGGAAATTGTCAGGCCGAGGCCGAACGGCGGGCGCTCGCTCCGCCGAGCGCAGCGCCGACCGTACCTCCCGCGAACACCCACAGCACCGCCGCGCCTACCACCACCAGCACAAAGCCCGCAGACAGCTGTGCGAACAGCGCAACCCCCATAACCGCGACAGCCGCAGGGAGCAGCAGAAGGACTGCCATGAGCAGACCGATGAGCAGGGCCTGCCCCTGGCTACAGGCGCTCCGGGTGCCTGCCATGTATCCCCCAATGAGGGGAGACGGCACCGCCGTCACGAAGTGCACGATGGGGATGAGGATGCAACCAAGGGTGACGGCTGCTCCAACGAGGGCGGCTTTGAGCACGGCAGGGACCTCTCAGGCGCAGGAAGTCGTGGAAAGTGTAGGACGGGCGGCGCGGACTGTCCAACGCACGCGGCACGTACAATGGCCACCGTGAAAGCCCAACGCGCAACCGACCGGAGCCGCGACAGCCGTGGCATCTGACGACGCGTTCCGCCGCGCGCTGAGCACGAGCTTCGTCATCCGCGTGACCCACAGGGGACGACGGAGCGGCCTGCCCCGCGTGCTGGAGACGACCTACTACTGGGACGGCGCGGGGAAGATCTACCTCTCCGGCTATCCCGGCAAACGCGACTGGGTGGCGAACATGGCAGCGCACCCGGACGCGACCGTCTACACCGTCGAGCGCGGCCAGTGGTTCGCGGTTCCCGCGACGGTGCGCGTGTTGCGCTCGCGGGAGGAGCGCACGCCGTACATCATGGCGTACGTGCGCCACTGGCTGCGCCTGGGCGGAGGGCAGCGCCGCCTCGTCCGGTGGGCACTGGCGGCGGTGCGCGTGAACCGGGCGCTGCGCCTGCCGTGGTGGGGACCGTTCTACTGCATCCGCCGGATCTTCGACTCCATGCCGTGCGTCGAGGTGACGCTGACCGGCACACCTGTCGACTTGGGCGCGCCGCCGCCCGAACCTACCCTGCCACGCTCAGCCAGGGAGGCTCCATAATCCGTCGGAAAGTCGTTAACGCGGCGTTGACACCGCCCTACCCATTGCGTACAGTGCGGCCCTGTAGCATGGCCGTGTATAATGCGCGGAATACATCCATGCATCTGCCCCGATTCGACAGAGAAGGCCGGCGTCGAACTACCGCAACACAGGTACTCGCCAACGCTATGATGCATAGCCCATCCAGCCGTCGTATCGGTAATCCCCACAGGACAACCCCCTGATCAGGAGCACTTTGCCATGAGCGCCTCCGTCGGATTCCACTTGCCGCCCAGAGCCGTATCCCGGCTCGACACGCTGGTGGACGGTATCGAAGCGAACCCCGGCCCACTGCTGAACCCCGCCGCAATGCGCGAGGCGTCAGAGGACCTGGACATCCGCAGCGCGATCGAGCTGCTGCCGGAGGGCATGTCCCGCGAGGACCTCGTCGGCATCCTCAAGCTGGCGATGCTCACCGAGTGCGCGACCGACTCGTACTCCGCCGTCTTCCAGGACGGCGCGGAGCGGTTCGACTCTCCCTGGCTGGGACGGTTCAACGAGCGCGTCTGGACGCCGGACGAGCACACGCACTACACGCCGTACAAGTTCATGCTGCTGTCGCTCGGCTACTCCGAGGACCAGTTGGACAGCGAGATGCGCGAGGTCCAGGAGCGGCAGTACGAGCACTGCTGCGGCCGCAGTCCCGTCGAACTGACCACCTACGGCATCATCCAGGAGTACCTCACCGACAACTGGCACGGCATGATCAGCCAGTTGCTGAAGCCGTCCGCGCCCTACGCAGCCAGGTGCGCCTCCATGGTGAAGCGCCGCGAGACGTTGCACACCACCTGGTACCGGGAGATGACCGCCATCCAGGTGGATGAGAACCCGGAGATGCTCGGGCTGGTGGCAGACACTGTCCTGTCGTTCCAGATGCCCGGTACGCAACTCGTCCCTGAACTCGGCACGCGCTCGCTTGAATGGATGAGCAAGGCGAACGTGGACTTCTCCCGCGTCGCCAGGGACTTCGTACGCAACTTCCAGCAGGTCGCGGGGAGCGTGAAGCGCGCCGGCCAGCTGTTCATCGACCTCGCAGCGAAGCGCGGCATGCGCGTCGGCCCTGTGCCGCTGACCACCGCCCGGCAGATGCTGGGCAAGATTGGCGGGCCGGGCTACGGACTCGTCGGCGAGGCGGTGCTGGACAAGTTCGGCATCCCGCGTCCCACCAGCGAGTTCCAGACCGGGCCGATCAGCCTGCCGCCCCGGATGTACGAGGCCTTCCGCGCCCGCATTCGCGGCATGATTGCACAGCGCGTCGAAGTCGCTGCCATCCTCGGCGAGGTCTAAGGGCCACCTTCATGCCCCGTTCCCCACTGCGGCCCGTCGCACACGCCGCCAAGCTTGTTGCTACCCCCGTGGCAGACGTTGCCGCGCGCAGGGTGTTCTTCTCCACCGTCTCGAAGATCAAGGTCGGCTCGCTGCAAGTCGAGACGCCCGACGGCAAGTCCTATTCCTACCACACAAACACGCACGGCCCGCACGGTGTGCTGCGGATACACGACAACTCCTTCTACCGGCGCATGCTCGCGGGCGGCGAGATCGGCTTCGGCGAGGCATACCAGGCCGGCATCTGCAGCTCTCCCGACCTCGTGCAACTGCTCATGGTGGCGATACTCAACCGGCGCGAAGTGGACCTGAACCGCGGGCCGATGCGCCTCCTCTCCAAGCGCTCCAACCTCCGCCTCCACCGTAAGCGGAAAAACACCAAAGAGCAGAGCCAGTACAACATCCACGCCCACTACGACATGGGCAACGAGTTCTTCGGGCTCTTCCTGGACCCGACGCTCACCTACTCCAGCGCTGTCTTCGCGTTTGACGGACAACTCCTCGCGGACGCGCAGGTCAACAAGTACGACCGCATGTGCGAGCTCGCGGGCATCACCGCGGGGAGCCGGGTGCTGGAGGTCGGCAGTGGATGGGGCGGCTTCGCGATGCACGCGGCACGGGAGTACGGCTGCCACGTCACGACCATCACACTCTCCCAGGAGCAGTTCGACCTGGCCTCGGAGCGCATCCAGGAGGCGGGGCTGAGCGACAGCATCGACATACGCCTCATGGACTACCGGGACGTCGAGGGCACGTTCGACAGCATCGTCTCCATCGAGATGTTCGAGGCCGTCGGCGCGGAGTTCTTCGAGACATACTTCCTGAAGAGCGCGTCGCTGCTGAAGCCCGGCGGCAAGCTGGCGATGCAGGTCATCACCGTGCCCGACCGGAGCTTCGAGTCCCAGAAACTCGGCGTGAACTGGATACAGAAATACATCTTCCCCGGCGGTGTGTTGCCATCGCTCGCCGCGATGGAGCAGGCGAACGCCCGCACCGGGCTCATCATCGCGTCCGCACACCACATCGGACAGCACTACGCGGTGACCCTGCGGCTGTGGCGCAAGGCGTTCTGGGAGCACATAGCAGAAGTGCGCGCGCAAGGCTACGACGATCACTTCATCAAGACGTGGGACTACTACCTCGGGGCCTGCGAGGCTGGCTTTCTCTCACACAACACAGACGACATCCAGATCGTCTTCGAGAAACCCGCCATCCCCGCGTAGTCTCAACAATAGGGCTCCCAACCGAACCGAGCCCCTAGGTCGTCTCACCTGCTATGGAAGTTCATAAGATTGTGTGAGCCTCCGCAGCCAGTCGCCCTGAGGGTCGCTGCCCGAGAAGTTGCGCCCGCCGAAATACCCCCAGCGGTTTGGCGGACGATCTAAGCTCCAAGGAGGCTCTAGTCGGTCCGGGTGAACACCGAGACTTTCGTCAATCCAAGCCGAAGGCGGGTCCCAAGCAGAGAAGTCCCAATGCTCGAGCCTATCGCGGAGGAGCTTCCCACAGTTCTCTTCGAGCCAGGTACGCTCCATGTCAGACATGCCAAGAACCTGCGACTCAGTCGCATCAGGGACTACAGCTGCAGAGAAGGCAGTTGCCAAGTACTCGTCGAGGAATCGCTCGGCGAGCGGTAGTGTGTTCAGGGTATTCCAGAATAGCCAGGGGTCAAGGTTTGAGCAGATCTGCGGGAGTAGGCTGTTTGTCCATGGACTGGAGTATCGCAAGGCGTGAGCAATCTCATGACTAAGCCAGATCGGTATTGAATCGACCCCTAGGTCTAGATAGCCAGAGTGCGAATCAGGCTCCAAGAAGTGCTCCAGCCACAAGAAGGCTAGACCCCTCTCACCCCAGAATCCTTGTGAGGCATTGCTGGTCCCCAAGCCGACTAGTGCCACGATATCCACTTGGTTGATGTGGGCGCCAAGCAAATCCTCGGTTCGCCGAATGGCCCATGTCACTGATTGCTTCCATGCTCCTTCCTCAAGGAGCACCGACAGGGGCTCTCGAATACGCCCCAAGGCTGAAAGGCGATGCTCCACAAGTTCATCCCATTCGTCATCCCCAGGAACTGGGCCCAATCCCGAAAACCCCACCTGTACCCATGGTGGAGCCTGTCGAACCCACTCTGAGAAAGCCTTGGATGTGCTAGGAGCCTCCAGCCAAGACGCAGCTTGGTCGGTGTAGTCAAAGAGATTCATGATACCTGCGAGCATCAGGTGTATCTCTACAACTAGCGATTGGCAACACTTGGCCCACGGCGACCTGTCCACCTCCTCTCCCATTCTCCTCCCGAAACCTGTGACACGCACCCCTTGCGCAGTTCCATGCAGCACGCAGACCATGCCGGAAGGGCGGACGAGCACTCGTAGCCACTCGTGTGCAAGCCCGCAGTGCGATACCATATCTAGTGGGGAATCTGTAGAAATCCACTAGATATGGGTTGACTGGTAGCAATGGACGGCGCATACTTGCCCTCCGTTCGCACCTGTACGAGGGCAGTCAGATGCCGCTGGGAGGGCGGCCTCGGAGGCTTTTGAAATGACTTACGTGGTGAGTACCGACCAGTTCAGCGCGGGGATGCCGGAGCAGATACCGCCGGACGCAGCCGCGTCCACAACCATGCACGTCCGCAAGCGGAACGGAGGGCTCGAGCCCGCCGACGTGATGAAGATCGTGCGCGCGGTGGAACGCTCCTCCGGAGGATTGGACAGCGTCGACCCCCTGCGCGTCGCGACCCGCACTATCAGCGGACTGTACGACGGCGCAACCACCAGCGAGCTGGACGAGCTCTCCATCCGCACTGCCGCGTCGCTCATCGCGGAGGAGCCTGAGTACTCCAAGCTGGCCGCCCGCCTCCTCGCCGTCTTCATAGACAAGGAAGTGCGCAACCAGGACATCCACTCCTTCTCCCAGTCCGTGAAGGCGGGGCACGCGCTCGGCCTCATCGACGACCGCGTCGCGGAGTTCGCCGCGGTCAACGCGCGCAAGCTGGACGACGCCATCACGCCGGAGCGGGACAGGCTCTTCGAGTACTTCGGCGTCCGCACGCTGTACGACCGCTACCTCCTGAAGCATCCGGAGAGCAGGCAGAGCATCGAGACGCCGCAGCACTTCTTCCTGCGCATCGCCTGCGGGCTCGCCGAGAGCCCCGCCGACGCCATCGAGTTCTACGAACTGATCTCCCGGCTGGACTACATGCCGAGTTCACCCACGCTGTTCAACTCGGGCACGCGCCACTCCCAGATGTCGTCCTGCTACCTGCTGGACTCCCCGCAGGACGACCTGGAGTCCATCTACAACCGCTACACGGACATCGCCAAGCTCTCCAAGTTCGCGGGCGGCATCGGTGTCTCCTTCTCGCGCGTGCGCTCCCAGGGTTCCCTTATCAAGGGGACGAACGGCACGTCCAACGGCATCGTGCCGTGGCTCAAGACGCTCGATTCCTCCGTCGCCGCCGTCAACCAGGGCGGCAAGCGCAAGGGCGCGGCGTGCGTCTACGTGGAGAGCTGGCACGCGGACATCGAGGACTTCCTCGAACTGAAGAACAACACCGGCGACGAGTCCCGGCGCGCGCACAACCTCAACCTCGCCAACTGGGTGCCGGACCTGTTCATGCAGCGCGTCGAGGAGGACGCCGTCTGGTCGCTCTTCGACCCGAAGGAACTGCCTGAGCTCGTGGACACCTACGGCGACGAGTTCGAGCGCATCTACACGCAGGCCGAGGCCGACGAGCGGTACGAGCGGCAGTTGCCCGCGCGCGAACTGTACGCGCGGATGATGCGCACGCTCGCGCAGACCGGCAACGGCTGGATGACCTTCAAGGACACCTCCAACCGCAAGTCCAACCAGACCCTCCTGCCCCAGAATGTCATCCACCTCTCCAACCTCTGCACGGAGATCCTGGAGGTCACCAACAAGGACGAGACCGCGGTCTGCAACCTCGGTTCGCTCAACCTCGGCCACTTCGTCACGGACGAGGGCGCGTTCGACTACGAGCGCCTGAACCGCGCCGTGAAGACCGCCGTGCGCTATCTGGACCGAGTGGTGGACATCAACTTCTACCCCACCGACGCTGCCTCGTACTCCAACAGCAAGTGGCGGCCCGTCGGACTCGGCGTCATGGGCCTGCAGGACGTCTTCTTCAAGATGCGGATGCCGTTCGACAGCCCGGAGGCCATCGAACTCGGCGCGCGCATCCAGGAAGAGGTCTACTTCGGCGCGCTCGACACGTCCTGCGCGCTCGCTGAGACACGCGGTCAGCACGAGACGTTCAAGGACACGCGCGCAGCGAGCGGCGACCTCCAGTTCGACTCCTGGGGCGTCACCCCCAGCAAGCCGGAGTGGCCGGAGCTGCGGGAGCGCATCAAGCGTTTCGGGCTGCGGAACTCCCTGCTCATCGCCATCGCGCCCACCGCCACCATCGCCTCCATCTGCGGCGCCTACGAGTGCATCGAGCCCCAGGTCTCCAACCTGTTCAAGCGCGAGACGCTCTCCGGCGAGTTCCTCCAGATCAACCACTACCTCGTCAACGACCTCAAGGAGCGCGGGCTCTGGACGGAAGCCATCCGCAACCGCATCAAGCTCAGCGACGGCTCCGTGCAGTACGTCGACGACATCCCCGACGACCTGAAGCGGCTCTACCAGACCGCCTGGGAACTGCCGCAGAAGGCGCTCATAGACATGGCCGCCGCACGCGGCCCGTACATCGACCAGAGCCAGTCCCTCAACCTCTTCATGGCCGCGCCGACCATCGGCAAGCTCTCCTCCATGTACCTCTACGCGTGGAAGACCGGCCTGAAGACCACCTATTACCTCCGCTCCCGCCCAGCAACGCGCATCACCCAGACCACCATCGCCGTCGCCGAGAAGGAGTACGCGGACCAGGATGCAATCGCCTGCTCCCTGGAGAACCCGGAGACCTGCGAAGCCTGTCAATAGGCGGGCGAACCCGGACGAGCCCACCCTGCAACAAGCAGCGCGGGCTTGTTCGCGACGATATGTCCGTACCCGCGGGATGTGCCGCCCCGTGGGGGCAACGACCGGTGCGGCATACGCGAACAGAACACGGAGATACGCGATGATCCTCGAACCAGGACTCAACCTCACACTCCGGCCCATGCGCTACCCGGACTTCTACGAGATGTACAAGAACGGGATACGCAATACGTGGACCGTCGACGAGGTTGACTGGTCGGATGACATCAAGGACCTGACCGGGAAGCTCTCCCCGCCGGAGCAGCATCTCATCCAGCGGCTCGTCGCGTTCTTCGCCACCGGCGACTCCATCGTCGCCAACAACCTCGTGCTCAACCTCTACAAGCACATCAACGCGCCGGAGGCCCGGCTCTATCTCTCCCGCCAGCTCTTCGAGGAAGCGCTCCACGTCCAGTTCTACCTCACCCTCCTCGACACCTACATCCCGGACGTCGACGAGCGGCACGAGATGTTCCGCGCCATCGAGACCATCCCCTCCATCAAGCAGAAGGCCGACTTCTGCTTCAAGTGGATCGACTCCATCCACGACCTCGACACGCTGGACACGGACGACCAGAAGCGCCAGTTCCTGCTCAACCTCATCTGCTTCGCCACCTGCATCGAGGGGCTCTTCTTCTACGCCGCGTTCGCCTACGTCTACTTCATGCGCTCCAAAGGGCTCCTGAACGGGCTCGCGTCCGGCACCAACTGGGTCTTCCGCGACGAATCAGCCCACATGGAGTTCGGGCTGCAGGTCATCCGCACCGCGCGCGAGGAGTACCCCCACCTGATCGACGAGCGCTTCGAGGAGCAGGTGACGCAGATGGTCCAGGAGGCCGTCGACTGCGAGACGCAGTTCGCAGAGGACCTGCTGGAGGGCGGCGTCGCCGGCCTCACCGTGGTCGAGGTGCGCCAGTACCTCGAGTACGTCGCCGACCAGCGGCTCACCAACCTCGGCCTGCCGACTTACTTCGGCACACGCAACCCGCTCACCTTCATGGAACTGCAGGACGTGCAGGAGCTCTCCAACTTCTTCGAGCGCCGCGTCTCCGCCTACCAAGTCGCCGTCACCGGCCAGGTCGCCTTCAACGAGGAGTTTTGAGCGCGAGGAACACAACTACCATGACCGATGACACCATTCAGCCCGAGTCCAACCCCGCATGGGATGCAGCGGACGCGAAGAACCAGCCCTTGCTCTACTACGCCTACATCTTGGAGTTGTCGGACGGAAGCTACTACGTTGGCCACACCAACAACCTCAAAGCCCGGCTCGCAGAACATG
>DAOUHT010000003.1:0-7300 GCA_034428375.1 Dehalococcoidia bacterium | reverse complement strand
GGAGGCGCGGTCATGGACGCGCTCGCCGTCAGCGACTCCATCGCCGTCAACGGCGTCTGCCTCACCGTCACCGAGCGCACGGATACCGCGTTCGCCGTCGACGTCGTGGAAGAGACGCTCTCACGCACCAACCTCGGCGACCTCGCGCCCGGCGGCATCGTCAACCTGGAGCTCGCGCTTACCCCCTCGTCGCGGATGGGCGGTCACGTCGTGCAGGGCCACGTGGACGGCACGGGAGAGGTCGTCTCGTTCGGCGGCACCCCGGAAGCGCGCGAGCTGCGCGTCGACCTCGCGCCTGACCTGGCGCGCTACGTCGTCGAGAAGGGCTTCATCGCCCTGGACGGCATCAGCCTCACCGTGGCCTCTCAGGAAGGGACCGACTTCTCCGTCGCCGTGATACCGTATACGATGCAGCACACCGTGTTGAGGGTGAGAAAACCCGGCGACCGCGTTAACATCGAGGTTGATATCCTCGCGAAGTATGTAGAGCGCCTCACGGCCTCGCAGGCGCTCGGCGGGAGATGATTGGATGCCGCTCATCAGTGTCGAACAGGCGATAGAGGACATCCGTACCGGCAAGTTCGTCATCGTTGTGGACGACGAGGACCGGGAGAACGAAGGCGACTTCGTCATTGCAGCCGAATGGGTCACACCGGAAGCGATCAACCTCATGGCGACCCACGGACGCGGACTCATCTGTACGCCCATGACCGGCGAGCGCCTTCGCGAACTCGATATCGACATGATGGTGACCCGCAACACCTCCAAGTTCACCACGGCTTTCACGGTGACCGTAGACATAGACAACGGTGGGACCGGCATCTCCGTGCACGACCGCGCTGCTACCGTGAAGGCGCTTGTAGACCCTGCCACGAAATCATCCGATCTCGCCCGGCCGGGGCACATCTTCCCGCTCCGTGCCCAGGAGGGAGGCGTCCTCGTTCGGGCCGGCCAGACGGAGGCAAGCGTTGATCTGGCGAGGATGGCAGGACTTCGGCCTGCGGGAGTGTTGTGCGAGATCATGAACGCCGACGGAACGATGGCCCGTATGCCGCAGCTGGAGGAAGTCTCCCGCGAACTCGGCATCGACATCGTGACCATCGCCGACATCATCGCGTACCGCCTCGAGCACGAGCGCCTCGTCGAGCGCGTTGCCGAGGCCAGACTCCCGACTCAGTACGGCACGGCCCGCGCGGTCGCCTATCATTCCTCCGTCGACTCTGCCGAGCACGTCGCGCTCGTGTTCGGCAACGTCCGTACCAAGGAGCCTGTCCTCGTGCGCGTGCACAGCGAATGCCTGACCGGCGACGTGTTCGGCAGTATGCGGTGCGACTGCGGCGTGCAGCGGGAGATAGCCATCAAAGCCATCTCGGAAGAGGGACGGGGCGTCTTTCTCTACATGCGCCAGGAAGGGCGCGGCATCGGACTCCACAACAAGATTAAGGCCTACGCCCTGCAGGACAGCGGGGCCGACACCGTGGAAGCGAACCGCCAACTCGGCTTCCCGCCCGACCTCCGCCACTACGGCGTCGGCGCACAGATCCTCGTCGACCTCGGCATCCGCAACATGCGGCTCATGACCAACAACCCCAAGAAGGTTGTCGGCCTGGAGAGCTACGGCCTCTCCATCAAGGAGCGCGTGCCCATCGTCGTCCCGGCCAATGAGGAGAACGAGTTCTACCTCCGGACCAAGCAGGAACTCCTCGGCCATCTCCTCGATCCGCACAACGCCGAGTCGCCGGAGTAACCACCCCCACGACGGACGCGCGGCAGGCTAGAATACCTGCATGGCCTTGGAGATCAGCGGAAGTCTCGATGCGCAAGGACTGCGGCTCGGCATCATCGTTGCGCAGTTCAACGAAGCGCTGACCTCCCGGCTCCTGCGTGGCGCTCGTGAGGCTGCCGCCCGCCACGGCGTGAAGGAAGACGCGCTCACCATCGTCCACGTCCCCGGCTCGTTCGAACTCCCGCAGGCCGCCGAACGCATGGCGCGCAGCGGCGCATGGGACGCGCTCGTCGCCCTCGGCTGCGTCATACGCGGCGAGACCGCGCACTTCGACTTCGTCGCCGCTGAGGCCGCACGAGGCATCGCGCAGGTCGCTCGTGAGACCGGCGTGCCCGTCGCCTTCGGCGTGCTCACGACCAACAACACCGACCAGGCCCTTGCCCGCTCCGGCGGCGCGCAGGGCAACCGGGGTTTCGACGCGGTCGAAGCCGCCATCAAGATGGCAAGCGTCCACCGGCAGTTGAGTGCAGTGGAGTCTGACAAGGAGTAAGACTGACGCCATGTCCATCACGGAACAACTCGTAGAAGACCTGAAGACCGCCATGAAGGCGCAGGACGAGGTGACCAGGGGTGCGATACGCCTGATCCGCGCCGCCGTCAAGAACGCTGAGATTGAGAAGGGCGGCGAACTCGACGACGAGGCCGCGCTGGACGTGCTCGCGCGCATGGCCAAGCAGCACCGCGACAGCATCGCCGCCTACCGCCAGCACGGGCGCGAGGACCTCGCGGCGCAGGAGGAGGCGGAACTGGCCGTCGTCTCCCGCTACCTGCCGGAGCAGATGGGCGAGGACGAGATACGCGCCCTCGCCGAGCAGGTGGTCGCCGAGGTGGGCGCGTCCGGCCCCGGCGAGAGGGGCAAGGTGATGGGCAGACTCATGCCCCAGCTCAAGGGCCGCGCCGATGGCAATGCCGTCAACCGCATCGTCGGCGAACTGCTCGGGCAGGGGGCGTGATGACCGCTTCCTACGGTGTCATCGTCTTCCCCGGCACCTGGTCTGACACCGACTGGCGCGACGCCATCGAGGGCGTGCTCGGCGCGCAGGCGGAGTATGTCTTCCACAAGGAGACGGACGTCTCCCGGTTCGACTGCCTCGTCGTCCCCGGCGGCTTCTCCTACGGCGACTACCTCCGCCCCGGAGCTATCGCACGCTTCTCCCCCGTGATGCGCGCCCTCACCGACTTCGCCGCTGCGGGTGGCCCTGTCATCGGCAGCTGCAACGGCTTCCAGGTGCTCTGCGAGTCCGGCCTGCTCCCCGGCGCGCTCATGCGCAACGCCAGCCTGGAGTTCCGCTGCCAGCCGCAACACCTGATCGTGGAGCGCGTTGCCGCTCCGTTTACGTCCCTGGTGCGCGAGGGCGACGTGCTCGCTATCCCCGTCTCCCACGGCGACGGCAACTACTACACGGACGCCGATACCCTCGCCCGCATGGAAGCGAACGGCCAGATCGCCTTCCGCTACTGCGACGAGAACGGCGACGTGACGCTTGAGGCCAACCCGAACGGCTCGCTCGACAACATCGCGGGCGTCACCAACGAGGCCGGGAACGTGCTCGGACTCATGCCGCACCCGGAGCGGGTTGTGGAGGAGGCGCTGGGCGGCACGGACGGCCTGCGCATCCTGCGGTCCTTGGACGAGGCGCTCCACGAGCGCTCGCGGAGCGTCAGCGCATAGATGGGCCTCGCTATCCTGCTCGCTATCGTGGCCACATTCGCGTGGGGGGCGGGCGACGTGTTCGTGCGCCGGGCGATGTTCGCCGTATCCGCTGAGCTCGTGGTGGTCGTCGTCGTGGGTATGGTGGCGGTCATGCTGGGTATCGTGACCGTCTCGACCGAGGGGCTTGCGGCGTTCGGCGTCGTCGAGCCGGCGGCACTGGGCATCATAGCGGTGATGGGGGCATTGGCCTGGGTTACGGGCAACCTCTTCTACTTCCACGGATTGAGGCGTGCAGGGGTGACCCTGGCCGCGCCCATCCTGGGAGCGGGGCCGCTGTTTGCTATCGCGCTCGCCGTGGTCTTCGCCGGGGAGCGTCCGAACCTCCTCACGGTGGTTGGGGCGTTCGCGGTGGTGATCGGGGTTGCCGTGATCCTCACGGACCGCAACCGGGTGCTGCGGTGAGCGCCATGGCGGGGAATCCGGATACTCGCCGTATCACGATCGGTCTCGTGTTCACGGTGCTCGCGATGCTGTCATTCGTTACGGTTGGTCTGCTGGCGAACCACCTCGTTGACAGGGGAAACCCGCCTGTGGTCGTCGCGTCCTACGAAGCGCTGTTCGGTCTTGCGCTCACATTGGGAATCAGAGCGCGCAGGTTACGTTCGGGCCCTTCTCCGGTTGGTTCCGGATTGGGATGGATGCTGGGAGCCGGTGTCCTGTTCGCGCTGGCAACGGGCAGCTTCTACACGGCGCTCGCCCGGGTAGACTACAGTGTTGCAGCCCCCATCACCGGCGCTGTGCCGCTCGTCTCGTACGTGTTCGTGCTGTTGCTTCTGCGCGGCTATGAGCGCCTGACCCTGCGGGTGGTGGTCGGCGCAGCGCTCGTGGTCGCCGGAGTAGGTCTCATAGGAGTCGCCAACTGATGCCCGTCTCACAGGAAACACTCGACGAGATCGCCCTGACGCGTGAGGAGTACGACCTTATCGTCAGCAGGATCGAGCGCGAGCCCAACGGCGTCGAACTGGGACTGTTCGGCGCGCTCTGGAGCGAGCACTGCGGCTACAAGCACTCGAAGCCGCTCCTCCGAGGCTTCCCCACCACCGGCGAGGCGGTGCGCGTGCAGGCGGGTGAGGAGAACGCGGGCGTCGTCGACATCGGCGGCGGACTCGCCGTCGTCTTCAAGATCGAGTCGCACAACCACCCCTCCGCCGTCGAGCCCTACCAGGGCGCCGCGACGGGCGTCGGCGGCATCGTTCGCGACATCCTCGCGATGGGCGCGCGTCCCATCGCGCTCCTGAACTCGCTGCGCTTCGGCCCGCTCGATACCGCGCGCAACCGCTACCTCTTCCAGGGCGTCGTCGCGGGTATCTCCGGCTACGGCAACTGCATCGGTGTGCCGGACGTGGGCGGCGAGACGATGTTCGCTCCCACCTACAGCGGCAATCCCCTCGTCAACGCGATGTGCGTCGGCCTGCTCCCGCACGGAGCGCTCATGCGTGCCGCTGCTGCGGACCCCGGCTCGCTCTTCCTGCTCGTGGGCTCCGCGACCGGCAGGGACGGCATCCATGGCGCGTCCGGCCTCGCTTCCCGCACGTTCGAGGAGGAGCGCGAGATGCGCCCGACCGTGCAGGTCGGCGACCCGTTCCTGGAGAAGGTGCTCATCGAGGCCTGCCTCGAAGCCGCCGCGAGCGGGCTGCTCGACGGTATGCAGGACCTCGGCGCGGCAGGACTCACCAGCTCCGTCATGGAGTGCGCCGCGCGGGGCGGCACCGGCGTCGAGATAGACGTCGCGCTTGTTCCCCGCCGCGAGGACGGTATGACCCCCTACGAGGTCATGCTCTCCGAGTCCCAGGAACGGATGCTCCTCATCGCCAAACCGGAGAACGAGGATGCCGTCCGGCATATCTTCGACCGGTGGGATGTCCCGCTCACCGCCATCGGCGTCGTCACCAACGACGGCATGGCGCGGGTCTACGACGGCCCTGAGCTCGCCGCCGAGGTCAACATCTCGACACTCGTCGAAGCGCCGCAGTATCGCCCCGGCGGAACGCGCCCCGCGTACCTGGACTCCCTGCACGCCGCCGCGATGCCCCCGCCGCCCGGCCCCGCGCAGGCGGGGCGCATCCTCCGTGCGCTCTTGGCATCCCCCAACGTCGCGAGCAAGCGCGCCGTCTACCGGCGCTACGACCACGAGGTGCAGACGCGCACGATGGTCAAGCCCGGAGCGGGCGACGCCGCCGTGCTCCGCCTGCGCGAGCTCCCCAAGGCGCTCGCCTTGGCCGTCGACGGCAACGGGCGCACCGCCTGGCTCGACCCCTACACTGGTGGTGCGATGGCCGTCGCCGAGGCGTGCCGCAACGTCGCCGCATCAGGCGCGACGCCGCTGGCCATCACCGACTGCCTCAACTTCGGCAATCCCCAGAAGCCGGAGGTCTACTACCAGTTGGAGGAATGCGTCCGGGGCATGGCCGACGCCTGCCGCGCTCTGGGCGTGCCCGTCGTGAGCGGCAACGTCTCGCTCTACAACGAGACCCAGGGGGAGGCCGTCTACCCCACGCCTGTCGTCGGGGCCGTCGGCCTGCTGGACGACGCCCGCGACGCGCTCGGCGCCGCGTTCGCCCGCGAGGGCGACGCCGTCCTCCTGCTCGGCGCCTCCCCCGCGGACGACACTGCCCTCGCCGGCAGCGAGTACCTCGCCATCGAGCACGACACCGTCGCGGGCAGGCCCGCCATCGACCTCGACGCCGAGGCTCGCCTGCAGCGTCTCCTCGTCACTCTCGCGCACGAGCGCCTCCTCTCCTCCGCCCACGACTGCTCGGAAGGCGGACTCGCCGTCGCCCTTGCCGAAAGCGCCATCCTCGGCGGTTTCGGCTTCACCGGTGCGGGCAACTTGCCGGAAGGCCGATGGGACGCCGCCCTCTTCGGCGAGACGCCCTCGCGCGCCGTCGTCAGCTGCACGGGATCGAACGCTGCGCAGATCGAGGCTGCCGCCCGGGAAGCAGGCATCCCCAGCGTCAGGCTGGGCGCTACCGGCAGCGCGCGCTTCACCATCCCCGGCCTCCTCGACGAACCGCTCGCAGACCTCGCCGACGCCTTCCTCGGCGGCCTTGAGCGCGCGCTGAACGCCTGAGGACGTCGTTCCCCTCTCCCGACAAGGAGACCCTCGCATAACTCTCGTCCCGCTCATGGTGAGGGTCTCTCGGAGATAAGCCGCTCATGGTGAGGGTCTCTCGGAGATAGACCGCTCATGGTGAGCTTGTCGAACCACGGGGCAGCCTGCGGGATGAGGGAGTGCAGAGGGGATCCCTCTGCCGGGGGTGTGGGGATGCCCCCAAGCCTGTCCCTGAGCCTGCCGAAGGGCGTACGGGCGGGTGGGAGGGAAGAACAACGTGCGCCAAGTGCAACTGCACGAGGTCCCCACAAAGAAGACTGGTCGGCGTGGAGTCGCCTGCGCTTGCCTGGAACGCCTAGAACCGGCGTCCCCAAAAACGCAAGCGTACGGCTCGCCAGAATTCGTGGACTCTGTCGCGTGGGGCTTGTAGAGCCGGTGTGCCACAATCCCGCGCGGCGCACTGTGACACCAGCCCCTTGTGCAATGACCCCGCGGAAGAAGAGCCTGTCGGTGGTATGATGTAGCGTGCGGCCGGTTCACTGGCCGTATCGTTGTTATGCGCGGATGCGCAATCTGCGCGGACTCATACCCCACAGTGCGAGGGATTACGAGATGAAAGTCATCTTTCTCGAAGACGTGGCCGGCGCTGCTGATGCAGGCGAGGTCAAAGAGGTCAAGAACGGGTTCGCCCGCAACTACCTGCTGCCCCGTGGGCTTGCCGCCCCGGCGACCCCCGGCCAGCTCCAGC
>DAOUHT010000002.1:0-11207 GCA_034428375.1 Dehalococcoidia bacterium | reverse complement strand
CGAACGGCACGGTCGCCGCGCCGATGATGGCGGTGACGGCGGACCATCGCCTGCCGCGCTCGGCGTCGGGCGCGTAGGCGCGCACCATGAGGTAGCCGATGAAGATGAGCCACAGCACGAAAGTGAGCGTGCCGTTCGCGTCCCACACCCACCACGTGTTCCACACCGGCTTCGCCCAGACCGCGCCCGTGACGATGGCGCTGGTGAAGAAGACGACGCCCACCTCCGCCGAGGCGTAGGCGAGCCGGTCCCACGCGCGGTTGCGCCGGAGGAGGTAGAGGACGCTGCCCGCCGCGGCGAGCGCGAACGAGAGGAAGCTGGTGAGGATGACGGGGACGTGGAAGTAGAAGAGGCGCTGGACGATGCCCATCGACCGCTCGGTCGGGGCGTAGCCGAAGATGAGGTACATGTCTATCAGAACGAGGACTCCCGCCACGAGCAGGAGTCCCAGTCTCCAGGCGCCGGCCCCACCGGTGGTGGGGGACGGGTCGTCAGTCGTCACGCTCACTCCTCCAGCACGTACTCGAACACGAGTGATGATAGCACGAGAAAGACGATATCGAAGGCGACGATGAGCTGCAGCCAGCCGCCCATGCCGCTCCATCCCTCGCCGTCGAGCGCCTCCCGCGAACCGGTGACCGCGCCGATGAGCAGCGGCAGCGCGACCGGCAGGAAGAGGATGGGCAGCAGCACCTCCCGCGCCCGCGTGTGCACGGCGATGGCCGAGAAGAGTGTGCCGACCGCGGCGATCCCGACCGTCGCGGCCACCGCGATTGCGATGAACCAGACGTTGAAGAGCGAGAGGTCGTACAGGACGAGGAAGGCGGGCAGCATGAGCGCCTCCACCGTCACGAGCAGCGTGACGACGCTCAGCAGCTTGCCGAGGTACAGCGCCTCGCGGGGGACGGGGGCGAGCCGCAGGCCGTCCAGCGTTCCCCGCTCGTGCTCCAGCAGGAAGGTGCGGTTCATGCCGAGGACGGCGGTGAAGATGTAAGCGACCCAGACGATGCCCGGCCCGATGGAGGCGATGAGTTGCGGCGACGGCTCGAACGCGAACGTGAAGATGAACGCGACGACGAGGGCGAACGCGAGCACCGAGAAGAGCGTCTCGCGCGTCCGCAGTTCCAGGCGCACGTCCTTGGCGTAGATGGTCAGCGCGGCGCGCAGCGTCTCCCGCATCAGGCGGCCTCCGCAGGCGCGCTGAGGAGCGCGGCGATCTCGTCCGGCGTCGCGCTCGCGGCCTCACCCGTCGCGGCGACGCGTCCGCCGCGCAGGACGGCGAAGTCGTCGGCGCTCGCGAGTCCCCGCGCGGGGTCGTGCGCCGAGAAGACGACGGCCCCGCCGCCGTTGGCGACCGCCCGCACGACGGTGTCGACGAACGCCTGGCCCTGCACGTCGAGGCCGGAGTCGGGCTCGTCGAGCAGCAGCAGCGCCGGACGGTGCAGCAGCGCCCGGGCGATGGCGACCCGCTTCTGCATGCCGTTCGAGAGCCCGCGCACGCGCCGGTGTGCCCAGCGCTCGGCCCCGACGTCGCGCAGCACCTCGGAGGCGCGCTCGTTGGGGTCCGGGACGCCGTGCAGGCGGGCGTAGAAGCGGAGGTTCTCCTCCGGCGTGAGGTCGTCGTAGAGGAGGCTGCCGTGGCCGGCGTAGCCGGTGGCGGCGCGGACGCGGCCAGCGTTGCCGTCGGCGTCGAAGCCCGCCGTCGTCACGCTGCCAGCGGTCGGCTTGACGAGCGCAGCGGCGACGCGCAGGAGCGTGCTCTTGCCCGCGCCGTTGTGCCCGAACAGCACGAACACGCGCCCCCACGCCGCGTCGAGGTCGACGGTGCGCAGGGCGTGCGTCGTGCCGTACGTCTTGGAGACGCCGCGCAGCTCCAGCGCGTGGCCGGGGTGCGTGGCGGCCGGTGTGGGGTTCTCTGCCATGGGTGAGCCGTTCGGGGTCGCCGACAGTGTACCCTGTTCGTGGGGCAGGGGCGGTTCGCGAACCGCCCCTACGGGGGGGGGGCTGCGAGGTTCCTGCCTTCGCAGGAACGACGGGGATGATATGGATGGGGCGCGGGCGCGGTGTGGTCACCCCCATCCTAACCTTCCCCCATCAAGGGGGAAGGGATCGGGCAGCCTCCCATCGAGGGGGAAGGGACCAGACAATCGGAGGTGGGAGCGTGGAAGTGTTCCGACAGGTTGCGGCGGCGTTCGGCAGGCGCGGCGTGCCGAAGGGGATGGAGGACCGGGTGCCGCCTGGCCAGTACGTGACGCCGAAGATGCCGGTGACGAGCATGTGGCCCACGCCCGGCATCGACCTCGCTACGTGGCGGCTGCGGCTGTTCGGCGAGGTGGAGCGCGAAACAGAGCTGACGTGGGCCGAGTGGGAGTCGCTCGCGCGGATCGAGGTCACGGCGGACTTCCACTGCGTCACGCAGTGGAGCCGGCTCAACGTCGGCTGGGAGGGCGTCCCGGCGTCGCGCGTGTTGGACCTGGCGCAGCCGAAGGCGTCGGCGCGGTTCGTTATGCTGCACTGCTACGACGGCTACACGGCGAACATCGA
This sequence comes from Dehalococcoidia bacterium, assembly GCA_034428375.1. Taxonomy (GTDB): domain Bacteria; phylum Chloroflexota; class Dehalococcoidia; order Lucifugimonadales; family Australimonadaceae; genus Bin16. Next base: position 8,663 of record DAOUHT010000002.1, on the reverse strand, counting down.
CGTCGATGCACTGCGCTCGCCGGACGTGCTCTTCGCGCACCGCATGGACGGCGCTCCGCTCGAGGGGCAGCACGGCGGGCCGCTGCGGCTCGTGGTGCCGTCGCGCTACGGGTGGAAGAGCGCGAAGTGGGTGAGCGGCGTCGAGTTCCTGACCCAGGACAGCCCCGGCTTCTGGGAGGAGCTGGGCTACCACATGCGCGGCGACCCCTGGCGCGAGGAGCGCTTCAGGGGGTGGCGGTAGGGGCTACTCCCTAGGGACCTCCTCGTCGTCTTCTTCTTCCTCCTCGTCCAGCTCTTCCTCGTCAGAATCATCCACGGCATCCCGCAACTTGCTGAACACGACGTAGCCCGCGATCGCCAGCACGGCCACGATGCCAGCAGCCAGGATGAGCATCTGGATGCGATTGTCGTTGGGGTCCACGCTGGGGTTGATGATCCTGGAGTAGGACAGCGTGCTGTGCAGGATGGCAAACGCCTCGACGAGGGACTTGACGCCCCAGGCAATAGCCGCCAGCGTCAAGGCAACCAACAGGGCCACCGCCGCGCGTCGCACCGTCGGGGAATCCATGGTTGCCTCCTGTTCACCTGTTACGTCATCCGGTCGCTGCAGCGTAGCCACAAAGAAGGGCACCCACAAGGGATGCCCCTAACACGGGACAGGGGCGAGGTTCCTGCCTCCGCAGGAACGACGAAGGGCGCCCACGAGGGGTGCCCCCACACGGGACAGGGGCGAGGTTCCTGCCTCCGCAGGAACGACGAAGGGCACCCACGAGGGGTGCCCCTACACCGGACCGGACAGGGGCGAGGTTCCTGCCTCCGCAGGAACGACGAGGGGCGCCCACGAGGAGTGCCCCCACACGGGACAGGGGCGAGGTTCCTGCCTCCGCGGGGAACGACGAAGGGCACCCACAAGGGGTGCCCCTACATCAGGCGGTTGCAGCGTGGAGTTAGACGGCGAAGGTGTTCAGCAGGTCCTCTGCCGAGCGGCCGGCGACGCGCTCGCGGACAGCGCCGAGGCGCTGGTCGAGGGAGGGACGGGAGTCGTCCTGGTAGATGACGCCGAGGGGGACGCCGCCCTGCTCGATGACGCCTCGCGCGGCGCTCTTGCTGGTGGAGTCGTGGTCGTCGGGGATCTCCCAGGCCAGAGGATCGATGCCCTTCGCCTTGTTGCCCTTGAGGAGGGCGTAGGTGTCGTTGTAGGTGGTGCAGGGGGAGTTGACGTGGACGATGGAGAAGCCGGTGTGCTCCATGCCGCGCTTGATGAGTCCTGCGAGGTCGCGGGGCTTGGTGGAGTAGCCGGAGGCGATGTAGGTGACGCCGAGGGTGAGGTAGAGGTCCAGCGGGTTGAGGGTGGACTCGAGCTTGCCGTAGGGGGTCGAACTGGTGACGGTGTCCTCGACGGTGGTGGGGGACGACTGTCCCTTGGTGAGGCCGTAGACGCCGTTGTCCATGATGACGGCGCAGATGTTGAGGTTCCGGGAGGCCTGGGGAGCGATGTGCTCCATGCCGATGCTGAGGAAGTCGCCGTCGCCTGCGACGACAACGACGTTGAGGTCCTCGCGCGCCATCTTCACGCCGAGGGCGAGGGGGAGCGAGCGACCGTGGATGCCGTGGAAGCCGTAGGGCTGCTCGCCCTCGTACAGGTGGACGAGATTGCCGGAGCAGCCGATGCCGGCGACGACGACGTTGTCGTGCATCGGTACCTCGCGCTCGATGTTCCAGTCGCGCATGGCGAACTCGAGGGCGCGTCGCACGCCGAAGTCGCCGCAGCCGGGGCACCAGAGGAAATCGTACTCGGGGTTCTTGGCCGTTCCTGTCATGCGTTCACCGCCTGCGGCTGCCCGGCTCCGGCCAGGCGCGCCTTGATACGCTCGCCGAGTTCCGTGGGGCGGAACGGCAAGCCCGTGTACTGCGTGATGGCCTCTGCCTTGACGCCCTGGGAGCGCAGGACGCTCGCGAACTGTCCCTGGTAGTTGAGCTCAGGGACGATGACGAGGTCCTTGGAGCGCAGCTCGTCCAGCAGCGCGGTGGGCAGGGGATTGAGGAACATGGTGTAGTACCACGCGATGTCGACGCCTGTGCTCCTGAGCTGCTGGAAGGCTTCCCGCGCGGAGCCCTTGGAGCCGCCCCACGGGATGACGGCGACCGACGCGGAGGCGTTGTCGCTCTCGTAGGTGCCTTCCAGCAGTTTGAGCTTGCCGAAGCGCCGTTCGGTCATGTGGATGTGGTACTTGGCGAGGTGGGTGGTGTCGCCGTAGATGTCGTGCTCGGAGCCGTTGGCGACGTATGCTCCCGCGCCGCCGGGAACGGGGAAGGGGGAGATCTCCTGCGATTCGTATCGGAGGTAGCCGTTCTCTCCCTTGTAGAGGTTTCTGCTCTCGACGGGGATAGCGGCCAGGTCAGGCTTCGGGATGTTCTGCGCTCGCTCGGCGAGCGAGTGCTCGCTGAGGAGGATGACGGGGCCCTGGTAGCGCTCGGCCCAGTTGAATGCGTGGACGGTGGCCAGGAAGCACTCGTCCACACTGCCCGCGGCGATAACGGGGATGGAGGAGTCGCCGTGAGCGGGGCTGAGCGCGGCGTTGAGGTCCGACTGTTCGGTCTTGGTGGGGAGGCCAGTGGCTGGGCCACCGCGTTGCACGTCAACGATGACGCAAGGGATCTCGGCCATCCAGGCGAGGCCGATGCCCTCGCCCATGAGCGTGAAGCCCGGGCCGGAGGTGGCGGTCATGGACTTCTTGCCAGCGAAGCCCGCACCGATGATGCCGGTGATGGCCTCGATCTCGGAACTGGCCTGGTAGGCGAACTTGCCCTCGCCGACGAGGTTGCGCTCCATGTACACGAGGACGGGCGTCGCGGGGGAGATGGGGTAGCCGAAGTAGAACTCGATGCCGGCGTGCAGCGCGCCTACCGAGAGCGCGTCGTTGCCCTTGATGAAGACCTGCTCGTAGTCCGGCTTCTCGGGTTCGCCGAGGTCACTGATGGGGTCTTCCTCCGCAAGGTGGGCGAGGCCGAGGTCGAGAGCTATGTGGTTGGCCTCGACGACCTTGTCGCGTCCTGCGAACCGCTGGGAGACGAAGTCCTTGAAGTAGTGGACCGGCATGTTGATGAGCCTGGAGAGCCCGCCCATGACGACCATGTTGGCTGCACGGGACTCGCCGGTCTGCTTGGCGAGCTCGTCGAAGGGGACGGTCACGCAGCGGAGGTGTTCATCCGGGAGAGGGGTGATGGAGGGGTCGAGAAGGATGATGCCTCCGTCGTGGACCTCGGTGCGGTGCTCGTGGTAGGCCTCGTCGTTGAAGGCGACGAGGATGTCTATGGCATCGCCCGGGCTCTCGACCGGGGTGCGGGAGACGCGCGCCTGTGTCCAGGTCGGGCCTCCAAGGATCTGCGAGGGGAAGGTAGCGAAGGTAAGCGCATGGTAGCCGACGCCGGTGGCAGCCCGGGCCAGCATCTCTGCTGCGGTTACGACTCCCTGGCCACCTTCGCCGGCAAAGCGGACGATAATCTCACTTCGGCTGGCCATCGTCTCAGTCCTCCGTGTAAGCCTCCCTGACTGCTTCCTGTCAGATGAGCCCGGAGACGGGTGGTTTCGCAGTCAGGCACCGTGCGCAGCAAGCGGCCAGGCTGACACACGCCAACTAGGTAGATTACGGAGCGCACGGCGGGGTGTCAATCGGAGCGATGCGGTGAAGGCACCCATGCAGGGCAGGGGTTCCCGCACATCCGCCGTCGCACTATGGCTGATTCAGCCATCCGACCCACTTAGGAAAGGCGGAATCCTCCATACCGGCGGGCGGGCATGATTCGCGCGTTTCCGGTCAGATGAGACAGGGGCGCCAGGGGGCAACCGCCTGGGAGCGACGAGGAGCGCGCGCGTTGACACCGCCGAAAGGCCAGCAGTATGCTCGCTGAACAGGCGCGAGAGTCTGGCGAGAGTTGGATTCTCGAAGCGAATCAGGCATCTGGCGCGGATGTTGTCTCTGTTCTGCGTCCATGCAGCCCCGCTCCGCATCCCCCAATGGAGAAGGGGCTGATTTGTGCCTGAGATCAGCGGGGGACACACGCGCCGCGGGCTGTTACGCGGCGCATCCGGGCTGGCGCACATCACGCCCGGGACAACGGAGGGAGGCTGCATGGCCCAGAAGGAGATCGAGCTTAAGCGCGGGCTCAGGGACGTCTATTTCGAGTCCACTGAGTCCAGCCTTGTTATCGGTGACGTGGGCCGCCTCATCTACCGGGGCTACGAGATCCACGACCTGGCCGAGCATGCGAGCTTCGAGGAAGTCATGCACCTCATGCTCGTGAAGCATCTCCCGACGCGGGCCGAACTGGATGCGTTCAACGCCGAGCTCTGTCAGAACCGCGAAGTCCCGCAGGGTGTGCTGGAAATCATCGAACGCGTGAAGGACGGACATCCCATGGACGTCCTCCGCACCGCAATCTCCGCTCTTGCCGCATTCCAACCGGACGTTGACGACGTTTCCCACGAGGCCACACTACGGAAGGGAATGAGGATCACCGCGCAGACTCCCACCATCGTGGCAGCGCACCACCGCATCCGCTCTGGCAAGGCCCCCATCGCCCCCGACCCTTCACTCTCCCACGCAGCTAACTTCCTCTACATGCTTCTCGGCGAGCGTCCTGACGACGAGACCGCCCGCCTCATGGATAATGACCTCATCGTCCACTTGGACCACGGCTCCAATGCCTCCTCCTTCGCAGCCCGCGTCACGGCGAGCACGCTGGCGGACGTTCACGGCGCGATCGTGACCGGCCTCGGCACGCTGAAGGGCCCGCTGCACGGCGGTGCTGCCGAGGGCGTTATGAAGATGGCCCTGGAGATCGGCGAGGTCGACAACGTGGATGCGTACCTCGCCGGGAAGCACGAGCGCCGCGAGCGCATCATGGGCTTCGGGCATGCCGTGTACCGCGCGGAGGACCCGCGGGCCCGGCACCTGCGCGAGGGCTCGCGCCGACTGGCGGAGAGGATGGGGGACCCGAAGTGGTTCCAGATCCTCAGCAGGGTGGAAGAGTACATGCGCCCGTACGCGGAGCGCGGGATATGCGTGAACGTGGACTTCTGGGCCGGCTCCGTCTACTACCTGCTGGGGATACCGGAAGACCTGTTCATCTCCATCTTCGCGGTCGCGCGTGTTCCCGGATACGTGGCGCAGGTGCTGGAACAACAGGACAAGAACATGCTCATCAGGCCGCAGATGAGATACGACGGACCGATAGACCTCGAGTTCGTTCCCTTGGACCAACGAGGTTAGACTCTGCCAGGAGAGGGAGGCACGGAGCGTTATGACCCAGCAGGGGATTGAAGTTGCCGAGTTGGAGCCCGGCTGTGCGCACCATTGGGCCATAGAGAGCCCGAACGGGCCCACCAGCTACGGCACGTGCAAGCGGTGCGGGGAGACCCGCGAATTCAGGAACTCTATAAAGATCACCAGTTGGGAATCGGAAGGCAGCCACGTCAACCGCAACCCGCGGTAACGGCCAGCCAGACCTCGGGATGACAGCGCCTGGCGCGGCGTAGTTCTTCCCGCCCACCCGCCCGAACGATTGTGGGGGACACCCCCACATCCCCGGCAGAGGGGCAGAGCCCCTCTACACTCCCCGCTCCATGCGGTGCTGTGGTTCGACAGGCCCACCACGAACGGATCGATGCACGGACGGACCGATGATGGCTTGGCGAGGTTCTCAATGCACTCATCGCTTGGCCTCTGCGCATGACAGGCTTGTTCACTCCCACCGGCGCTGACGCCGAGGCCCGCAGACGCATCGCGTTGCGCGGTCCCATCACGTTTGCCGAATTCATGGAGGTCGCGCTCTACTGGCCCGATGGCGGCTACTACGCGTCGCGACGCTCCTTCGGCCCCCTCGGCGACTTCTACACCGCGCCGCTCGCACATCCGGCTTTCGGAGCTCTCGTTGCCCGGCAACTGCTCACGATGTGGCGTGCGCTCGGCAGCCCGGCGCTTTTCAATGCTATCGAGGCGGGTGCGGGCAACGGCACGCTTGCGCTGGACGTTGTCGAGCACGCACGCATGCTCGAGGGCGGTATCCCGGATGCGTTGACGTACACGGCTGTCGACCTGCGCGAACCGCCTCTGGATTTCCCTCACCGCTGGATACGTTCAGGCGCTGTCCCTGTTCTGGGCGGCAGCGGGGTCGTGCTCGCGAATGAGTTGCTCGACGCCATGCCCGTCCACCGCGTCACACTGGAGGGTGGACAACTGCGCGAATTATTCGTGGACGCCGCATCGGAGGGAGGTTTCGTCGAGGTGGCGGGCGAGCCGTCCACTCCGGCGCTGGCTGAGCGGCTCGACAACCTGAGTGTGACGCTTTCCGAGGGTTATCGGACCGAGGTAAGCCTTGCGCGGGAAGCGTGGCTGCGAGAGGCGTTCGCCGCCATCGAGCGCGGGTACCTGCTGCTGGTGGACTACGGTCACGAGGCGGCGGTCTACTACGACGAGTTCCGCCGTGCGGGGACGCTGCGCTGCTACTCGGGCCACACGCTGGGGATGAACCCGTACTTCGGCGTGGGGAGGCAGGACATCAGCGCGCACGTGGAATTCACATCCGTGCGGTCAGCGGCGATCGCGGCGGGATTCGCGGCGGCGGGGGAGATGTCGCAGGCCGAGTGGCTGCGGTCGCTTGGCATCGATGGCTATCGGGCGGAGATTGCTGAGCGGAGCGGGCTGAGCCGCATCGAGCGCATGGCGAACCTGCACGGTATCGACGTGCTCGTGGACGATGAGGGGATGGGCGGATTCAGGGTGTTGGCGTTCGCCAAGGATGGGCCCACCGACGGGGTGCTCGGAGTGAGTCAGCCGGAGTCCGCGCCTGCGCCACTCGCGGGAGTGCGGCATATGCCGTTCGGGGCTGGAGGCGGTTGGGGCAGGTGAATACGTTTCGCTCAGCATGACACGTTGCGCGGGGGTGGCTTGCTGCGGCGGGCGGTGGCGATGAAGCCGGTGTGGCCGACCATGCGGTGGTCGGGGCGGGCGCTGGTCTCGGAGAAGTGCCAGGGGCGCTCCAGTAGCTCGAACGCCTCCGCCATGTGCCAGCGGTCGTCGCGAGTGAGGCGCATCATCAATTCGTGCACCTGCAGGACGGTGGGGAGGTAGGCGGCGAATACGCCGCCTGTTCGCAGCACGTCTGCGGCGGCGTTGATGAGCTGCCACGGCTCGGGCACGTCGGCGACGATGCGGTCGGCCTCGTCTATGCCCAAGCCGTCGGCGTAGGCGTTGCCGAGGACGATGCGGTGGTTCGCCACGCCGGGCGCGAGGTGGGCGACGTTCCGTTGCGCCGCCTCGACGACCTCTTCGCGGACCTCGTGCGAGACGACCGAGCCTTCCGGGCCAACAGCGCGGAGGAGGGCCGCTGAGGCGGCGCCCGAGCCGAGCCCGACCTCGATGACGCGAGCGCCGGGGTAGATGTCGGCGTGCATCAGGAGGGCGGCGAGGTCCTTGGGGTAGATTACCTGGCTCTGGCGCGGCAACTCCTTCACGGCGTCGGCGAACGGCGGGCGGAGGATGAAGAGGCGGTGGCCCTTGTTGGTGACGAGGAAGAAGCCCTCGTGCCGCCCGATGATGTCGTCGTGGGTGACGTAGCCGAGGTGGGTCTCGACGAGCGCGCCGCTCCTGAGCTCGACGCGGTAGCGGCGCTTGCGCTGGTCGTAGACCATGGCAACGTCGCCTTCGGCGAACGGGGTGCGCTTGAGGTCCGCTTCGCTGTGGGATGTCATCGTGTCTTTGTCAGGAACAAGAAGGGGCTGCGCCGCCGCAGCCCCTTCCGTACAGCTCGTTGCTGCTGCGCCTATCCCTGGAGCTTGCTCAGCTCTTCAAGGATGACGTTGGGGTCGGGGAGGACGCCCTGGTAGGTCTGGTGGTAGCGGACGGTCCCCTGCGGATCGATGATGGAGATCGACCTGATGCACATGCCGGAGTCTTCGTTGAAGATGCCGTAGGCCCGGGCGACTTCGCCGTGGGGCCAGAAGTCCGACAGGAGGGAGTGGCCGAGTCCGCCCAGGTTGGTCCCCCACGACTTGAGGGCGGGGCGGGCGTCGGCGCCGAGGCCGAGGACGTGTGCGCCCTTCTCTTCGAACGACTTCAACGCACGGTTGAAGGTAGCGGTCTGCGTCGTTCAGCCGCCTGTGAATGCGGCGGGGAAGGAGTGGATGACGACCCACTTCTCGCCCTTGAAACTGGCGAGGGAGACGTCCTCTCCGTTCTGGTCTTTCAGTGTGAAGTCCGGGGCCGACTGACCTACGTCCACCATAGTCGAGGCCTCCTGAAGAGGTGGGAATTCGAGCGGTAGGATAGCGGGAAGCGTGGCGAAGATAAAGGGCGGGGTGAGATAGACGCTCCGCTAACCCTCATCCCCTTCCCTTCTCCCATCCAGCGGGCAAGGGAATACGGGCAGGGCTGCGAGGTTCCTGCCTGCGCAGGAACGACAGGGCTCAGGGTTGGATGAGCCCTTCCTGGGGTTGTGTCCAGGCTACCTTGGGCAGCATGGCGTGTTGCCTGGCGCGTGCGAATGAAACGTCGTGGACGGGCACGTCGATGATTACCGGCGCCTGCTGGTCCAGGGCGAGCGGGAGCAGCCGTTCCAGGTCCAGGGGATCGTCTGCCTGCATAGCAACGGCGCCGAAGGAC
>DAOUHT010000001.1:0-7774 GCA_034428375.1 Dehalococcoidia bacterium | reverse complement strand
GCACCTGAAAGTTGCGAACGCCGTCCCACTCGGCAACGCCATCGTTCACGAGGTCGTCGTAGGAGTAAGTCGTCGGTTCGGACTTGAACAGCCAGTAGCCGGGCATGGTGCTCGTCTCTCCTCTCCTCGGTCCGCCCGCCGCTTACGCGAACTGCGGAGCGACCTCCTGCGCGAAGCGCTCCATGACACGGGCATCGAACGGACGAGGCGTCATCAGGATGAAGTGGTCTACGCCAGCATCGACCCACTTGCCCAACTGCTCTGTGATTGCCGCGGGCGAGCCGAGCAGCATGCTGTCGCGAAACTGCTCTTCCGGCGTTGCATAGTAGGAGGTCTCCTGCGTCGCGAGCGTCGCGCCCCGGGCAACGGTCGCCTCGATCTCGGATGCGTCGTCGCTCAGTTTGATCTGTATCTGTATGGAGTGACGCATGCCGGAGAAGTCCCGCCCCGCCTCGTCGCAGACCGCCTGCATCCGGCTCAGGTTGACCTTCGCCTCTTCCAATGGAGCGATCTGGTTGTAGTCGGTGGCGTGCTTCGCCGCGATCTGCATCGTCCGCTGGCCGCGCCCCCCGACGATGATGGGCGGGTGCGGTTGCTGCACCGGCTTCGGCATCTGCGGTGCTTCGTCCAGCGAGTAATACGTCCCTTGGAACGATGCAGGCTCCTCGGTCCAGATCGCCTTGATGACGGAGAGCGCCTCGTCGAGCCGGTCGGCGCGCTCCTTGAACGGAGGGAACGGGATGCCGTGGACGTCGAACTCGTGCTTGACGTTGCCGCTCCCGATGCCCAGCTCCGCCCGTCCACCGGATACGTGGTCGATGGTATTGACCATCTTTGCCGTTATGACGGGGTGGCGGAAGTTGTTGTTTATCACCAGCATGCCAAGCCGAAGGCTCTTCGTGTGGCCGGCCATCGCCGCCATCACGGTCAGACCGTCGAGCCGTGCCGGAGTCGTTCCCCGGCCCGGGTTGATCTGCATCAGGTGGTCCGATGGATAGAACCCGTGGAACCCGAGTTCATCGCATGTCTGGCATATGTGCAGGAAATCGCTCCATTCGAGTCCGGAGCTCCCGCCGACGCTGAAGAGAACCTTGCCCATGTGCGCCCCTCCTGTGGTATCGGGAGCATTGTATCCGTTCACCGCTCCCTGGGGGCTGAGGATGGCCCGGCATGCATACAACGGAGGCCGGGCAACACTGCCCGGCCTCCGTCATCATCAACCCTGGAGGATGCCCTATACCGCCATCACTCCGACACCGGCCGTCACCATCGAAGCGGACACCCAGCGAGAGCGCCCTTCCCGCTTGCCGAGGACGGCGCGTACGCTCATCCCGCTCGCTGCCACCCAGAACAGGAGCAGCACGGGCCTCGTCGACATGATCGCGGTGCTCAGGGACACCGGGCCCTGTTCGAACGCCATGAACGACACCATGAACGCGAAGAGGATTATGGCCTGCGCCACGCCCGTAGAGATGAGCGCTGGCCTCGAAGCAAGGGCCTCTCGCAGGCCGGCGCGGTTCCTGAACCACGCCATACCTGCCAGCCAGGGGATGGAGAACGCCCAGGAGACCGCGTACATCTGCCAGATGGACATCTGGCCTATCACTGCCTTCGCCAGCACGGAGTAGATCGCTATGGCGAGGGCCGCGCCCAGTATGGCCAGCAAGGAGCGGTTCAGCTTGATACGCGCGCCCGGTAGCGACTGATGCCACGACGCGACCATAACGCCGAAGGCCACGAGGAGCGCCGCGCCTGCCTTCAGTGGCGTCAACGATTCGCCAAGCACCACCACCGCCATGACCAACACGAACAGCGGGTACGCATCGAAGATCGGGACGATACGGGAGATGTCGGATTCCCTGCGGAACGCATAGCTGCTCAACAGCTGGATGGCTGCGTGCAGGGTTCCCGCGATGGCCATCGCGAGGACAGGCCACGAGAACCAGTCCGGAGGGGCCACGAGCAGAATAACGCTTGCGATGAACGCGTGCGGGATGCACGCGAGCGCCGCAAAGGTCACCGCCCCGTCTACATGGCGGTCCAACACGCGCTTCTGGATCACCGAGTAGGCGGTGAAAGCAACTGCGCTAGCCAACGATAACACTACCCAATCCATCTCTGTTCCTTCCCTCTCGCTTGGGCTGTGCTATGCGCTATACCAAGTACGAGCACGCTCGTTCAGGAGTGAACGCGTGCTCGGTTTGGGGCGTCCGCCCGGGACTGGAGCGGACCGGCGGGGGTCGTATCCCCTACCGGAGCCGAGGCGCCAAAGCGTTATTCTGTTCCTTCTTCGTTCTCCTCGCTGTCCGGGTTCTCTTCCGAAGCCTCGGCTTGCACCAGGGCTTCCAGGTCAAGTACCTCTCGGATACCCGCGTAGTTGACGCCTTTGTCGGATAACTCCGCTATGCGTATCACCAGACCGACATCGACGTCCGAATACAGCCGCGTACCTCCCTCTGTACGCTCGGGCTCGATGAGCCCTGCTGACTCGAACGCGCGGAGCCGGTGTTCCGGCACGCCAGTGAGTCTCGCGACCACACTGATGGGGTACTTCCCCGTATTCTCGTCCGCGTCTACCACTAAGGTAATCTAACAGCGCCAGACAGATTATGCAATAGGCGCTGCCAGGATTTCAGCCGGTTAGCATTGCGTTAATCTACCGGTTACAGCAAGGTTACATCTCCTCGCCCGGCAGATACCTGCGGGCAGGACGAGACTCCGATTGGCCCTGCCCTGACGGCGGAAAGCGCGCACGCGGTACACTTGGAGCATGACGACCCGTGTCCGAACAGCGCCGCGCGCGCCCGAGTTCGCGAACCGCCTCGGTGCCCTGCCCGCACAGCCCGGCGTCTACCTGATGAAGTCCGCCGGCGGGGGGATCCTGTACGTCGGCAAGGCCGCGAGCCTCCGCAACCGTGTACGCTCATACTTCCAGACGCCGTACGGCAAGGAGCCCCGCATCCAGGCGATGGTGCGGCACATCGCGGACTTCGAGTTCATCGTCACCGAGTCGGTGCAGGAGGCGCTGCTGCTGGAGAACCTGCTCATCAAGCAGCACAAGCCCTTCTACAACGCCCGCCTCAAGGACGACAAGACCTATCCCTACATCAAGATTGACCTCGCGGAGGAGTTCCCGCAGGTCTACTTCACCCGCCGGGTGCTGGCCGACGGCGCGCGCTACTTCGGGCCGTTCGCCAGCGCCAGTTCCGTCCGCAAAACGATGGACTTGCTCAAGAAGCTCTTCCCCTACCGCTCCTGCACAAAGGTCATCACCGGCAACGACGAGCGCCCTTGCCTGGAATACTTCATCCATCGCTGCGTAGCCCCGTGTATCGGGGTGGTGGATGCAGGCGGCTACGGCGAGGTGATACGCCAGGTGCTGCGGTTCCTCGAGGGCGACTCCGAGAGCGTGGAGATGGAGTTGCGCGTGAACATGGAGCGCGCCTCAGAGGCCCTCGAGTTCGAGCTCGCCGCCGCCCTGCGCGACCAGCTTCGCGCCATCGAGTCCGTCTCGCAGAACCAGAAAGTCGTATCGAACCGGAACGAAGACTCGGACGTCATCGCGCTCGCGTACGACAAGGGCGAGGCGTGGGTCGAACTCTTCCGCGTGCGCCGCGGCAAGCTGATCGGACGCGACCACTTCGTGATGGAAGGAGGCGAGGCGGAGGACGAGCCTGCCCTGTTGGAGCACTTCGTCCAGCAGTTCTACGAAGCGTCCACGGACGTTCCAGGGACGCTGCTGATGCAGCACGACATCGAGGACGCTGAGGCCATCGCCGCGTGGCTCAGCGGGAAGCGCGGCAGGCGAGTGTCGATCTACCGCCCCCAGCGGGGCGAGAAGCGGCAACTCGTGCAGATGGCGGCGGCCAACGCTGTAGAGGCGCTGACGCAGCGGCGCATCCAGTGGCTGCACGAGTCGGACAAGGTGCTGCAGGCGCTGGCAGAATTGCAGGAGGCGCTCAGCCTGCCGGAGCTGCCGCGGCGCATCGAGTGCTACGACATCTCCAACATCCAGGGCACGAACTCGGTCGGCAGCATGGTCGTATTTGAGAACGGACGCCCGAAGAGCGGGCACTACCGCAGGTTCCAGATCAAGGGCGTTGGCGGGATAGACGACTACGCCTCGATGCAGGAGCTGCTGCGCAGGCGCTTCCGGCGGCTGGGCGAGCAGCGGCGGGCCGAGGCGGAGGCCGGGGCAAGCGCTCCCCTGCCCTCCGATGCCGATGAGACCAAAGGGCCGCCGGACGACGGGCGCGAATCGCAGAACTCGTTCGGATTCGTGCCCGGCCTCGTCATCATCGACGGGGGCAAGGGACACCTGAACGCGGCGCAGCAGGTATTCCTGGAGCTGGGGCTGACGGACATCCCGCTCTGCTCGCTGGCGAAGCGCGAGGAAGAGGTGTTCCTGCCGCACGTGCCGGAACCCGTGTTGCTTCCACGGCGATCGCAGGGGCTGTACCTCGTGCAGCGCGTGCGGGACGAGGCGCACCGCTTCGCCATCACGTACCATCGCCAGCGGCGTTCACGGGCCGCGACGCGCTCGCGGCTCGACGACGCGCCCGGCATCGGACCGAAACGCCGCCGCGAACTGATACGCCGCTTCGGGAGTGCCGCAGGCGTCCGCGCCGCAAGCGTCGACGAGCTGGCAGACGTAAAGGGCATGAGCCGCGGCTCGGCGGAACAGTTGAAGGCATTCCTGGGAGGAGACGACTCGCCTCCTCCGCAAGCGAAGCCGGAGGAGATGGAGCGATGAGCACAGACCAGAACGAGAGCAGGCCGCCGGTCTGGGTGGGACACGTCAGCATGGCGACCTCCACGCTCACGGAGTCGCAGACGTTCATGGAGCGGCTCGGCATGAGGCCGATGTTCCGCAACGAGTCCGTCGCCATCTTCGAGCTGCGCGGCGGGACACACCTCGTGCTGGTTGCCGATGAGAACGCCCGCGCGGGGGACGCGCCGTTCGACCTGATGGTGGAGGACCTGGACGAGACGCACGCCGAATTTGCCGAACGCGGACTCTCGCCCTCCCCCATCGAGCGTGGGCGCATCCACGCCTCGTTCACGGTGACGGAGCCCGGCGGTGGGCGCATCACGGTGAATTCGACACACGTATCGAGCCTGCCGGTCTAGACCCCTGACCCCTTCCCCCTCGATGAGGGAAGGCAAGGACGGGGGTGAACCTTGGGTCAGGACCTGCGCTTGGCGAGCGTCTCCCTGGTGGCGAACGCCAGCAGCAGGCCGGCGATGAGGAGGACCGGCGCGTAGGCGAGGAAGGGCGCGGTCGGGCCGACCGTGTTGATGAGCAGCCCACCCATCAGCGGTGCGCCGACGCCTCCCACTTCCGCGACCGTCCGCCGGAACGCCTGCAGGCGGCCCCGCACGTGGTCCGGCAGGACGTCGTAGGTGCTCGCGGCAAGCGAGCCGAGCGAGAGTCCGTTGCACACCGCCATCAAGCTCACCAGCACCACGACGTGCGCGTACGTCTCCGCGAACGGCATGAGCAGGAACGTGACTCCCGGCAGGAACGTGCTCGGAACCGTCGCCCACTTCCGGCCGAGCTTGTCGAGCACGAACCCCGCCGGAACGATCATCGCGAACACCACGCCGCCCGATATCGAGAAGAGGAAGCCGATCTGGGTGGGCGAGAGGCCCAGCTCTTCGTCCGCGTACAGCGGCAGGACGCTCTGGAGCGTGATGCGGAAGGTGAAGCCCGCGAACGTGGCGAGAACGAACACCCAGTAGCTCAGGCGCAGGCCGGGCTCGATCTGCTTGAACAGGTCGACGAGGTCCCGCACGCGCCCGATGAGTCCGGTGCGGGCGGGCGCGTCCGTGGGCCTGGATGACTTCGGGGCGTAGGTGTCGTGGGCGAACAGGCCGAGGGCGACGGCGACGCCGGTGAGCGCAGCGAAGCCCAGGAACGTCGCCCTGAAGTCGATGGTCTCCGCGAGGAAGCCGCCGAGCAGCGGGCCGATGGCCAGCGCGCCGGAGTGCATCCCATGGAAGCCGCTGAGCACCCTGCCGCGCTGGTCGAGACGCACGAGGTCGATGCCGGCGATCTCACGTCCGAGCGCCCAGAGGCTGTCCCCTATGCCTACGACGAACGTAGCCAGGAGGATGGGCCAGAACCACGGCGTGACCGCGCCGACGAGCGCGCCGAGCAGGACGAGTCCTGGTCCGCCGATGAGCATCTTCCGGGTGCCGAAGCGGTCGACCAGTACCCCCGCGCCGGGGATACCGAAGAACCGCCCGAGCGCGTAGGCAGTGACGACCTGGGCAGCGAGGCCGGGGCTCACGCCGAAGTGGTCGACGAGCACCGGCGTTACCGGCAGCACCATCGCCCAGCCGGAGCCGGAGATGAGCGTTCCCGCGTACAGGTTGCCGAGGCCGCGGGCCGTGGGGCTGCGGAGCAGGGCCGCCGGTGAGCGGTTCACCGGCGGCCTCGGTCATGCCGGCGGTGCGCGGTCAGGAGACCGCGGCTTCCTGCCAGGGCGGCGCGTCCGCCCAGGGGCGGAGGAACTCCTCGAGCCGCTCGATGTGCTCACGGCTCTGACCCGCCTGCGAGGGGGCATACTGCGCCATCCGCGCAGGGTTGCTCAGTGCCGGCCACTTCTCCAGCGGCAGGTCGATGCACTTGTTGACTTCTGGGTCACGCACCACGCCCATCGGCTCGCCGCCGTCGGCCACGATGTCCATCTGCTCCATGAGGAGCTTGCGGTAGAAGATGACGCCACGGTCAGACTCGCCGAGGTGTTCGCGGTGGCGCGGGGGGATAACGCCCTGCGTGATCCACGCGACGAAGTCCTGGTGGTTCACCAGGTCCTCGATGAGGCGGCCGTCCTCGCCGTAGAGCGGCACGTGGTAGTACGGGATCTGCTCCTGGGGCACCACGGGTTGCCCGGGCGCCGTACGCAGGAAGAACCAGGTGATGTGCAGGCAGTTCTCATCGTCAATGGGGGTCCGGTACTGCAGCGAGCCGCGCACCGTGCTGCCCACGAACAGGATCTGCGGGAACATGACCGGGTGACCGATGGCCCAGTCGGCGTCGTCCTCGGTGGTGCCCTCGACGACTCTGCGCTTGATGACGCCGTACTCGAACATGTCGAACCCGATCTTCTGGTGCGGCCTGGGGATGACGCCGAACTCCTCGGCCTTCGCCAGCCCGAGACGCACCGCCTTGTCGTGCTGCTGGCGAACACCCCAGTAGCCGTGCAACCACTCCAGGTGCACCGGGTCCAGCGAGTTCTCCTGGCACTGGAGCCAGTTGCACGGCAGCGGCGCGAGCGCGACCTCGCACCAGATGTCGTCCCACGTGAACGGTTCCCACATCGGGAGGAGCGGCACAGGGGAAGGGCCCATGTACGCGAATATCATGCCCCTGAGCACCTGGACGGGGTACGCCGCGACCTTCACCTTCTCCTTGAAACGTCCGTCCGGGTGGACGGTCTCTTCGAAGGGCTGCTCGATGCACTGGCCGGTCTCGTCGTAGAGCCAGCCATGGTACATACAGCGGAGGCCGCGCGCCTCGGGGATGCCGTAGGCGAGGTTGACCCGGCGGTGGGCGCAGTACCGATCGATCAAGCCGTACGTTCCAGACCGGTCCTTGTACAGGACGAGATCCTCACCCAGGATGCGCACGTCTTTGGTGGATTGCTCTTCCATCTGGGCGACGGCGGCGACGGGGTGCCAGTATCGGCGCAGAAGTTCGCCCATCGGCGTGCCTGGCCCGACTCTCGTCAGGCGTTCGTTCTCTTCGACGGTGAGCATTGCCTACCTC